>MGUQ01000035.1:17502-20504 GCA_001799975.1 Elusimicrobia bacterium RIFCSPLOWO2_01_FULL_54_10 | reverse complement strand
CCATTATTTGGGAAGGCGAGCCCGGGGATTCCCGCACGCTCACTTATAAACAACTCCACTCGGAAGTCTGCAAGTTTTCCAATGTCTTGAAGGGCCTGGGCGTCAAAAAAGGCGACCGCGTGATCGTCTATATGCCCATGATCCCTGAACTGGCCATCACGGTGCTCGCTTGCGCGCGCATCGGCGCCGTGCACAGCGTGGTCTTTGGCGGATTTTCAGCCGAAGCGCTTAAAGACCGCATCAATGATGCCCAGGCTAAAGCTGTGGTCACCGCGAGCGCCGGATACCGCCGGGGCGCCGCCCTGGCCCTAAAGAAAAATGTGGACGCCGCGCTCGAGGACTGCCCCAGCGTGCAGAAAGTTGTGGTAGTTAACCGCGCGACCGACCCCACGCAGGTTCCTTTGAAGGAAGGCCGGGATTTGTGGTGGCACCGGCTCATGGAAGACGCCTCTGCGAAGTGCCCGGCGGAGCCAATGGATTCGGAGGACATGCTTTTTACGCTCTACACTTCCGGCACCACGGGCAAGCCCAAGGGGATTGTTCACACCACGGCGGGATATTTGCTCGGCGCCAACCTCACCACGCGCTGGATATTTGATTTGAAAGATGAAGATATTTATTGGTGCACCGCGGACATCGGCTGGGTCACGGGCCACACTTATATTCTTTACGGACCTCTCTCCAACGGCGCCACCGTGGTGATGTATGAAGGCACGCCGGATTATCCGGAGAAAGACCGTTTTTGGAAAATTATTGAGAAATACGGCGTGACCATTTTTTATACGGCGCCCACGGCCATCCGCACATTCATGAAATGGGGCGAAGAGTTTCCCCGCCGGCGGGATTTGTCTTCTTTGCGTCTGCTTGGGAGCGTGGGCGAGCCCATCAACCCGGAAGCGTGGATGTGGTATTACGAGCATATCGGGCGCAAGAACTGTCCTGTGGTGGACACCTGGTGGCAGACAGAGACAGGATCCATTTTGATTTCCCCCTTGCCTGGCGTGACTCCCTTAAAACCGGGTTCCGCCACATGGCCTTTCCCTGGAATCAAGGCGGAGATTTTGGATGAAGCCGGCAAGCCTGTGCCCACAGGCGCGGGCGGATATTTGGTGCTCACTTCCCCCTGGCCTTCCATGATGCGTGGAATTTTTAATGATCCTGACCGTTACCAGAAGCAGTATTGGGACAAGTTCCCGGGAAAATATTTTACGGGAGACGGGGCCAAGCGCGACAAAGACGGGTGTTTTTGGCTGCTCGGGCGCATTGATGATGTCATGAATGTGTCGGGACACCGCATCAGCACGATGGAAGTGGAGAGCGCGCTTGTGGACCACCATGCGGTGGCGGAAGCGGCCGTGGTGGGCAAAAATCATGATATTAAGGGGCAGGCCATTGCGGCGTTTGTCACGCTCAAAGAAGGCGCCAAAGGTCAGGACGGAAACCTGGAGATGATCGGCAAGCTCAAAGCGCATGTGGCTGAGAAAATCGGCGCCTTGGCCCGCCCGGACGACATCTATTTCACGGCGGAACTCCCCAAAACCCGCTCCGGCAAAATCATGCGTCGCCTTCTGCGCGACATCGCCGAAGGCCGCGCCTTGGGTGATGCCACCACGCTTGCGGATCCCACGGTGGTGGCGAGCTTGAAGCAAAAGTATGAGGAGAGTGAGGGGTGAATTCCAAAACTCTAACCGTCTCCATTAAGGCTTCCCCTAAAAAGGTGTTTGAGTTTGCCTCAAAGCCGGAAAACATGCCCAAGTGGGCGCAGGCGTTCTGCAAATCGATCAAAATGGATGGGAATGCCTGGAGGATTGAGACGCCAATGGGGCCGGCCAAGGTGAGATTTGTCACGGATGCCAAAAATGGCGTTCTGGACCACTATGTGGAGGTAGCTCCAGGCGTCACAGTCTATGTTCCCATGCGCGTGGTGGCCAATGGCAAGGACAGCGAAGTGATATTCACGCTTTTTCAGCTCCCAAGCATGGCAGATGACAAATTTGCCGAAGACATCCACATGGTGGAGCAGGATTTGAGCACCCTCAAGAAATGCTGTGAAGGATGATTCCTTGGCTGGTCGTTGAACGCAGCGGGTTTCAGTGTTAGAATAGCTTGAATTACTGAAGGAGGCATATATGACGATAGCAAGAAGCCAAATTATGAGCATTGTTAAGGATTTTCCCAAGAATATCGAGATGGAGGATCTAATGTACCGGCTTTATGTGCTTGAGAAGATCGAATCCGGGGAATCGGACGTCCGTAAAGGCAGAACCCTCTCTCACAAAGAGGTTTGGAAAAAACTTTCCTCCAAATGGCAAAAGTAATATGGAACAGGAGAGCGCTTTCGGATCTTCTGCGAATTTA
The DNA here is from genome assembly GCA_001799975.1 of Elusimicrobia bacterium RIFCSPLOWO2_01_FULL_54_10. Taxonomy (GTDB): domain Bacteria; phylum Elusimicrobiota; class Elusimicrobia; order 2-02-FULL-39-32; family 2-02-FULL-39-32; genus 2-01-FULL-60-11. The sequence continues at coordinate 18,146 of MGUQ01000035.1, read as the reverse complement.
TGATTACATTGCCCAAGATTCGGCTTTCTACGCCCGCTATGAGACCGAGGCGTTGTATCGCTCCTCCGAACGCCTTGAACATTTTCCCGAATTAGGCCGCCGGCTGCCGGACTTTCCTCATCTCCCTCACAGGGAACTTCTTGTCGGGAATTATCGCCTGATTTATCGCTTCAACTCAAAATCACACGCAGTTTACATTGTTGCCATCGTTCATGGAAAAAGAGTCAAATTCAATCTTCCATAGATGATAGTCTCTCAGGATAAAATCGAAAAAGACTGGGCCGCGCGGGGTTATTCCTGCGGGCTTTGGGTGGATCCCCCCGGACAGCTCTGGGAAGACTATGTGCACGACACGGACGAGCTTCTCATGGTGATGGAAGGCAAGCTCCGGCTGGAGATTTCGGGTGTAAACCACGAAGCGCTCCCCGGCAAAGAATTTTTTATTCCCGCCCGCGCCAAGCACACGGTGGAAAACACCGGCGGCACCACGGCCAAGTGGCTTTACGGATATAAGAAGAAATGAAATCATTGGATGAAAATGACGCCCGCTTTGTTGTGCGCAAATCCAAAGTGAAGGGTGCGGGGCTGGGGCTTTTTGCCGGAAAATCCTTGAAAAAAGGTTTGGAGCTCAAGGTTAGCGGCGT
>MGUQ01000035.1:15629-17461 GCA_001799975.1 Elusimicrobia bacterium RIFCSPLOWO2_01_FULL_54_10 | reverse complement strand
GGGCATGTCCTGATCCCCACGGGCTTGGCGGGCATGGCCAATCACTCTTTTGCCCCCAACATGGAAAAGAAAATCCGCGGCAGGCAAGTTTATTTAAAGGCCCTGCGCCCCGTGGCCAAAGGCGAAGAACTCTTTTTCACTTACGCGAACTGGAAAAAATAAGGAGACCTCATGTTTGAATTCACTTTTGCCAGCATCATGGCTTCCATGGTGGCCAGCGGCATCGGTTTTGTATTTTATAAGTACGGCCGCAGAATGGGCCGCTCCATTTTTGTCATTTTCGGAATCATCCTGTTTGTTTTTCCCTGCTTCATCACCGATTTGAACTGGCTTGTGGGCGTCATCGCAGGCCTCTGCGCCCTCCTTTACATCCTCGTCAAGCAAGGTTTCTAAGTTGCAGATCCGCTGCCACATCCAGCTGGGCCAGACGGCCAAAAAACTGGTGCTGGTGAGCCAGGAGACGGAAACTCTGGACCACATGGCGTTAAAACTCGCCGCTTTCATCTATTTTTTTGACCAAAACCCCCAGGTTGCCATCAGCGGCAATCATCCCGCAGTGGCGGACCAGGAGTTCCGGCCCGACCTGATTGCGTTGGACGAAGCCGGGGCCACCAAACTATGGGTGGAATGCGGCAATGTGGCCACCCACAAGCTCGACAAGCTCATCCGCCGCAACCGAAACGCCCGGCTGGCGGTTTTTAAGGGCAGCGTGCGGGAGGGCAAGAACCAGCGCGAGGCTTTTGAGAAGAACGATGTGCCCAATTCCGAGCGTGTGGAGATTTTTGTGTTTCCGGAGAGCGAATTTGAGGCCTGGAAGGGCGCCATGAGCGAGGCGGTGGAAATTTACGGCGAGCCCTCCGGAATGGGCTTCAACCTGGTGGCCAACGGCGTCGCTTTTGGATTTGATTTCATAAAAGTATGATGATCGCTCGAGAAAACTTTATCTCGCTAACGCGCAACAAAGTTTTCTCTCGCGATACCTCACTCAAATGAACCTGAACGAACATTTTCCTGTCAGCCAAGGTAAGATTGACCATTTGATGACCCGCATCAAAACCCTTGGCATTGTTGTGGGCAACATTGAAGAGCAGTTCACCCGCGGAGGCGGCAAGGGCGGGCAGAAAATCAACAAGACGGCCAACGCGGTGATCCTGAAATATCCCCCGCTGGAGTTGATGGTGAAAGTCCAGCGCGAGCGCCAGCGCTCCCTGAACCGTTTTTTGGCCCTGCGCGAATTAGTGGACCAGATTGAAATGAAAATTTCTCCCCAAACTTCCGGGCGGCTCAAAGAATTCGGGCGCATCCGCAAGCAGAAAGCCCGCCGCGCGCGGCGGCATCATGCGGAGGAGCCCGAGTGATCCCACCACCTGACTTCGGCTCGCAGAGCCGATCATCGATCGGCAGTCAGGTGATGGGATGAACCGCGTCATCCTGCACGTGGATATGAATTCCTTCTTCGCTTCCGTGGAGCAGAAGGCCAATCCCCTTCTGCGCGGCAAACCCCTGCTGGTGGTGGCGGACTCCCGACGCAGGAGCGTGGTGATGACGGCTTCCTACGAGGCGCGGGCTTTCGGCGTGAAAACAGGAATGAACCTTTATGAGGCGCGCCAGCTCTGCCCGCAGGCCCTTGTGGTGGACGGAAGCTCCTCAAAATACATGGACTCCACCGCCAAAATCCTGGAAGTCCTGGAATCCTTCACAGACCGCGTGGAAATGGCTTCCTGCGATGAGGCCTATCTGGATGTCACGGGAAGCTTGCAATGCTTCGGCACAGACGGCCGCGGCCTGGCCGAGCGCTTGAAAGCCCGCATCCGAGGTTTGACCGGCCTGCC
>MGUQ01000035.1:9691-15573 GCA_001799975.1 Elusimicrobia bacterium RIFCSPLOWO2_01_FULL_54_10 | reverse complement strand
GTGGGCCGGAAGCTCAAAGTCCGCCTGCAGGAGCTGGGCATCAAAACCTGCAAGGAGCTGGGAGACGCCGACGTCGGCAGGCTCCACCACCACTTCGGGGTTTGGGGATATCACTTGAAACGCATGGGCCGGGGCCGCGACGACTCCCCCGTGCGAACGGAAAACGAAGGCGCGGACGAGAAATCCTTCGGCCACAGCACCACATTTCCCAAAGACACCTCCGACCCGGACATTTTGAAATCCTATCTTCATTTTCTCTCTGAAAAAGTGGCTTTCCGCATGCGCAAGCGGGGCATGGAAGGCCGCACGGTGTCTCTCACTGTGCGCTACAAGGACTTCACCACATTCTCTCACGAGCACCGCGGGCGGGCTTTTATGGATGACGGCCTGGAAATTTATCAGGCGGCTCTGCGGATGCTGGAGGGAATTGAACTGGAACAGCCCGTGCGGCTCCTGGGCGTGAGCGTATCGGGGGTGGCGCGCGCTCCCTGGCAGGAATTTTTATTTGAGGCGATGGGCAAAAGAAAGAAAGTGAATCAGGCGGCGGACGAGCTTAACAAAAAGTTCGGAAAATTTACGGTGAAACCCGCGGGCCTGCTTTATGCCGAGAAACACGGGGTGCTGGAGCCCCCCATTCCCCCCGCCATCGCCGCTTTCCGCGTTTACCGCTAACGGGCGGTCTCCTTCGGCGACCGGACGCCGTGGTGACCGGCTTCAGCTTCCCTGAATTTCAGAAAAAACTTGCGGATGCGCTCGGCGTTGCCCTCCCAATCGCCGGTTTTTGAACGGGATTTGGACCGCACATGAACAGAGGAGCCGGTCTTTTCTTCCGACACCACAATCACCACATCGTCTTTGGAAAAAATCGCGGAAGTGCGCGCGGCAAACTCCAGGGTGAAAGTCATCAAGTTTTCGTGCACCAGCGCCCACCCCAGCATGGACAGCCCCGCTTTTTTGCACAGCTCGAAGGTTTGGGCGGAAGAAAATTTGGATTTGACGGGCAGGATGTCGGGGCATTGTTGCTGTTGGATTTCAATGTTCTTTATGGGATAGAGCATTTTTTCGAGCGTCACAAACTGGGGCGGGTTGTAGGGGTCCGTGGTGATGTCGGGGGCGGCGCCCTGGCGCAGAGGATACTGCCCGGCGCAGCCCTGCAGAAAAAATCCGGAAAATATCAATATTACGGTGCGGAATTTCATGCTTAAAGTATACAATATGCCGCCCGGTTCTTGAATTATAGCGGTATGTCCGGTATAATCGATTTTACAAAGCGAAACTTCATGTATCTCCCGAAATCGATCGTCTGCCTCCGCAATTATTCCCTTCCTCAGTTTAAATCTGACATCCAGGCCGGCATCGTGGTGGGTCTCGTGGCCCTTCCGCTTGCTATGGCCTTCGCCATCGCTTCCGGTCTTCCCCCGGAACGCGGACTTTTCACCGCGGTCATTGCAGGCTTTTTAATCTCAGCCCTGGGCGGAAGCCGAGTGCAGATCGGCGGGCCCACCGGGGCCTTTGTCGTGATCGTTTCCGGAGTGGCTGCAAAATACGGCTATCACGGGCTGGCCATCGCCACATTCATGGCTGGAGTCATCCTCATCGGCATGGGCCTGGCCCGGCTCGGGAAAGTCGTCAAGTTCATCCCCTACCCCGTCATCACGGGCTTCACCTCCGGCATCGCGGTCATCATCTTCAGCACACAAATGAAAGATTTTTTTGGCGACAATCTTTATTCACCTCTTCTCGCGCTTTTCACCATCATCTGCATCTCCTACTGGCCCAAGAACTGGCACAGGATCCCCGGCCCCATCGCCGCGCTCGTGATCGGCACGGCCACGGCTTATTTTCTGCATCTTCCCGTGGAGACCATCCAAAGCCGATTCGGCTCAATCCCCAGCGGACTGCCTGCTCCGCAATGGCCGCATTTCAGCTGGCAAGAGATCAAGATTCTTTTTCCCTCAGCACTCACCATCGCGGTCCTGGGTTCCATCGAATCCCTGCTCTCCGCTGTCGTAGCCGACGGCATGATCGGCAGCAGGCACAAATCCAATACCGAATTGATCGCCCAGGGGATTGCCAACCTTGCCTCGCCCATTTTCGGCGGCATTCCTGCGACGGGCGCCATCGCGCGCACAGCCACCAACATCAAGAACGGCGGCCGCACGCCTGTGGCGGGCATGGTCCACGCGGCGGTGCTTTTTTTGGTGCTATTGTGGGCGGGGAGCCTGGCCGAAAAGATCCCCCTGGCCATCCTTGCCGGAATTCTGGTTGTGGTCAGCTACCATATGTCCGAATGGCGGTCGTTCCGTTCTCTGCTCAAAGGTCCCCGCAGCGATGTGGCGGTGCTGCTGGTGACTTTCCTCCTGACCATTCTCGTGGATTTGACCGTAGCTGTGGAGGTTGGGATGGTGCTGGCGTCATTCCTGTTCATGAAAAACATGGCGGATTTGACCGAGGTGCGCGCCATGTCCCGTGAAGCGGATGAAGAAGATTCCGGCCAAGCTTCGGACTCTCTCCGGGCCAACCACATTCCCGAGGGCGTCGAGGTGTTTTCAATCCAGGGCAGTTTTTTCTTCGGCGCGGCCAGCAAGCTTCTTGAAACCATCCGGTTTGTGGAGAAGCCGCCCCAAATCCTTGTTCTGGACATGAAGGATGTTCTGCACATGGACGCCACTGGGATTTATATTTTGGAGCAGATTCTCAATGATTGCGGCCGAAGGGCCATTCGCCTCGTGATCACGGGTATGCGCCCGGCGCCGATGGCTGTATTGGCGAAGTCCGGCCCCATGGAGAAGATCGGACGGGACAATGTCAGGCCGGATTTAAGGGAATTTCTGGACGAAGTCAGGCGGAAGCGAAAAGAACAGATTTAAGCGCGTCCATGGAGGGCGCGATGCTCACGGGTTTTTCAATGGAGCGGATGGCGCATTCCGGGTCTTTCAGGCCGTGGCCCGTCAAAATGCAGACGATGCGCAGTTTTGCGATCCTCTTTTCCAATTTCCCGGCCTTTAAATATTTTATGAGCCCCGCCACGCCCGCGGCAGATGCCGGCTCGCAAAAAACCCCTTCAGTTGCGGCCAAAATCTTGTAGGCGTCCAAAATTTCATTATCCGTAACAGAGTCAATAACACCAGCAGATTCCGTTTTTGCCGCTTCCGCCTGCTTCCAGGATGCGGGGTTGCCGATGCGGATGGCCGTGGCGATGGTTTCCGGATTTTCGACGGGCTTGCCGCTCACGATGGGCGCTGCGCCAGCCGCCTGAAATCCCATCATCTTGGGCAGATTGATGCATTTGCCCCTGTCGCAATATTCTTTGTAGCCCTTCCAATAAGCCGTGATGTTGCCCGCGTTGCCCACGGGCATGAACTGAAAATCCGGAGCCTCCCCAAGCTCATCCACGATTTCGAACGCGCCGGTCTTTTGGCCTTCAATCCGGTCGGGGTTGAGCGAATTGACGAGCGTGACGGGAAATTTCTCCGCGGCTTCTTTGACCAGAGTGAGAGCATCGTCGAAATTGCCGTTCACTGAAATCACTGTGGCCCCATGCATGAGGGCCTGGGAAAGTTTACCAAGCGCGATGTTGCCCGAAGGGATCAGCACCGCACAGCGGATGCCCGCCTGGGCCGCGTAAGCCGCGGCGGAAGCCGAAGTGTTGCCTGTGGAAGCACAGATGATGGTTTTTGCGCCTTTCTCCACGGCTTTCGAAACTGCCAAAGTCATGCCGCGGTCCTTGAATGAACCCGTGGGGTTCATGCCCTCAAATTTCAAATAGAGTTCATAGGCCTCGGCGCCAATTTTCTTTGCGAGATTTTTGGCCGGAAGGAGAGGCGTGTCGCCTTCCATGAGTGAAATGACAGGAGTGTTTTCGGTGACCGGCAGATAGGCCCTGTAGCGTTCTATGATTCCTTGGCGGGGCATGACTTCAGTCTTCGATGCGGATGACAACGGTCTTGGCCTTGGTGATGCTTAAGCCGTCGATCTGGCGGACCGCCTTGCGCACGCTGCCTTCGCGCACCGCGTGCGTGGCCACAAGGATGTGGGCGTGGGGGCCGATCTTGCCTTCATCAATCACCGTGGGCTGAAAAACCGAATCAATGGACACGCGGTAGCGGCCCAGGAGGCCGGAGATTTTTGCCAGCACGCCGGAGCGGTCTTTGGTGGTGAAGCGCAGGTAATATTTGCAAAGGGAATCATCCGCTTTAAGCATTTTGATTTTTCTTTTTTCATCGTAGGTGACATAGGGCAGGCGGCCGGCCGTGCCTTCGGCCACATGGCGCGCCACAAAAATGATGTCAGACACCACTGCGGAGGCTGCAGGCATTTGGCCTGCGCCCTTGCCGTAAAAAATCACGTCGTCCACAGAATCGCCTTCAATTAAAATGGCGTTGTATTCGTTCTTGACCGAGAGGAACGGGTGTCCGATGGGCAAGAATGCCGGGTGCACGCGCGCTTCCACTTTGCCGCGGTTTTCCTTGGCAATTCCCAGGAGTTTTAATCCCAGCCCGAACTCCCGCTCCGCGAGCTGGAGATCGAAAAGGTCCAGCTTGGCAATGCCTTCCGTGGGAATGTCTGAAATCTTCACCCATGCGCCAAAAGCGATGGAGGAGAGAATCGAGAGCTTGTGTGCCGTGTCCAGCCCCTCGATGTCGTAAGCGGGGTTGGCCTCGGCAAATCCGGCCTTGCGGGCGGTCTCCAGGGCGTCGCTGAACTTCATGTTCTCCTCGGACATTTTAGTGAGGATAAAGTTGGTGGTGCCGTTCAGTACGCCCATGATTTTAGCAATGCGGTTGCCCGCGAGGCCTTCGTTCAAGCCCTGAATGACGGGAACTCCCCCGCCCACGGCGGCTTCAAAATAAACAAGCCGCTTGTGTTTCTGCGCCGTGGAAAGGATTTCGTCCCAATACTTGGCCAGAACGGCCTTGTTGGCCGTCACCACATGCTTGCCGGCCCTGAGCGCGTCCAAAATCATGGTGCGCGCCGGCTCGTAGCCGCCGATCAATTCCACAATGATGTCGATGTCGCGGTTTTTGAGAAGGTCGTGGTAATCGCTCGTGACATCTCCCGAACGAATGCCGAGATCCGGCTTGCTGCGAATGAATTTGTCGCAGAAGCGGACCAGGCGCACATGGCAGCCGGCCCGGCGGGAGATCATCTCCTTGTTGCGGCGAATGATCTTGACCGCGCCGGACCCAACCGTGCCTAAACCGATGAGACCGATGCCTATGGATTTCATTTGATAAATTTTTTCAGGCGCAACAGCGCGTCGTGAAACCTCTTGTCGTGAGTGACGAGCGCCATGCGCACATAGCCTTCGCCGTAAGGGCCAAATCCGGCTCCGGGCGCCATCACAATGCCCGTTTCGCGGATGAGTTCTTCACAAAATTCGAGTGAGCCTTTTCCTTTCCAGCTTGCCGGAAGCGGCGCCCACAGATACATGGTGGCCTTGGGCTTGTCCACCTGCCAGCCGATCTTGGCCAGGCCCTCAATCATCTGGTCGCGCCGCTTGGCGTAGCGCGCGGCGGTTTCCCTGACGCAATCCTGCGGGGCTTTGAGCGCCCAGGCCGCGGCCAGCTGCACGAAGGAAGGCACGCCGTAATCCAGGAACGACTTGAATTTTTCCAGAGGCGCGATCAGCGGCTGGCTGCCCACCACAAACCCCACCCGCCATCCCGCCATGTTATAAGTCTTGGAAAACGAAAAGAATTCGACCCCGACATCCTTGGCTCCGGGTGTTTGGAGAAACGAAGGCGCCTGATAACCGTCAAAAGTGATTTCGCAGTAGGGATTGTCGTGCACCACCAGAATATCATATTTTTTGGCGAAGCGGACGACTTCCTCGAAGAATTTAGGGTCCTCCACGACGGCGGCAGTGGGGTTGTTGGGAT
>MGUQ01000035.1:0-9635 GCA_001799975.1 Elusimicrobia bacterium RIFCSPLOWO2_01_FULL_54_10 | reverse complement strand
CCACGGTCCCCCCCGCCAAAAAAACTCCGTTGAAATGGACCGGGTATCCCGGGTTGCCCACGAGCGCCACATCGCCCGGGTTCATGTAGGCCATGCACAAATGCGCGATGCCTTCTTTGGACCCCACCAGAGCTAGAACTTCATTGTTAGGATTCACTTTGACCCCAAAGCGAGAATCCATCCATTCTGCGACAGCGGCGCGGAATTTGGGCATGCCTTTGGCCTGCGGATAGCGGTGTGTGCTGGGGTGGTCCTTGACGGATTCCACCAACCTCTCGATGATGTGCGGCGGCGTGGGCAGATCCGGATTGCCCATACCCAAATCAATCACATCCAGATTTTTTGCGTGCGCCTCGAGTTTCAGCTGGCTGATGCGCGAAAAGAGGTACGGCGGAAGGGAGGAAAGCTTTTGCGAGGGCTCCTTCATGGGAATGAGTTTTTAAGAGAAGTTGGGGTCGGGAGTTTGCTTGGCGCGTTCCACCCAATCGGGCAAACGCTTGGCAGCTTCCCAGCAGGCGAAGCCCAAACCGATGCAGGCCAAACCGTAAGCGATTTCAAAACCGCTCCAGCGCAGCCACTGCTCCTGGGTGACGAACTCCCATTTTTCCGGCGAATAGAGATTGGCTTCGGGTTCTCCGAAAAATGAGTCGTAAAGCCCTTTGAAGGCCACGAGGCCGCCCCAGACATGGAATATCCAGCCCGCGATGCGGACCAGCCCCCGGATTTTAACTTTTTCCATCAGTTCAGCGAAGCATTATCGGCGTCCGGCTTGGTTTTTAGAAGCCGCTTGAAGGAAAGGCTCGGCTTGAAAGAAATCTTCTTGCCGGCGGGCAGATAAACGCTCTCACCGGTTTGCAAATTTCTGGCAGGCTTGGCCTTGCGGGCCTTGGTGCGGAAAGTGCCCAGGCCGGACAAGGTGATGCGGTCTCCCGCTTCCAGGGACCCGGCGATGGTTTTAACAAGAGACTTGATCACCCGGTTGGCCACGGAATGGCTCACGCGGGCGCGCTCAGAGACGGACAGGACGAGGTCTTTTTTCTTCATAACACCCCCAAGTGAGTCATTCTAACTAAAATTGTTGTTGTAGGGAAGTTTCGACGCCGTTTCTTGTATGCGGTCCTTTGCGGAAAGGAGCTCGGCCGTGCTGTCCCAGGAACCGTTCACCAGAGCGCTCCGCGACTGTTCCGGGAGGCGGATGGAAATTTGAAAATCGCCGTAGGCAACTTCGTTTTTGTTTAAATCCACGGTCATGTCGCAGGCGGGGTCGTCTTTGACAAAATTCATGAGATTGTCGATGTCTCCCTGCTCCGCCGTCACAGCGGGGATTCCGATGGCCGTGCAGTTGTCCGCGAAAATTTCCGCGAAAGAAACTCCCACAATCGCGTTGATGCCGAAGCGTTTGATGGACTGGGGCGCGTGCTCGCGCGAGGAGCCGCAGCCAAAATTGCGGCCCACGATGAGAATGGAAGCGCCTTTGTAGCGCGGATCATTGAACGGATGGTCTTTGGGCTTGTCGTTCTCATCAAAGCGCACGTCATAAAAAGCGTATTGTCCCAAGTCGTCGAAAGTGACGCATTTCAGATATCGCGCGGGGATGATGCGGTCCGTGTCGATGTCATTGCCGGGCAATGGCAGTCCGCGGCCGGAAACTGAATTTATTTTCATTTCATTAATTCCCTCACATCCGTTACTTTGCCGTTGATGGCGGCGGCAGCGACCATGGCCGGGCTCATGAGCAGAGTGCGGCCCGTGGCCGATCCCTGTCGTCCTTTGAAGTTGCGGTTGCTGGAAGACGCGCTGATTTCGCGGCCTTTCAGCTTGTCCGGATTCATGGCCAGGCACATGGAACAGCCGGCATTGCGCCAGTCAAAGCCCGCTTCCGTGAAAATTTTATCCAGCCCTTCCTTGCGGGCGGCCAAGTCCACCTGCTGGGAGCCCGGCACCACGAACGCGCGCACGCCCTTGGCCACTTGGCGGCCTTGCGCCACTTTGGCCGCTTCGCGCAGGTCTGAAATTCTGGAATTCGTGCAGGATCCAATGAATGCAACATTGATTTCCGTACCGCGGATGGGTTGGCCCGGTTTCAAGGACATGTGTTCATAGGCCTCGCTGGCGGTTTCACGATCGTTGACCGGCAAGGATTCGGGATTGGGTAGATTTTCCCCCACGCCCACCGACTGGCCCGGATTGATTCCCCAAGTCACCATGGGCTCGATTTTGGAGCCGTCCATCTCCACTTTGTCATTATAACGAGCATTTGCGTCCGACGCCATAGAGGACCACCAAGTCGTTGCGTTATCAAATTCTTTGCCTTTGGGCGACAATTCCCGCCCTTTCAGATATTCAAAAGTTGTCTTGTCCGGATTGACATAGCCGATGCGCGCGCCGCCCTCAATAGACATATTGCAGATGGTGAGGCGCTCTTCCATGGTCATGCCGTCCAGCACGGCCCCACCGTATTCGTAGCAATGCCCGATGCCGCCGTTCACGCCGAGCTTGCGGATGATAGCCAGGATGACATCTTTGGCGAAAACGCCCTTGCCCAGTTTTTCCGTGATTGAAATTCTGCGCAGTTTGGGTTTCGAAAGCGCCAGGGTCTGCGTGGCTAAAAGATCGCGAATCTGTGTGGTGCCGATACCGAATGCCAAAGAACCAAAAGCGCCGTGCGTGCTGGTGTGGGAATCTCCGCAGGCGATGGTCATGCCGGGTTTTGTGAGGCCCATTTCTGGCCCGATGACATGGACAATACCCTGCTTTTTCGTGGCGAAATCGAACATTTTTATGCCGAACTCTTTTGTGTTCTTCTCAAGAGCCTGCATCATTTCTTCGGCGAGAGGATCTGCAAAAGGGCGCGCCTGATTTTGCGTGGGCACGATGTGGTCCACCGTGGCGAAAGTGTTTTGCGGATACATGACTTTCCAGCCCTTTTCGCGGATCATGGCGAAGGCCTGCGGGCTCGTGACTTCATGGATCAAATGAAGCCCGATAAAAACCTGGTCTTTGCCCGAGGGCAGAGTGCGCACCTTGTGCGCGTCCCAGACTTTGTCTAATAAACTTTTTCCCATATGGTTTTACAGCTTTCTGAAAAGCTCCTCTTTCTTGATTTCTCCGATGGCTTTTGTGACCTCTATGTCCCTCGGACAAGCATCCGTGCAATTGAAGATGGTGCGGCACTTCCAAGCACCCTCTTTCTCCCCGACGATATCCAGGCGTTCTTCTTTGGCCTGGTCCCGCGAGTCAAAAATAAACCGCTGCGCCGCCACGAGCGCGGCCGGGCCCAGAAACTCCGAATCCGCCCAGAATGTGGGGCAGGAAGTGGTGCAGCAGGCGCACAAGATGCATTTTGTGGCGTCCTCAAATTTTTCCCTCTGCTTTTCCGACTGCAGACGCTCTTTTGCGGGAGGCGGATCCTCATTGATCAGGTACGGTTTGACCGCGCGGAATTTTTCAAAGAAGGGTTCCATGTCCACGACGAGATCTTTCACGATTTTAAACCCCTTCATGGGCTCAACGACAATAGGCTGCTCCTGACTTTGAATGAGCTCTTTGCAGGCCAGCCGGTTCCTGCCGTTGATTCTCATCCCGTCAGAGCCGCAGACGCCGTGAGCGCAGGATTTTCTCAAAGTGAGAGTGCCGTCCATGAGGCCTTTCACTTGGAGGAGCGCGTCTAGAACGCGGTCTGTAGGCTCGCAGTCCACAGCATAGGTTTCAAAATGCGGTTCCTGGTCTTTGACCGGGTCAAACCGCTGGATTTTAAGCTCGACTTTCATCAGTATTTCCTCTCCTGCGGTTGGAAACGCGTGATGACCACGGGCTTATATTTCAAATCTGTTTTTCCGGCGGACAATGTGGCGAAGGAATGTTTCATCCACTGCGCGTCATCCCTTTTGGGGAAATCTTCGCGGTAATGCGCGCCTCGGGACTCCGTGCGGGCGAATGCCGCGTCCACCGTGACCTGGGCCAGATCGAGCAAATTGTTGAGCTCCATCGCCTCCAGCATATCCGTGTTAAAAACCTGGCTCTTGTCCGAAACCTGGATTTTCAAAAATCTCTTCTTGAGCTCTGCAATGTCTCCCTGAGCTTTTTGAAGGGTTTCGCTGGTGCGGAAAACCCCGCAGTTGTCCATCATGGTGCATTGCAGGGCCTCTCGCACAACCGCGGTTTTTTCTCCGCCCGCGTTCGAGCGGAGCCATTCGATTTGCGCCAGAACTTCGTTCTCCGGATCCTTCGGCAAAGGCGCAAAATCGTTCGCGCGGCAGTATTTGGCCATTGAGAGCCCCGCGCGCCGCCCGAACACCAGGATATCCACAAGAGAATTGGTCCCCAAGCGGTTGGCTCCGTGCACGGAAACGCAGGCGCATTCCCCCGCGGCATAAAAACCCTTTACAATAGTGCCTTTTTCATCCCCGAGAACTTCGGAATTAAAATTGGACGGAATCCCGCCCATCGCGTAATGCGCCGTGGGCTGGATGGGAATCAAGTCCGTGACCGGATTTAATCCCATATAGGTTCGCACAAAATCTGCAATGTCCGGAAGCTTTTTTTCTATGACTTCAGCGCCCAAATGCGTCAGATCGAGATGAACATAATCTTTACCGTTCACGCCGTTGCCGTCACGGACTTCAAAATAGATGCAGCGGGAAACAATGTCCCTCGGCGCCAAATCCTTGATGGTGGGCGCATACCGCTCCATGAACCTCTCGCCCTTGCCGTTTCTTAAAATCCCGCCTTCCCCCCGGCAGGCTTCGGAGAGAAGAATGCCCATCTTGTAAATTCCCGTGGGGTGGATCTGGAAAAACTCCATGTCCTCAAGCGGGATTTTTCTCCGGAGCGCTACGGCCATGCCGTCCCCCGTGAGCGCATGGGCATTGGAGGTGATTTTAAACATCCGCCCGGAACCGCCGGTGGCAAACAGCACGGTTTTGGCGTGGAAAACATGCACCTCGCCGTTTGAAATTTGATAGGCCACCACGCCGCGGCAGATGCCGCTTTCAAGAATCAGGTCCATCACGTGATATTCGTCAAAGAACTTGACCTCGTTTTTGATGCACTGCTGATACAGCGTCTGCAAAATCATGTGGCCCGTGCGGTCGGCGGAAAAACACGACCGCTGCACAGGGGCTTTGCCGTGGTCGCGCGTGTGGCCCCCGAACTTCCGCTGGTCGATTTTTCCCTCGGGAGTGCGGTTGAACGGCAAGCCCAGATGCTCGAGCTCGTAAACCGTGGTGACCGCTTCGTTGCACATGATTTCTACGGCGTCCTGATCTGCCAGATAATCGGAGCCTTTCACCGTGTCATACATGTGCCATTCCGGGTTGTCGGGCTCAACATTGGCCAGGGCCGCGCCGATGCCGCCTTGGGCCGCGCCCGTGTGCGAGCGCGTGGGATACAATTTTGAAAGCACGGCCGTCTGAACTTTTTCTTTGGAGAGAGCGAGCGCCGCATAGAGACCGGCTCCCCCGCCGCCCACCACAATGGCTTCAAATTTGTGTATTTGCGCGCCCATTACATGACCCGCCGGAATGAGAAGACGACATAGGAGCCAGCGGCCAGGAAAGCAAAGCTCACGACATAGAGAACCGTCAGGACCAGGATGCGGCGGCGGCCCGGGCTCAGATAATCTTCCAGAATGGTGCGCATGCCGTTGACCCCGTGAAGCATGGCCAGAATAAGCATCAGCCAGTCGTAGCCGCGCCAAAGCATGCCCAGCTCGCCGCTCCAGCGCCCTGCCACGAACTCATAATTGATTTTGCCTATGTCATTGATCAAATGCATGATCACCAAGTGTCCCAAAGCCAGGATGAGCAGAAGCACGCCGCTCAGGCGCATGAAAAGCCAGGCGACGAGTTCGAAGGTGCTGGCGGTGGGGGCCGGGCGGCTCCCGTAACTATTCATTAAAGATATGGCGGAGCATGAGGTAAGAAACGGGGATCATGGAAAGGACGAATAGGGTCATCATGACATAGAAAATCTTCGCATGATGGCGCACAGCCCCGGGCCAGAAATCGACCAGAATGATGCGCACTCCGTTCAAGGCGTGGTAAAGCACCGCGGCGAAAAGACCCACTTCACTGGTCCTGAAAACCGGGTGGGCGTAGATCGAAATAACGCGGTCATACACCGCGGGGCCCCATCCCAACAGCATCGTGTCGATGATGTGCGCGAATAAAAACAGAAGCACGCCCACGCCGGTGAGGCGGTGGAAAAACCACGACCATTGGCCCTCTTTGCCGCGATAAAATGTCATGAATTTTAAATTTTATAACAATTAAAACGGATAATCAATTCCGACGAAAAGCGCGGTGCCCTGCTCGCTGTAACCCAGCTCAATGTCCCCCACCACATTGGGCCGCACGATGGAGCGAAACCCCACGCCGACCACATGGTGGAGGTCGGCCGGGCGGAACTTGTCCTGATAGCGATAGACGGCGCCGGATTCATAAAAAGGCGCCACCTCGAAATCGATGTTAACATTGAACGCTTTCAATGTGTAAAATCGGATGCGTTCTTCGATTGAAATGGACATTTTGTGGTTGTCGATGAAGCGGCCTTCGCCAAAGCCGCGGAGGGAATCCTTGCCGCCCAGCCATTCGCGTTCATAAAGCGGCACCGTGTCGTTTCCGTTTTCTCCCTCGGCATTCCATCTCCAAACCGTCACAAATATATCATTGTTCAAGGGGTATAGCCCGCGCAAATCCACGCCCAGACGCTCATATCGGACATCGCCGCCGATGCGCCCGGCCTGCTCCCCATAAATCTGGAAAAAATGCCCGCGCAAAGGGGCCACGGCCAGGTCCCGGGAGTCAAAAGACAAATTCACCGACTGGCTCATGATGGTTTTGGGGTCGTCCACGCCCGCAGGCAGGGGATGGAAGCGGGAGATTTTCGGCAGGGAATCGATGGGGCCGTCCACCGTGTCCGCGCGGCGGAATCTGTGGCCTAAAGTGAGGCGGAATTTTTCTAAAAAATTGATTCCGGTCAGAAGCTCGACGTGATTGTCCCGGAGGGTGTAATTGGACTGGCTTCCGAGCTGGGAGTCGCCCCCGAAGCCGAAAAAGCGGTTGGCGCCGTCGCGGTGGACGGTGTAATCAAACTTGAAATAAAACCAATCCCTCAAAAATTGAGGGTCTTCATAGCGCAGAGTGAACCTGCGGTCGGTTTCCATGGCGTAGGATGCCAGAGTGAAAAACTGCGCTCCCGGTTTGGGATACCAGTAGTGCCGGAAAGTGGCGTTGGCTTTGAAGATTCTATTATAGGTGAGCGAGGGGGCCAGGATGTGTTTGACCACTTCCTTGTCGTCCACGAAAAGAAAAACCGGAAGAACGCCCACGGTGAAGCCTGAATTGGGGTCTGATGAGGGCGCCGGCAGGTAAACGCGCGTTTTCCCGGGCGAAGCCGCAATCATGACGTTGATGATGCCCTGCAATATCTTGCCGCCCAGAGAATGGGCTTCGATCGCCACTTCTTTTATTTCTTTGGCGGCTGTTTCAGCTGTTTTGGTGACCGCTTTTTGCACCGGATCGGTCATTTTCTTGATGTCATCCACCTGCTTTTTAATTTTTGTCTTCATTTCCGCCCGTCCTGCTTCGGCCGAAACAAGCATGAGGAACAGGATGACAAAAAATCGCCTCATTTGGCGGGCGTTTGAACGTTCCATGAATAGGGGGTTCTGAGCGTTTCCATGGCGAAGAGGATGAGTCCGGCGAACACCCATATCATTTCACGGAAGCGTTTGAGAATGGCGATGGAGAGTCCGGCAGGTTCGGAGAGCTTCAACAACGTGAAAGCGAGGACGAGGGTGCCTTCCTGGGTTCCGGCGCGCCAGGGAACGAAGAAAAGCATGTGATTGAACAGAAGCGCCAGCGAGCCGGCCACGGCGGCGGATTTCCAGTCGGTATTTAAATGAAGAAACCGCAGGGCCAGCCAGATAAAAAAAATCTCTTCCACCCATGACAGGGTGCACAGCAGGGCAGCCGCAGAAATTCTCCAGGGCTTGGAGCGGTAGGTTTCCAAAACATGGTCGTCCAGCCGGGTCAGGCGGCGCAAATGCTCCCGAATCCATTCACTCGGAGCTTCGAATTTTTCCAGAATCCAGGACAGGGGCCCGAACAGCCCAATCCTCTGCATCCAGGATGCGGACACGATCATAACTGTGAAGAACGCGATTCCGATGCTGATTTTGGTTTTGGCGTCCGCAGGCAGATCAGACGAATAGAGCGCCAGAGCGAACCCCCCGCAAACCAGGAGCCAAAAACCCAGAAGGTTGCAAAATTTCAACACAATCACAGCGGCCGCCGAACGCGCCAGCCCCAGACTTTCCCGGAAAGCGACGGCTTTGAGGGGCTCGCCGCCCATGCGGGTGAGCGTGAGGTAATTCAGAGCCTCGCCTTCGAGGACGGTTTTGAATGTGAGCCAGAACGGCATCCGGACGTTCTTTTGGGAGGCGATCAGCATCCACGCGAGGGTTTCCAGAAGATACTGCGCGCTCTTGAACGCGGTCACGGCTAAAAATCCCCATCCGATGCTCCTGATGTTGGCCATGATTCTGGAAGGACCCAGGCGGTAGACCATCCAGCAGGCGATGGAAATGCCCAGCAGGCCGAACGCTCTCTCGGCCAACAGGATGTTGCGGGACGTCAATAAAGCCCTGAAGCGTTCAATGATTGGATTGTCGTTGGGATTGATGGGGTTGGGGCCGGCGGTTATCAGGGGATGATGATCTCCTCGCCCTCTTTGAGGACTCCGCGGCGGATCTTGGAGCGGTTGGCGTCAAATATCACGGTCCACTTGCCGGAATCGCCGTAATATTTTTCCGCGAGGCTGCGCAAAGTTTCCCCCTTTTCCACTTTATGCACAAACACCCTGCGGCCCACTTCCGGTTCAATCTTTTTGAAGGCTTCCACTGCGGTTTGCGAAGCGGATTTTTTCTGTTCCAGCTCTTCAATCTGCCGGTTCAGGTTCACAATCTTTTCGTTCTGTTCAGCCAGGCGCTTTTGCGCCCGTTCGAGATCTCCCACGGCGATTTCGGTTTTTTCCCGGGTTTTTTTAAGGTCCGCGTCGATTTTCTCATAGAGCACCTTTTGCTCTCGCACGGCGGCCTGGAGGGAAGTCCGCTTGTATTCCAGATTGTTGACGTTCATTTCGCTTTCGGCCGCTCTCTGCTTGTTGGCATCGTCCAGATACTGGCCCAGGAAGGGGGTGCCGAACCTGTAAGTGAAACTCACCAGGACGCGGTCGTTGGGCTGGTGGAAATCGCTCATGGGAAATCCGTAAGCCAGGTCCAGTTCAATGGGCGGAAGGAGAGTGCCGATGCCCACCACCGCCTGGCGGGATTTTCCCGCCACTACGCCTGTGCCGCCCCGCAAAAGAAGGAGGCGTTTGAAAAAGGAAACTTCTGCCCCGGGCTGAAAACGGGTGATCCCACCCTGGGTCACCATGTCCAGGGAAACATTATACCGTTCGTGGCGCCAGGCCCCGCCGATGCGGATGGCGGAACCGCCGCCGATGGATTTCATGTTCATCTCCATGAACGCCAGGCCCACGGACCAGCCGTCCAGAACGCTCTTCACGCTTTCTTCAAAATAATAGAGGATCCCCAGGTCCATTCCGAGACCGTATGCGGTGCCGCCCGTGAC
>MGUQ01000034.1:3807-5026 GCA_001799975.1 Elusimicrobia bacterium RIFCSPLOWO2_01_FULL_54_10 | reverse complement strand
AAGCATGCCCTGCGGCGACATGCCCCAATGCTTGAAAAACTTGTCGTCTTCCACGGCGATGAAGGCGTTCTGGATGTCCACGGGAATTTGGTTCAAGGGAATCCATACCCGCCGCTCCGTGAACAACTCCGTGATCATCTCTCCCTTGTGGTCGAAGATGCGGGTGGTGAGCTGGGGCTGATACTGTTCCATGGTGTGCGCGGGGGGCAGGGTATTCAGGAAATGCCTTAGGGAAACGCCTCCCGCAAGGATGACGATCCAAAGCAACGCAAAACCGAGGTAAATGCTTCTTCGCATGAAGGACACATTATACAAAATGGGTTGATTTCAACGCCGCGGTTTGGTACGCTTTCTTTAGTTTCCGTCAATCTACAAGGAGGCCCGAATGCCAGATTTCAGCATCCTCACCCCCAAAATCATCTATGAGTTCACCTTGCGCTTTCTCCACATCGCTGCGGGCATCACCTGGATCGGCCTGCTTTATTGGTTCAACCTTGTGAACGTTAATTTCCAGAAGACCCTGGAAGCGGACCTGAAGCCCAAAGTGAATCCCATTCTGATTTTGCCCACGCTCTGGTATTTCCGCTGGGCCGCGGCCCTCACCTGGGTGACGGGTTTTCTTTATTTTTCCAACATCCTATTGGGGGAAACCATCTCCGGCATGGGCAAGCCCATGATGATCTGGCTCGGGACCGTGGCGGTCAGTTATGCCATTATCTTCTTTCTCACTCGCCCTGAAGGCCCGCTGAATAACGGGTATTTGCTTGCGGCAGTGGCCGGCGCAGTCGTCATCGCCATGTCTTTCGTCATCAACAAAGCTTTCGACACCATCGGAGTCAGCACCAATCCTTCATATATGATCGGCATCGGCGGCGCCATCGGCACCATTATGCTGCTCAATGTCTGGGGCATCATCTGGCCGTCCCAAAAGCGGATCCTGGGGCTCGTTCCCTTAAAAGAAGGCCAGGACAAAGCCAAGTTAGCCCGCAGGGTGTTCCTGGCTTCCCGCACGAACGCCTGGCTGTCGCTCCCCATGCTTTTCTTTATGGGAGCATCTTCACACTTAAACCTCATTCATTGGGGATAATCTCCACCTCAAGTCTCAAAGAAGGCCAAGCCAAAAAATTCAAATTCAAGCGGGGGAAGGAATCGCTTGAAGGGTTTGTCATCCGCCTCAAAGGGAAATTCTACGCTTACCTCAACCGCTGCCGCCACATGC
>MGUQ01000034.1:1900-3777 GCA_001799975.1 Elusimicrobia bacterium RIFCSPLOWO2_01_FULL_54_10 | reverse complement strand
TGCGTGGGCGGGCCTTGCTATGGGGAGAGTTTGGAGAAGATCGAAATTGCGCTGGAGGGTAAAAAAATTCGTTTAATAAGGAGCCGTTCAAGATGAGCGAAGAACCCAAAGCTGGTTCATCAAGAAAAGTCGTCTGGCTGGCGGTCCTGTTCATCGCCGTGATCTGCGGAGCAGGCGTTTTTATTTTTTTACGCCATACCAACACTCCTGCCCCCGCTTTAACTGAGGCGGAGTCGAGCCCGGATCCTTTGACGCGGGCAGCTAAATCAGTACCCCGAGATCCCGAACAAGCCAAGAAAGATGTGTATGTCCCCAAGAAAATGCCCCAAGTGTTGGTGCAAGCGGAGAAACCGCCGCTGGATTCCGAATACCACACTTTCATCCGTTCCACGCCTCATGGCGGCAGGATTGTGGTGATGGATGAAATCAACTGGAAACTGCTCTGGAAGGACCACGCCAAGGGCTACCCTGTTCCGCCCGTTGATTTTAAGCAAAATGCCGTGGCGGTAGTTCTTGCGGACATCTATAAGGACATTCTGATTGCGGCAGTCCACGAAGAGAGCACCTGGATTCAGGTGGAATACCGCTTGTCCGCCCGGCAAAAAAAAGCGGCCCCCAATCGGTCAAAACCCCACTACCTGGACTTTAAGATCCTCCCAAAATCCGGCAAGGGCATCATCTTCAAAGAAATTTGATGAGAATTTTTACTCGCTGACTTTCGTGATCAGCCCGATGTCTTCCAGCACCATGGCCACGGCTTCGCACCTTTCCTTGTGGCCTGAATAAACCACGGCACTTCCTATTGTGTGCACCTCCCAGGCGAATTTGCGCGCCTGAGACAATGAACAGCGGATGGCTTTAATCAGCTGGGTCTCCACGTCGTCAAACGAATGGCAGTTGCAGTTGAAGAGGATTGTTTTTGAGGAAAAACCCTTGCGGGTGGAGTCGGTGGGTTCGGTGTGTTTTCGGGTAGCCGTTGCCGGCACTGGGGATCAGCGCTTGGAGTACTGGAACCGCTTGCGGGCCTTGGGTTGTCCCGATTTCTTGCGCTCAACGGCGCGGGGATCGCGGGTGAGGAAGCCTTCCTTGCGCATTTGAAGCCTGAATTTGTTGTCGATGGTGGAAAGCGCCCGGGCAATGCCCATGCGTATGGATTCGGCCTGGCCTGTGAGGCCGCCGCCGCGCACGGTGACGTCGAAATCAAAGCTGCCGTAATTTTTGGCGGAGGAAAGAGATTGAGCAGCGATCATGGCGTGGCGGTTGTTGCCCCTGAAAAATTCGTTGAGTGGCTGGCGGTTCACCGTGATCTTGCCCCCGCCGGCGGAAGGCACCATGCGGATCTGGGCTGCGCTCGTTTTTCTGCGGCCGACGGCCTGGACGATTTTGGTCATGTCAGTTCAAATCGATCTTCTGGGGATGGTTGACCGCGTGGGGATGGGTGGCTCCGCGGTACATTTTGAGTCGCAAAATCTGGCGGTGCGAGTGATGGTTGCGGGGAAGCATCTTGTCCACGGCAATCTGGAGCATCTGCTGTGGTTTTTCAAGGGCAAGCTTTTTGTAAGGAAGAACCTTGGCTCCGCCCGGGTGCCCGGTATGGTAAAAAGCGTGTTTGTCTTCAAACTTGTTGCCTGTGAGCTTGATCTTATCTATGTTTGTGACCACCACAAAATCTCCGCAGTCCACTGTGCGGGTGAAGGTGGGCTTGTTCTTGCCCATCAAAATGGCCGCCGCCTGGGAGGCCAGCCGGCCCAGGACGATGCCGTCGGCATCAATCCAATGCCATTTGCGCGAAGCCGCCATGATGTTGGGCTTGGGGAAGGTCGTCTTATTCTGTAAAAATGTCGTAGCCATATAATTTAAGGGTCGGTTATTATACC
>MGUQ01000034.1:0-1890 GCA_001799975.1 Elusimicrobia bacterium RIFCSPLOWO2_01_FULL_54_10 | reverse complement strand
CGACCCTCCGCGTGTAAGGCGGACGCTCTGCCGCTGAGCTAACTGCCCTTGATCAGTTGGAGGCTTCTCCGGCCTTCTCTGCGTTTTCATTGTGCTTGCGGACCCGCTCAGCTTCCTGCCGCATGGCCTCCTCGGCCTTATCGATTGTTGTCTTGCCTTGCATGGCGGCGCGGTGGCCCGTGGCTTCGCTGGCGGCATTGTCCACGGCTTCTTTTGCGCTTTTGCACCCTGCTGCAATCAACAGAATGAAAATCCAAAGATAATTTTTCATATTAAGGTAATTCTACCATTTTCGGCATTTTCCGCCCGCTCTTTTCTTCGGCGCGGATGGAGGAGAGCGTAAGAATTACCAGGAGAGCCAGGGTGAGGTTCATTCGGAAACTTTGATGCACGCGCGCGGCGATGAGGCTTTCCGTCATGGAGAGCGCCAGGAAGCAGCCCAGTGTGAGCAGGAAAGATTCCGCAAGCACGCGGGAGCCCGGCGTGCGGTTTTCTCGCCATTTGCGGATGCCGAAAGCAATCAATGAAAACAGAAAATACACCCAGGCCAGAAACCCGATGATTCCGGTTTCTGCCAGGATGTGCAAATGGACATTGTGTGCGTGCCAGCCGCGCCGCCTGAACTGCGCGTCGGTCCAGTGGCCGTAGGGCGCGCTGTACTGCGAGAAGGCCACTTCGTCATAGGTGCCTAGTCCCGTGCCTGTGAGCGGGTGCGCCCGGACCATCTTCAGGGTGTCTTCCCATATTTTCATACGCCTTTCCACGCCGCCATCAACAAAAAACTGGGCGGAGCTTCGCACCACATAGCGCGACATCTTGGGGCTGGCTGCAGCGGCCAGAACAATGCCCACCAGCATGGCCGCGGCCAGGGGCGCCCATTTTTTCCATTGCTTCATCTGAAGGACGCAGAGCGCCGCCGTGGAGAGAATGAACATGAGCGTGCCCGCCCGGGAGAAAAGAATGAAAATGGCGGTTCCGGTTTCAGCCCAGGCCAGGCCCGCCAGAGCGGATTTCCAGCCGTCCTTGAGCAGAAAGCGCGCGAAGAGAAAAGGCGCGAAGAAATTGAGCACCCAGGCGATTTGCAGCTTGCCCACCCAGGCGTTGTTGTTCACCAAAAACGCTCCTGCCCCGAGCCCCTCATTCAAGCGCCACAGGATGACTTTGAAGGACAGGTAAAGGATGCCCAGCGTGCACGCCGTCCACGCGGACTCCAGCAGGTCCGGATCGTCCAGCATGAACGAAAGCATGCCGGCGGTGAATAGAATCGAGAGATAATAGGCCGATGTTTCCACGCTCATTTTTCGGTCCAGTGAAAGGAGCACCGAAAATAGAAAGCACACGGTGAGCAGAAAGACGGGGAAAAAAAGCGCCCGGGCAGATTTTCCGATGGGCCATTGGACGCCGCCCCGCGCGGCAAAGAAAAGAAACGACATCATGAACAGTACGAGGTAAAGCTGGGACCAGGAGAGGATTTTCAGGAGCACTATCTCATGCTGGGCGCCGAAAGGACGCCAGAGGAGGTCTCCGGCCGTCATCATAAAAATTGCCGCCAGGAAGAAGGCCGACGAAGTTTTTTTCAAGGGATCAGGACGATCTTGCCGTAGGAACCCGGCTTCATGATGTCGATGTGGGACTGGGCGGCGTCTTTAAGGGGGATTTCTTTTCCCACCGCGGGTTTGAGCGTCTTGTTTTTCAAGCCCTTCACGATGGCCGCGTGAATGACGGACAAAGCTTTTTCCGGTGCAATCATGAGGGACATTCCAAGAATGCTGCTGTCTCTGCCCATGGTCAGACGAGGATCGATTTCGATTTTACCCCGGCTTCCGATCACCACCACCCGGCCTCCCCGCGCCAAAAGGGTGAGGTCGTTGTTCAGGTTGACATTGGCAA
>MGUQ01000033.1:14270-15486 GCA_001799975.1 Elusimicrobia bacterium RIFCSPLOWO2_01_FULL_54_10 | reverse complement strand
GTCGTTGCTCCTGTCCGGGGCGCACGGCCTTTGTCAAATCCAGATAACGGGTCACATCTTGACCCGCATCGAACTTCTTGTCAAAACTCTTAGCTTTCATACAGGGACACCTCCTTGCTTCGAGACCTTCGAACAGAGATTATTCTGACCTTGTCATTCCTGCGAGTGATGATAGCGCTCCATAACTTTCCGTTAATCTTCCCGATAATCATTGCGCGATCCTCATCCTCGGTTTTTGCGGGGATTTCCAGACGATCGGGGTCCTCCCACAATAATTGCGATTCAACAAAATCAATGCCATGTTTTATCTTGTTCGCACGGCTTTTCTGGTCGTCGAACTCAAAATCCATTAAGGTATATTAATTATACCTTAAATATCCTATTTGTCAATATCCCCCCGCCTGGCGGGCGGAAGATGAGGAGGTGAACTAGAGGGTTGGACTAATGCAAATATGGGAAATATACCCTGAATTATCAATCGTAAATATTTCCACAATCGGGGGCAGACATGGACGAGCAAAAAATTATGTAAAATATCCTAAATGAAGGACATGGAGCTCGCCGAAAAACTGGTGGATGCCCACCGCTCCATTATGGAGCAGTTATCCAAGGTCATCGTGGGTCAGAAAGAGGTCATTGACCAGCTTCTGATTTCACTCTTCGCACGGGGCCATTGCGTGATCGTGGGCGTTCCCGGCCTGGCCAAAACTCTCCTTATTTCAAGCCTGGCGGATATTCTCGACCTCAACTTTAAACGAATACAATTCACCCCGGACCTGATGCCTTCCGACATCACGGGGACCGAAATCATTCATGAGGAAAAAGGCTCGCGCGAGCGGAGCTACAAGTTTCTCCCCGGGCCCGTATTCGCCAACATACTTCTGGCGGATGAAATCAACAGAACTCCCCCCAAAACCCAGGCCGCGCTCCTCCAATCCATGCAGGAATATAAAGTGACCGTGGGCGGCCAAAACCACCCCCTGCCTCTTCCTTTTTTCGTGCTTGCCACCCAAAACCCCATAGAGCAAGAAGGCACTTACCCCCTGCCCGAAGCCCAGCTGGACCGATTTATGTTCCAAATCAACATCGGCTATCCCACATTTGAAGATGAGCGGGAAATCGTGCACCAGTCCACGAGCGGAAAAAAAGTGGATTTAAAAAAGGTGCTCAATGCGGAAGAAATTTTGAATCTACAAGACATTGTCCGGCGCGTGCC
>MGUQ01000033.1:13868-14258 GCA_001799975.1 Elusimicrobia bacterium RIFCSPLOWO2_01_FULL_54_10 | reverse complement strand
GGTGGACTACGCCGTCCGGCTTGCCGCCAGCACCCGGACGCAGGCAGACGGCGCGCAGGATTTTGTGAAGAACTGGATTTCCTGGGGAGCGGGCCCGCGCGCCTCCCAGGCCCTGGTGCTGGGCGGCAAAGCCAGGGCGATACTCGACGGCAGAAACACTGTTTCAGTGGAGGATATCCGCGCCCTGGCCGCGCCTGTGCTTCGCCACCGCCTGGTCCTGTCTTTTCACGCGGAAGCCGAAGGGGTGGGCATCGAAACTGTAGTTGAGAAAATAGTCCAGGCCGTTCCCGCCTGATGGCCGAATCCCCGCGCTCCTATTTTGACCCGGAAATTCTAGCTCGATTGCAGAACTTGCGGCTCCGTGCCCGCACCGTGGCCGAAGGCTTCATT
>MGUQ01000033.1:2716-13855 GCA_001799975.1 Elusimicrobia bacterium RIFCSPLOWO2_01_FULL_54_10 | reverse complement strand
CGTTCCGCGGCCACTCCCTTGAATTTGCCGAGCACCGCGAATATTCCATCGGGGACGAACTCCGCCACATTGACTGGAAAGTTTACGGCCGTAGCGACCGATTTTTCATCAAGCAATATGAGGAGGAAACCCACCTCCGCGTTCTTCTGCTTTTGGACGCTTCCGGTTCGATGGGCTATCGGGGAGATAAGAGCGCACTCTCCAAGTATGACTACGGCGCAACTCTGGCGGCCAGCCTGGCCTATCTGGCTCTGGAACAGGGTGACAGCGCGGGCCTCTCAATCCTCCAAAACGGGTCGCAGGTTTTTGTTCCCCCCCGAAATTCCCTGGGCCACCTGAACACGCTGGCGGACGCGCTGGTGAAAACCCGGCCGGAAGGCCCCACTCAAATTTCAAAAAGCATCGAAACCCTTGCCCGGTCCGTCACCAAGCGGTCCATGATGATTTTCATTTCCGACCTTCTGGATGACTCCGCCTCCGTGCTGAAAGCTCTCAAACTTCTGAGCTTTAAAAAACACGAAGTCACTGTCCTGCACCTGCTGGACCGCACCGAAAGGGATTTTTCGTTCCAAGGCCCGGTGCGGTTTGATTCGATGGAGGGGCAGGAAAATTTAGTCCTGGAAGCGGACGATTACCGCAAGGAATATGTCGCCCAAGTCGAAAAACTCAGGGAAACTTACCGGAACGCGCTTTCCAGGATTGGGATGGGCTATCATTTTCACACCACGGACGAACCCCTGGACCGCATCATCCGTTCCGTCCTAAAAACACATCACTAAGGGTATCCGATGACCCCACCACCTGCTTGCGAATCAATGATTCGACAATTGGGACATAAGCAGGTGGTGGGGTGAACTGGCATTTCTTAAACGCGGCGGCCCTTTGGGCACTGCCAGCGGTTCTCATTCCGCTGGTGTTTCATTTTCTCATGCGGCGGCCTGCCAAGCCGGCCATTTTCGGCGATTTACGGCTGTTGAAGGAAGTCATCAAGAGGGAGCGGCCCCGCAAACGGCTGCGGGAATGGCTGATTTTGTTGTTGAGGATTCTTGCTCTGGCCTGCCTGTTTTTCTTTCTGGCCCGCCCTGTAGTCAAAACGGGCGGCGGCGCGTCATCTGCAGATTCCCTGGCGGTCGTGATTCTTCTGGATGCTTCCTATTCCATGCGCGCGCGGGAGGCGGGAATTTCAAACTGGGACCGCGCTGTGCTCATGGCGGAAAAAACCCTTTCTGCCCTTGGAGACAAGGACCGTTCCGGCCTTGTCGTTTTTTCGGACAGGGTGGAATTCAATTCCGTCTCGCTCACGGGGCGCCACAGGGACCTGATGGAAAAAATCCGCGAATTCAAACCCGGCAGCCGGACCACGCAGTTTGTGCCCGCGTTTCAGGCGGCATTTTCCATTCTGGAGCGCTCGGACGCCCCGGCCAAATCCGTCATGTTGCTTTCAGACAACGCCGCTCACGGCTGGCCCCGGGAGCTGCAAGACCTCCTGTTGCTTTTCAAGGACTCAAAAGTGCAGATTGTCAGTTCGCGCCTGCCTTCTCCCCAGAGGAACCTGGCAGTTTCGGATGCCCTGGCGACGCCGGATTTTTCCGGCAACCGTCTCCGGATCGACGCCACCGTGCACAATACAGGCGAAATGGATCTCACAAACGTTCCTGTTGCATTGGAGACGCAAGCAGACCTTGCCGCGCCATTTGTGAAGCAGTCTGAAGCGCTGGTTGATTTGAAGGCGGGAGAGAAGACTCTCATTGTCTTGAGCGCCCCCATGAATTCGGGTGAATCGCTTCTGGGCCGCGTTGTTGCCGCTCCGGATTCCCTGGACGCGGACAACTTCTTTTATTTCGGTCTTCATTCGCCGGAAAAAATCCGCATCCTCTGCGTTGAAGAGCCGTCCGGCGCGCAAGCGCTCACGGGAGAGTCCTTTTATTTTCGCGAAGCCCTGCTTGCCCCCCCGTCCCCGTTTGAAATCACCACCGTCAATGTCAGCGAGATCAAGCGTCAAAATTTGGCCTCGTATTCTGTGATGGTTCTGGTGAATCCCGGGCAGATGGAGGCAGATGCCTTGAGGCAAATTTCTGCTTATGTTGAACGCGGCGGCTCCCTGCTGGTGACATCAGGCGAGCGGGTCAGCCAGTCCGGACTGGACGACATTCTGCCCGTTCATTTTGGCTCTGTTTTGGAAACCGGGCAACTTTCAGTTTCTGTCCGCGCTCAGGCTGATGACGCTCCGGCTTTAAGTCTGGCATCCGAATACGATTGGGATAAATTCAATGTTGAAAAAATCGTGGAGCCGGTGCTCAAAGACGCCGCTGAGCCGTTCCTGGCCTTTTCCGATGGCAAGCCCCTGCTGGTATTCAGCGGCGACGGCCGCACCGCGGTGTGGATGACCACTCTGGACCGCAAATGGACCGGGGCGGCTTCCAAGCCGGCGTTTGTGCCCTTGATGCGCCATGTGGCCGGCCGGCTTTCCCTTCGCAGCTCTCAAGGCCCTTTCCCTTCGCTAAGAGTGGGTGACCCTGCCATGCCTGCCGCACCCGCTCCGAAGGAGCGAGGCCTCGCCTATGGCTGGCAGGAACCGGGGATATTCAAGGCCAAGGATTTTGTCTGCGTCAATGTGGAGCCGCGGGGCGGCGAAAGCAGCGCTTCGCCTTTGCCGGAGCGTGAAATGCGCGCCCTTTTTCCGGAGAATCCATTGACATGGGTTGAAACTGGAGAAAAATTCCAGCAGCAGCTGCTGTCGCTTCTGAGGGGCAAGGATGTAGCCCGGATATTTCTCCTGGCCGCGGCAGTTTTCCTCTTTTTTGAAATTCTTCTTGCTTCGCGCAGGATCCGCACCGCTGCGGCCCTGGTATTTTTGATGACGGTTTCCATTTCGAGCGGATCGGTCGTGCCGGGAAACCGGTTTATATTTGCCCAACTCAAGGCCGGCCCCGAGGCCGCTGACTGGGACCCCTATCCTTCCGCTTCGCGCGACATCCTGTCGTTTCTTCAACAGACCACGAGCGTAAAAACCGTTCCTTCGCCCCGCTGGGTGGACCTTCAGGATCCGCTTCTTTTTCAATCCCCCTTCCTTGTTTTTACGGGCGCCGGCCGCCTCTCCTGGACGAAAACCGAGCGGGACAACCTAAAAAAATATATTTCCGGCGGCGGACTCGTTTTCGTGGAAAACCGCACAGGAGAGATCAGCGGAAGTTTTGACGACTCATTCCGGAGCGAACTCAAGCAGATGTTTCCGGAAAAGGCCCTGAGCCTCATCCCCAGGACCCACGCGGTCTTCAGGTCGTTCTATCTTCTGCGCACCGTGGGCGGCAGGCGCCAGGCGCAGAATTATCTGGAAGGGCTCGAGGTGGACGGCCGGGTTGCCGTCATCTATTCTCACAACGACATCCTGGGCGCCTGGGCCAAAGACCTTCTCGGAAATTATCTTTTTGAATGCAGCCCCGGAGGCGAAGCCCAGCGCTGGGAGTCCCAAAAACTTATGATGAACATCATCGTTTATTCCGTGACAGGGACCTATAAAACCGATACCATTCACACGCCGTTCATCGAGGACAAACTAAGGAATTAATGCTGAACCAGGCGTTGAGCTTGCGGTGGGACGGAGCCATGCTTCTGATGGCGGCTCTGGTTGTGGCCGGGCTGTTGATCCTGGGCCGGGCGCGCCCTCTCTACACGGTGTTGCGGGCGGCGGCGTTTTTGGTTCTGCTCTGGCTGGGGCTTGAGCCCTCCTGGACATCTCAACCCGGCGCTTCAGGCAAGCCGCCCCTGGCGGTTTTGGTTGACGTATCAAAGTCCATGAGCATCGAAGACCCCCGCGAGCGCTTGTCGACAGTCAAGGAATCATTGTCAAAACACCGGCGCAATCTTGAGGATGATTATGAAGTTTCTTATTATGAATTTTCCGAAACCTGCGCGAAGACGGATTGGGACGGCCTGATGCGCGCCAAAGCCCGGGGAGAACAGACTTCCATCTCCGGAGCCCTGGATTTTGTATCCCGCCAAAACAAACAGGCCCCGACCAATGTGCTTCTTTTTTCGGACGGCATCGACAACGGCCCCCAGTCCCGCTGGAGCTTTGACGCGCCGGCGTTCACCGTCATGGCCGGGCAAAGGGATTCCCTCAAAGACATCGCTCTCAAAGACGTCCGCGGCGCGGATTTTGCGTTCAAGAACAGGCCGGTGGAGTTCAAGGTTGCCGTTCACCATTCCGGATTCAAGGGCAAGAATGTGACGGTGGTATTGAAGGAAAAAAAAGGCGCGTCCTGGACGGACATTCAGTCCAGAGAAATCCTGTTAGCGGACCCGTCCGGAGCGGAGACGGTGCAGTTCCGCATGGTTCCGCAGGCTCCGGGGACAGCGGAGTACCGCGTGGAAGCGCCCCTGCAGGAGGGCGAGATTTCCCGGTCCAACAACGCTCTTGATTTCAAACTGGAAGTGGGCCGGGAAAAAATCCGCGTGCTTTATCTATGCGGCCAGCCCAGCCCGGAATACGCCTTTTTGCGCCAGTTGCTCAAAAGCGATCCCTCCATCGAGCTGGTCTCGTTCGTGATCCTCCGGAACCCGGAAAATGTCGTGCCGGTTTCCGAGGAGCAGCTGTCCCTCATTCCCTTTCCTGCGCAGGACATTTTCGTGCGCACGCTCGGGGATTTTGACCTTCTCATCTTCGAGAATTTCTCATATTCCCGCTTCGGCATTCTCCCCGCACACCTGGAAAACATCGAACGCTTCGTTGAGGAAAAAGGCGGCGGTTTTGTCATGATCGGCGGCGAAAGTTCATTTTCGCGCGGCGGATACCTGGGCACTGCCATCGAACGGCTGCTTCCTGTGGGCATGGATTCCGCCCGCGAAGAAGTGGTGCCTGAAGAGGCGCGGCTCAAGGTCCTGGAGCCGCAGCATCCCATATTTGACACGGGAGAATCCCTCGAGACAATTGAAAGTATCTGGAAGGCCATGCCCGTATTGAACGGCTATCACCGGCTGGCCGGCCTTAAAAATGGGGCTGCGCTTCTGGCATCCGACGGGGCTTCGGGGTCTCCCATGATCGCAGCTTGGCAGAGAAAAAAGGGCCGGGTGATGGCCGTGGCGGCCCTCTCCACCTGGCAATGGGCCCTGGGCCTTTCCGAACGGGGCTCCTTGCAATCGCCTTACACGCACTTTTGGCGTCAGGCCGTGCGCTGGCTCACTGCGGCTCAGGACGCAAAACCCATTCGTGTCATTCTTTCGGATTCACGCTTCGCCGCCGGGCGAAAAATCGATTTGAAACTTCTCATCCAGGCCGAACGGTTGAAAGGACTGGCAGCTCCGGATTTGGAGCTTTCCATCCATCAGCAGGGCAAAATATTGGAAATTCTTCCATTGACCTCGGCAGGGAGGTCGGAGTACCGCTCTTCCTGGACTCCCGCTCAGGAAGGAGATTATGAGATCCGGGCCGTTTTCAGGGAGGGGTCAAGAAAATTTGAGGATGTTCGCCCCCTCAATGTCGGACACATCGATCTGGAGATGGAAAACCCTGCAGCCAACCCGGCCTTTCTCAAAGAAGCGGCCGAAGGTTCGGGCGGCCGATTCATTGAACTGGCCGCTTTCACTCCGGAATTTCTTTCCGGCAAGGTGAAAAAGTTTGAAACGGCGCGTTCGGAATCGGTTCGAAAGGCCCTGTGGCTCAACCCCTGGGTCTTTGGCCTGCTCGTAGCCCTGCTGATCGGCGAATGGGGACTCCGGAGGTATCGT
The DNA here is from genome assembly GCA_001799975.1 of Elusimicrobia bacterium RIFCSPLOWO2_01_FULL_54_10. Lineage (GTDB taxonomy): Bacteria > Elusimicrobiota > Elusimicrobia > 2-02-FULL-39-32 > 2-02-FULL-39-32 > 2-01-FULL-60-11. The sequence continues at coordinate 8,128 of MGUQ01000033.1, read as the reverse complement.
GGAGACATTTAGCATTCGCCGTCTCATCCCCGCGTTGATATTTGTTGCCGTGGCCGCTGCCTATCTCTATACCATGAATCCCTCTGTCTCTGTGGGAGATTCGGGAGAATTCATTGCAGCTTCTGAAACCCTGGCGCTGCCGCACGCGCCCAGCTATCCTCTTTTTACACTGATGGGTAAAACAGTCATCAATCTTTTCCCGATGGGCAGCATTGCCTATCGGGTGAATCTTGTGTCGCTTCTGGCAGGCGCGGGGACGGCCGCCTTGTTCTTCATGCTGGCACGCTCCGTGGGAGTTGCCGCTTCAGCCGCATTCCTAGCCACTCTGATTTTTTCGGCGTCGCAAGTCATGTGGGAGCATTCTTTAAGCGCGGAAGTTTTTTCACTGAATGGTCTTTTTGCCGCTATTCTTCTTTTGGTATGGACGGTGCCGAAGGAAAACCTCACTCCCGGTGCCCGTGCGGCCGCAAGCGGGCTGGTTCTGGGATTGGGCCTGGGCAATCACCATACGCTGGTGCTTGTCGTCCCCGGGGCAGCCCTGCTCTACGCGTTCAATTTTAGAAATGAGAAAGTGAAGCAAGACGCGGCACTAGCTGCCGGATTTTTTTTCATCGGGTTTTTGATCTATGTTTTTCTGCCACTGCGCTCCTTCAAAAATCCGCCTCTGGACTGGAGCAATCCTGAAAATCTGGCAAATTTCATCCGAGTCATCACCCGGGCGGATTACGGCAGCCTATCACTCACATTGGGAGAAAAGCTTCCCAGGAATTTTGAGACCGCATTCCAGCAAACCGTCAGGTATTGCGCTTCCATCACAGACAGCATCACGATCGCGGGTTTTTTGGCGGGCATTCTGGGGTGGATTGCCTGGTGGCTCAAAGACTGGCGGACATGCCTGGCATTTCTCGCCGCATTTTTAGTCAGCGGAATTGGATTTCTTCTTCTGGGCAACATCCCGTTCGATGCGCAGTCCAGCGGCATTCTCCCCAGATTTTTTATCCTTCCCTGGATTTCATTTGCATTGGCACTGGCGCATTTCTTCGAATGGATGCGGCAGAGAACGCGATTTTGGGGCGCCTTGGCAGCCCTGGCGCTTTTATTGGCCGTCCATTCAAGCTGGAAAGTCGTCCGCCATTTCCGCAATGATTTTGTGAGTTATGATTATGGACGCAACATCCTAAAAACTTTGCCCGAAAAATCCGCCTTGTTTATGGACGGGGGCGACGATACGTTTTACAGCCTGGCCTACCTCACGATGGCGGAAAAGCGCCGTACGGACCTGGAAATTCACGACCGCGGCGGACTCATCTTTAAGAGTGCCTATGGGGATGACTTCCGCCGGCTGGTCAGAACGGAAAAGGACAAACGACGGCAGGTCGTGGAATCGTCCTTTCTTGGAGTCAGGCGCCTCTTCTATTCTACATTCGACAGAAACATCCTTCAAAGCGCCCGCCTTGAAGCCGCGGGAGTTCTGTTTGAAGCGGTTTCAAAAAATTCCCCACAAGTCTCGCAGGGGAACTATTGGAAATTCTATTCACTGAGAGGAATTTTTGAGGATTCTCCCCGCCCTTACAGACTCCGGGCCCTGGCACCCCTGTATCCGTTTCTTGAAGGAATTTCAACCTGGAATTTGAGGACCCTGGGCCGCGCGGCTTTATTTGGCATGGACATCGGATGGCTCAAAGCGAACCTCATTTGGGAGATCTCTGTGCGAGGGTATCAGTTATCGAACGAAGGACGAAAGGATCAGGCCGGGTCATTTTTTAGGAAAGTTTTGGAATTGGACTCGAAAAATTCAAATGCCTTGACAAATCTGGGTGTTCTGGCGGCGGACATAAATGATGTCAAAGCGGCCGAGTCCTATTATATGAATGCCCTGGCCGCGGATCCAAGGAACGCGGATGCCCATTTCAATTTGGGCGTGCTGCGGTGGAAACAGGAGCGGTGGAAGGAAGTGATCGAATGTTTCGGCACGGCTTTGCGCTTGAAGCCCGACCATCCTGACGCGCAGCAATATCTTGATGCGGCAAAAAGGAAACTGAAGAAATGAGGAGAGCGGCCCTGGCTGTATTTGCAGCCAGTTTTGGAATTTATTTATTCTCATCGGCGCCCGCCTTGGCCCCCTACCGGGACATGGGCGAGATGGTCTCTGTGTCCCACACTTTGGGCGTCGCTCATCCTCCCGGGTATCCGGCTTATGCCTTGGCCGGAAAAATTGCATCCCTTGTGCCTCTGGCCAACAAGTCGTACCGGGTTAATCTGCTTTCCGTTTTGGGCGGCGCTGCTGCTTGCGCCATTTTTTTTCTGATTTTGATCGAGTTAGGGCTTCCAGTCGCGCTCTGCCTGCTTTCCTGCGTTTTATGGCAGGCTTCCTCATCCTTCTGGATTATCTCCATCGTCACCGAGATGTATTCGCTCAGTTTGGCCGCCGGAATGCTGATTCTCTATTTGTGGCTTTTGTGGGAGCGGAAAAATGATGCGGTATTCATAGCGCTTTTGGGTTTTGCGGGCGGCCTGGCGCTGGGCATCCGGCTGGACATTGTGCTTCTGGGCCCCGCAGTATTTCTTATGGTCTTTGGCCGCTTGTGGAAAGAAAAACGAAGCCAGGTTGTCCCCATGGCCGGCTGGGCTGTTGCTTTTGCCGTCCTTGGATTCTCGGTTTTTCTTTTCCTCCTCATCCGTTCCAAAACGGGCCCCCTTCTCAACTGGAGCCGTCCGGAAACTGTCGACCGCTTGCTGGCCATCCTCATGAGAAAAAGCCATGGAGGCACCCTGGACCTTCTGTCCCAGAATTATGCGCCAGGCGAACTGTTCTGGACGGACATGCGGATTTATTTCCTTCAGGTTCTCAAGGAGACTTTTTGGATCGGCATTCCCCTGGCCCTGGCCGGTCTGCACGGCTTGTGGAACGAAAAGCGCCGGGTACTTTATTTTACAGTTCTGGCCTGGGCTTTTTCCGGGCCGTTTTTCATCTATAAGGCCAATATGCCTCCCAATCCTCACGCTCTGGCCGTACTGGAGGCTCATTTCAACCTTTCCAAGGCCTTTGTCTATGTCTGGATAGCTTATGGGCTTTTTGCGGGATTCCGCCGCATCTCTGAGGGGATTTGGAAGAAGGCGGCGCTGGCGGTCATTTTCCCCCTTGCGTTCCTGGGTCTTTCGGTTTCCTGGGCGCAGGTTTCGAAGAGGCAAAATTATTTTGGCTATGATTACGGCAAGAATGTCCTGAAAACCTTGCCGCCCGATTCCATCCTCATCATGAAAAAGGACGTTCAGCTTTTTATTTTCTGGGCTTTGCAGTATGCCGAAGGGATGAGGCGCGATGTGTCCGTGGTGGCTCATGGACTGGCGGGAAGCCCCTGGTACATCCAGAACAAAGTGCAGGAAGGTATTTCGGTCAAGCTCGGTCCTCTCAGAAGCAGTGGTGAATATGCTGATTTCATAAAGCTGAATTCCGGCAGCCCCATTTTTTCAGGCTGGGACCATGATGTCCCGTCTCATGCGGACTTTGTGCAAATCCCCTTTGGCCTGTTGCGCCGCCTGGCCCCTGCTCTTTCCAGGGATAAAATCCCGGTCGCTCCCGATTTTCTTAAAGATTTTTATGCCAAGAGGGGACGTTTGAATTACGGAGACCAAAATGAGTTTTTCAGCGCAGATTTGATCGATGATTACAGCAAAGGGCATTTTGCGCGTGAAGAATGGGATCATTCCATTGCGCTCAACTCTGAAAATCCCAGTCCGTATTATCGGCGGGGGTTTCAATCCCTTATGAAAGAAGATTATGAAGGCGCTCTGAAGGATTTTGGGATTGCTGAGCGGCTATATTCCAAAACCCTGCAGCAAACCCGGGAATTCCATTCCCTGCCCGGAGTGGCGGAGGGTATCAAAGGTGAATGGGCACAGGTCCTTCTCAGCATGGGCGTGGCCTATGAGAAGACCGGCAGGCGGGAAGAGTCTGAAAGAGCCTATCTGCGCGCATTGGAGATTTTTCCGGCCCTTGCCCAGGCCCACTATAATCTTTCCGTGCTCTATTGGAACCGCGATTGGAACCGCGTGGTTACGCATCTTACCGAAGCGCTTAAAATCGACCCCAACCACGCTCTGGCTGCAAAATTCCTTCCCCAGGCCCTCTATGCCCAACGGCGCAGCCGATAAATTGCCGTCCCTGGAAAAGTTTCGCAAGGCATTTTTAATAAGGGCCGCTTTGGAAGCCGCCTTGCTCTTTGGCACACTTTTTTCAGGAGCGCTGCTTCTTGCGCTTCTCCTGGTCCAATCCAGCGGTTCTCAGGCTCTGCGATGGGCACTTCTGGGAAGTCTTGTTGCAGTCTCCGCCGGCGCAGCCGGCTTCCTGTTCCGTCAATTGCGAAAAAGGACCGCTCTCAGGGAACTTTGCCGCCTTCTCATGTCCAAGTCCATCATTTTCCGGGATGTTTTAAGCGGCTATGAATTATCCATCGGCAAATTGAATGAAGGAATCTCGCAGGACTTGGCTCTGGCGGCAATTGCCGATGCGGAAAATTCACTCAGCCGTGAAAAGCCGGAGGCATGGTTTTCTTTGGACGGCTTGCGTTCCAGGGCTAAACATTTTTTTCTGTCCGCAGGCGTTCTGGCCATTACAGCGGTATTCCCTCCCCATCTTTTTCAGGCCGGCTGGACCCGGCTCATGTACGGCCTGGACCGGGAAATGGCCAGGCACATGAGCATTTCTCCCCAAGGGGGCAAGGTGCCTTTGGGGTCTCCCGTTACGGTCACGGTGGAGCTTCTGGCGGCCTCAGCTGCTGAGCCGCCGCGCATGTGGGTGAAAGGCGAGAATGATTGGGCGCAAGTTCAGGAAAAGGGAGGGCCTTTTCGGTTCACCTGTGAACTGGCCGCCATTGTGGAGCCCACTCATTGCAAGGTGACCTGGCAGAACTTTGAGAGCCGAAGCTTCACATTCCTGCCGGTGGATGTTCCCCGCCTGACGGATTTTACAATTACTCTCAAATATCCTCCGCACACGGGAGAGAAGCCCTTTACTTTCCATTCCGAGCCGCAAATCCATGCCTATCGGGGAACGGAAGTGGAGATTGCGGCAAGCGCCACAAAAGACCTGCAATCGGCGGAAATCCTCACCCGCCAGGGACTTCGCTGCCCGGTTGAGATTTCCGGAAATCGTAAAATCCGCGCGTCCTTTAAAATTCTGAATCCCATGGAGTTTTGGTTCGACTTGAAAGACGAGGAAGGCATGAAGGTTTCGGAACCCATTCTTTACAGCGTCACTGTGAAAGAGGATGAGATCCCTTCAGTCCAGATTTTGGCTCCATCGGACGATCTATGGGTGGGCCAGGAAGCAATGGTTCCCTTCACATTTGAAACCCGGGATGACTTAGGTGTCCGTGAAATTTTGCTGGAGGTTGAGCGCGGTGGCGAGGC
>MGUQ01000033.1:980-2645 GCA_001799975.1 Elusimicrobia bacterium RIFCSPLOWO2_01_FULL_54_10 | reverse complement strand
TCCGTCTGCAAGCCAGAGACAACGATGCCGTCACGGGGCCCAAATCGGGATTTTCCAACTGGGTCAGCCTGGAAGTCCGAAGCTATGAGAAAGAGCACGAGGCTCTGGAAAAGGAGCTTTCTGGCTTCAGGGACGACCTTTTGGAGGTTCTTTCCGAGCAAACCCTTGCTTCCCTTCCCGCGGAAGCCCTCAAATCAAACGCTCAGCACGCCGTCCGCTCCCAAAGTGCGGTAGCGGAAAAAACCAAGTCCCTTGAAAGCAAGCTGGGTCAAATTTTGGACAAGATGGAGAGCGATCCTCTAAGTGATTTTTCTGTTTGGTCCGAGCACCAGGCGCTCAAAGACGGATTAGGAGACGTGCGGGAGGGTGCGATGAACCGCGCGCAAAAAGCTCTCGAGTCCCAGGATTTTTCCGCAGCTGCCGCGGCCCAGGAAGCGGCGGTGTCTCAGCTCGAACGGCTTTCAAACCTTTCCGAGGAAATTCAGAAGTTTGCCAAAATGCGGGACCTCACGCATTCTGCCGAAAACCTGGAAAACAAGAGCCGCAAGCTGGCCCAAAAGCTTTCACAAGATTCTCAACTTACGGAAGCCCTTAAAAATGAGCTCAAGCAGATTATGAATGAGGCATTCAAACTTATGTCTGAAATTGCCAAAGCGGTTCAAGACCTGCCTAAGGAGCTGCCTGAAGATTTTGTGAACCGTCCAGCGGTCAAAGAGATGAACTTCGATAAAATGGTCAATTCCCTTTCATCCTTAAGCGATGCATTGGAGCGGGGAGACCTGGCATCGGCCCTCAAAATGGCCCAAGAGCTTTTAAAACAGGCGCAGGAAGCCAGCAAAACCCTGGCACAGGCGGCACAGGAAACCGCCGACGGCAGCGAGAGCAGTTTGGCCAGCAAAGGCGAAAATTCCGGCAACCAAATCGATGAACTGGCGTCCAAACAGGAAGAAATTTTACGCAAGACGCGCCCCCATGAGACCAAACGCAAGGAAAGATATTTTGAGAAACAGAAGAACCTGCTTGAAGAACTGGCGGCGAAGCAAAGCCGGGCTCTTGAAGAAGCCCGGGGGCTCACCGCTCTCCCCGGCTTTGCCGGCGCCGTGCCCGCCATGGAGAAAGTCCTGAAAGAGCTCCGGGACAAAAACGTCATTTTTTCCCAGAAATGGCTGGGCGAGATCATCCAATCCATCAGCCCGGGCGTTCTGGCGTCCACGGCGCCGCCGCATGCGGCCGCCGCCCGGGTGCAGACCGCCGAAGAAGAGATTTTGGAACAATTGAAAAATCCGCCCAAGCCTGAGGCGGGCTCGCTCTCCGAAGGTGAAAAGGGATCCATGAAGGAACTTGGCGGCCAACAGCAGGATTTGGCCGCGGAAACTTCCAAGCTGGCCCAGGACATTTCCAAAATGGGCTCCTCATCCGCTCTGGTCAAGCCGGAAATGATGGAAGCGGTGCAGGAGGCGCAAAAAGAAATGGAAAACGCGCGCAAGAGCCTGCAGACGGGCGAGAGCGAATCCGCCGTGCAGGCCCAGGAACGGGCGCTCTCCCATTTGAGGAAGGGCGGCGAGATGATGCAGTCCATGTCCCAATCGCTGTCGCAGATGAAGCAGCAGAGGAGCGGAGGATCGCCCCAGACGGGCATGGTTCAACCCAAAGGTTCAGGCGGGC
>MGUQ01000033.1:0-925 GCA_001799975.1 Elusimicrobia bacterium RIFCSPLOWO2_01_FULL_54_10 | reverse complement strand
CGCGGACGATTACGCGCCGCCCAAGGAGTTCCGCGAAGAAATTCTGGAATCTTTGAAGGAAAAGTATCCGGAGTCGCAGGAAAACCTCATCAAGGATTATTTCAAGCGCCTCATTCGATGAAACGCATCGCCCTGCTTCTCTTTCTTCTTGCCGCGCGGCCGCTTTCTGCGGCCAATACCGATGCTCCCTCAAAAGATTATTCAATCGCCCTGGCCCCCGTTTGGGAGCGGATGGCGTCCATGCAATCGGAGCATTTTGAGGTTTGGACTGAAAAACGCGACGAGTTTTTGGCGCCGCGCGCCCTGGACGCCCTGGAAGCGGCTTACTCCAGAATCGGGGAAGTGTTTGGCGAGTTTCCTGACAAGAAAATCCGCGTTGAAATTTACCGCACCAAGGAAGATTTCTCCCTTGCTTCAACGCTCTCGGATGAAATTCTGACGAGGAGCGGGGCCATCGGCATCTGCAAGTTCGGGCGGCTCATGATTTTAACGCCTGAGCAGCTGGCTTTCGGTTACCGCTGGCTGGATACACTGGCCCATGAATATACCCATTACCTTGTGAATGAAGTGAGCGATGGCCTCTGCCCGCTTTGGCTTCACGAAGGGACCGCAAAGTATTTGGAAACACTCTGGCGGCTGGACTCTCCCGACTATCTTTCACCCGGCAACCGCACGGAGCTGGCGCGCGCGGTCAAAGATGACCGCCTTATTCCGTTCGATCGAATGGCGCCGTCCATGGTGTACCTGAAAGACCAGGATGAAGTCCGCCTGGCCTTCTCCCAAGTGGCCCATGCGCTCCACTTTGTGGAAACGAGCGGCGGCCGCGCCGGCATCCGCAAATTCATTGAAAATGCGCCCGCTCTGGACACCAAAAAATTTGAGGAATCCTGGAAGGAATTTCTGACCAAGGACAATCTGGCGGAAT
>MGUQ01000032.1:0-9844 GCA_001799975.1 Elusimicrobia bacterium RIFCSPLOWO2_01_FULL_54_10 | reverse complement strand
AAAAGGGCCCGGAAAGCCGTGGCATAAGGAACATACACCCCTGCGGCTTGAGAAAAACTGATGTGGGCGGGGATGGGGTGCACTTGGGACGGATTGCAGAGAGCAAATTCGGCGTATGTTCCTGACAGACTGCCTGAACAGTAGACCCTGACCCCCTTTTTGATGCCTTTGACCTTGGAGCCCACGGATTCAACAAAGCCTCCGGCATCGGAACCTGGCGTATAAGGGAGAGTCGGTTTATAAGCATAGGTACCGGTTCGGAGATAAGTGTCCACGGGATTAACTCCCGCGGCCTTGATTCTAACCAGGACTTCGGCGGCTCCCGGCTTGAGGGTGGGCATGTCTTCGAACCGCATCACTTCCGGCCCGCCGAATTCGTTCACCCTGATGGCTTTCATGAGTTGTGATTATACAAAACGCGCTTGGTGGCGGCGCAGACGGATGTTAAGTTGCGCCTCCAAGGAGGCATTTGCTATGATGACGTATTGCTTTTATCGGCGGGGTAGCTCAGCCCGGTTAGAGCAATCGCTTCATAAGATATAAAACCTCCGTCGGAAGAAAAAAGCTCTCCGTCGAGAGGCGTGTGTCAGCTGTGAGTCAGGATCCCCTTGTCTAGGTTTTAGGCGCTAGATTAAGGGGTTTTTTATTAGCGTGGGCGTCAGTGATGGGATCGCGCAATAATCGCGCAAATAATCCCGCAATGCTTAGCTTAAAATGTAACCAGAAGCAGGGCCTTTGCCCACTTGTTTGATCATTTTTAGCTTCTTTAAGCGTTGAAGATAAAGTTGTGCAGTTCGTTGTGGGCACTCCAGAATACTCACCGCATCCTTAACCGTAATCTTTCCCATTTGATCCATAAAATCTAGGATTTTCAACTGCTCGGCATCGAGAAACACCTGCGATTGGAGTTCTGTACCAACCTTTTTTAGAGATAAGGCGGTCACTTTGGCTTTAGTATTGTCAATTTCCTGTTTGAAGCCCTTAACGAAATATTCGAGCCAAGGCGTAAAATCAGTGCGTCTTTCCTCATAATTTCTGCCGATATTGATCGCCTTGTAATATTGGGCACGATCTTTATTGTAGTAGTCCTCAAGAGCGAAAAGCTTTCGGAAATCATATCCTCGTTCGTAAAGGATCAATGTGGCCAAAGCGCGGGCTGTTCGGCCGTTGCCGTCGTTAAAAGGATGAATAGCGGCAACTTCCTGATGAGCAATCCCTGCTGCGATAACGGGGTGAACCTCTTCATTGATGTTGGCTTTCAGCCATTTGATCAGGCCTGATACCAACCCAGGAACTCTTTTGGCTTCGGGTCCCGTATACACTGTTTCATCAGGCGCGCCCAGCCGTCGCCGTACCACATAGATTGGGCCTTTGCGATAGTATCCCGATTGATCTTCGGAGAGCGTCCGATGTGTCACAAGCTGGTGAATTTTAAGGAAAGTCTTTTCAGTGATGGGCTGTTTCTTTTGGACTTGTTTGCTGATATAGCGCAGCGCTTCAAGATAGTTTTCCACCTCAAATATATCCCGGGCGGGAGCATCGATCTTTTTATGAGCTGCGATTGCCTCTACTTGGTGAATATTCAGCGCATTGCCCTCGATCTTTGTAGAACTGTGAGTCATACGGATCAAGGCTTGCCGTCGCAATCGTATTTCTTGTTTCGGAAGGAGTTTTGCCCGATCAATGGCCGCTTTAGCTTCAGCTATGGCTGTAAGCATTGCGACGATCTTGTTTGTGAGCTTATATTGGGGATTGAACATATAGCCAGTATACCATACTAAAAATAATCGCGCAACAATCGCGCAACAAATCGCGCAAGCTGTGACATAAGTTTACTGCCTACCAACATCCCGCCATTTCCAAAGAAAAACAAGAGTTAAACATTGGAATTTCTACGCAGATAGAAACATTCTTCGCCATGTTATAGAGCTGCTGACGAACGGATGCGGAAACGTTTTTGAGATCCTTTCTCACAGCAGGGCTTCCAGATACGGTTTCATAATTTTTTCAACCCTGCAGATTTTCGCATATTTCATAAGTTCCGTCACCTTGGAATGCTTCCTTCTAACGGCTAGCTTTAGGGCCTCAATCGCAACATCCAGGCCAATCTTGTTTCTATGCGTTTTCCGGCCTAAATCGTCCACCGTTCCGGTCAAATCGTCCACCCCTAGATTGAACTGACGCTGGGTAACTGGTCACATGAACCTTTTAAGGAAGTTCAATTGGCCAATCAAAGGTTACCCATGAGAAATATCAAAGAAGTACTGCGTCTCAAATACCAAATCGGCTTAAGCAACCGGCAGATTGCGGATAGTCTGCGCGTTGCCCACAGCACGGTCAGCGACTATCTGCAGAAGGCCAAGGCCGCCGGGATATCCTGGCCCCTGCCGGAGGGCTTGAGCGATCAGGCCCTGGAAAGCCGCCTATTCGCCCGATCCCAACTCCCCGCCAAGAAAGACCGCGCCCAGCCGGACTACGCTTATCTCTACGATGAACTGCGCAGCTTCAGAAACGTCAACCTGACCCTCGACCTTCTGTGGCGGGAATACAAAGAACAGAACCCTGAGGGATATCAGTATTCCCAATTCTGCGAGAACTATCGGCAATGGCTCGGGAAACTGGATTACTGCATGCGCCAGGAACACAGAGCCGGGGAGAAAGTCTTCGTGGACTATGCCAAAGGGCTTTCCATTGTTAATCCCCTCACCGGCGAGCTAACGACCACACACCTGTTCGTGGCTGTTTGGGGCGCCTCCAACTACACCTACGCGGAAGCCAGCCTCTCTCAGGATTTGTCCTGCTGGATCGGCTCTCACGTGCGCGCCCTGGACCATTTTGGCTGCTCGCCGCGCTTGATCGTTCCGGATTGCCTGAAGTCCGGAGTATCTCAAGCTTGTTTCTACGAGCCCGAGATCAATCCCACCTACGCGGACTTTGCCCAGCATTACGGCATGGCCGTTCTTCCCGCCAGGCCCAAACATCCCCGAGACAAAGCCAAAGTGGAAACCGGCGTTTTGATCGCCAAGCGTTGGATTCTCGCGGTCCTGCGCCATCGCACCTTCACGAGCCTGGCTGAACTCAACGCCGCCATCCGGGAACTTTTGCCGGCTCTTAACGGCCGGCTATTGCGCAAGATGAAGAAATCCCGCAAAGAACTCTTCGAGACCTTGGATCGGCCCAATGCCCAAGCGCTTCCGGAGCGGTCATACGAGTACGCCGAGTGGAAGAAGGCCACCGTCAACATCGACTACCACATTGAGATCGACCGCCACTATTACTCCGTTCCGTTCCAATGGATCCGGGAAAAGCTGGACGTGCGCGTCACCGCCTCCGGCTCTGCGTGATCTCCCGGATTCGTTCCCGAAGCGGGCCGTCGTCCTTAAACAGCGGGCGGTATTGATATGTCGCACGGCACAATTCCAGCGCCGCGCACGCTCGCCTCTCGCTCAGCCCAAGATGATCCACCGCGTACTTCGCCGCGGTCCGCTTCGCCTTGGGCCTTACCAGTTTTTTGCGTTGATCTCCTTCAATGCCAGGATGTCCAGCGTCTGGTCCGCCACGATCCGCTTCAGCTTCCGGTTCTCTTCCTCCAGCGCCTTCAACCGCCTCACGTCGCTCACCGTCATCCCGGAATACTTCGCCTTCCAGTTGTAATACGTCGGCTCGCTCATCCCGTATTTCCGGCACAACTCCGGCACTTTGATCCCGCTTTCCGCATCCTTCAATACCGTCATGATCTGCTCTTCACTGTATCTCTTGGCATTCATTGTTCGCCTCCTTGCACCCCTTTATTTTACATCGTTTCTCTAAGGGCAAGTGGCCTAGTTTATAGGGGGGACGTCAATCCCAATCTTCTTAAACAAATGGAGTCAGGCCTGAAAGATTTTAACTAGGGAATCCTACATTGGTTACATAGCATGAGCTATCCTGGGTCAGCTCAGAGTGATTAATGCACTTTTCAGAATGCCACCCTTTAATTTGAAGCAAAATGGCCTATTTGGTATCATATATCCCTTCGGTTCGTGTGTCAGCTGTGAGTCAGAATGGCCATCTGGGCTCTTTTCTTAGGGTGTCAGGAGTTGTCAGGAAAGGTCAGGAAAAATGGCCTAAAGCCGTGTTCTACCGACGGGAGCCGATTTTACGACCCTTTATTGACGCAAAAGGCGGGGTAGCTCAGTCCGGTTAGAGCAATCGCTTCATAAGCGAGAGGTCGAGGGTTCAACTCCCTCCCCCGCCAGATTCGGCGCCCCCGCCAAACAACACATGCAAACAACAATAAAAAATAAAATCCTGCGCGTCGGGCACAGTCCGGATCCGGACGATGCATTCATGTTTTACGCCCTCACCAAGGGGGTTGTCAAACTGGACGGTTTTGAAATCGATCATGTGATCGAGGACATCCAGTCGCTGAACAAGCGCGCGATGGGAGCCGAACTGGAGATCACTGCCATTTCCGCCGCGGTCTATCCGCAGGTGGCCAAGGATTACTGGATCCTAGCTTCGGGCGCGAGCGTGGGCAGAAATTACGGCCCCATGGTGGTGGCCAACAAGCCTGTGAGCGCCGAACAACTCAAAGGCAAGCGCATCGCCGTGCCCGGCCTGCAAACCACAGCCTTTCTCCTTTTGAAAATTTTTCTGGACGATTTCATTCCGGTGGTCGTCAGTTTTGAAAACATCATAGCCGAGGTCAAGGCAGGCACGGTGGACGCCGGCCTCATCATTCACGAAGGCCAGCTCAACTATAAAAATTTTGGCGTCGAAAACTGCATGGATTTGGGGAAAATATGGTTTAAAAAATACCATCTGCCCATTCCCCTGGGGCTGGATGTGGTGCGCAAAGACCTTGGGCTGGAAACGGCCCGGAAAATCCAGAGCGCTCTAAAAGAAAGCATCCGGATCGCCCGCAGTGAAGGGGATATGGCGCTGGATTACGCCATGCAATACGGGCGGGGCATTCCCAAAGAGACCGCGAGGCAATTTGTGGGCATGTATGTGAACGACGACACTGTGGATTTGGGAGACGAAGGCGAACGGGCGCTGACCCTGCTTTTTGAGGAAGGGGCGCGGAAGGGGCTTTTTGAGGCCCCTGGAAAATTGGAGGTCATCCGCTGATGTTGGACATGGAAGACGCCAAGTGGGCCAAGGCGGCGCTCAAGGAAATGGAATTTTTCTCAAATTGTTCAGACGAGGACTTGCTTACCTTGATCGACAATTTTGAGAAGGCCCACTATAAATCGGAAGCCACCATTCTTTTTCACGGGGAAATTTCCAATCGCTTTTATGTGGTGTGCAAGGGCTCCGTGGGGATTTGGAAAAATGTGGCCGGGAGCAAGCAGAAGGTGGCTGAGCTGGGAGAGAGGAAATATTTTGGCGAAATTTCCCTCATGACGCCTTCCAGCGCAACGGCCACCGTGAAGGCGCAAACCGACGTGGACGTGCTCTCCATTTCCTATGAGAATTTTGAGTTTGCTTTCCGCAACAACCCGGAGCAATTGAAGGCCATCCAAAAGAAAATCGAGGAGAAAAAGCAGTCGCTTTCCGGCCCCGCCAAATCCTGACTTCCTAGTTGGGGAATTCTTTTATAATCTCGTAAAAAGTGGTGCGCTGGGCGGGCACAAACCCGGCTTCGCGGATGAGCGTTTTGGCCTCATCCACGGTGGTTTTGACCACATGGTCCGTGGCCTTGTGGACGTTTTCTTCGAAGATGGTGCCGCCGAAATCGTCCGCGCCGAAATGCAGGGCCGCCTGGCCCGTCTTCTTGCCCTCCGAAAACCACGACGCCTGGACATGGGGGAAGTTGTCCAGATAAATCCGCGAAAAGGCGATCATTCTTAAATAGTCGTTGGCGGTGGACCCGTGGGGCACCCGCTTTTCCAGAGGCGTGTGGTTGGGCTTGAAACTCCATGGGATGAACGCCGTGAACCCGGCGGTCTCGTCCTGAAGCCGGCGGATGTTTTCCAGATGCTCCACAATGTCTTCCGGCGTTTCCAAGTGCCCGTACATCATGGTGGCCGTGGTTTTAAATCCAATCTGGTGGGCAGCGCGGTGCACTTCCAACCATTTTTGCGGCCCGCCCTTTTTAGGGGCGATGCGCATGCGCACCCGTTCTGAAAGGATTTCGGCTCCTCCGCCCGGGATGGAGCGCTGGCCGGCTTCGAAAAGCCTTTCCAGGACTTCCTTCAAGGGCAGGCCGGAAACCTGCGCCATGGTTTGAATTTCAGAGGCGGTGAAAAAGTGCGGAGTCACCTGTGGAAAACGCTTTTTGGTTTCGTTCACCAGCTCCAGATAATAACTCAAGGGAATGGAGGGATTGTGGCCTCCCTGCAGAAGCACCGTAGTGGCTCCCCGCTCAGCGGCCCATTGGATTTTTTCCATCACCTGCTCGAGGGTGAGCGTGTAGGCCTCGGGCGAGCCGGGCTTGCGGTAAAATGCGCAAAATGAACAGTCCGTGACGCAGGCGTTGGTGTAGTTGGGGTTGGAGTCGATCACGAAGGTCACCGTAGACCTGGGGTTCTTTTGAAAACGGATTTCCTGGGCGCGTACTCCAAGATCCAGAATGGGCTCTTCGCGGAACACCTTCAAGGCTTCCTGCGGCGAAATTCTCTCAGCAGTTTTAAGGCTGGACATATTTCAATCCTTCCAAAGCGGCTTCCTTTGAAACATTTTTCACAATGACTTTTCCGATCCGCACGGGCAGGACGAACCTGGGCTTTGATTGCCGCACTTTTTTGTCCCGCAAGAGAATTTCGAAGAGGGCTTTTTCCGGCACGCGACGGGACAGTTTGATGGGCAGCCCTGAGCCGGCCAGGAGGATTCCCATGCGGGCCTGATCTCCGCTTTTCCAAAGGCCTAAGCGGCGCGCCATCCAGCCGGCCGCGCACATGCCGATGGAGACGGCCTGCCCGTGGCTGTAAGCTCTGTAGTTGCCGAAGGTTTCAAAGGCGTGGCCCCAAGTGTGGCCAAAATTCAGAATTTCGCGCAGGCCCCGCGTTTCGGTTTCGTCCGCCGCCACCACGCGGGCTTTAATGGCCGCGCAAACTGGGATGATCCGGCTTAAAGGGGCGGACGCTTCCAGCGCCGCAAACAATTTGGAGTCGGCAATCACGCCATACTTGATGACTTCCGCCATGCCGTTGACAATTTCACGGATGGGAAGAGTTTTCAATGTCGCCATGTTGATCCAAACCAGACGGGGCTGGTGGAATGCGCCCGCGTAATTCTTGGCTTCTTTTAAATCCACGCCCGTTTTGCCGCCGATGCTGGAATCCACCATGGCGAGCAGCGTGGTGGGGGCCTGAATTAAAGAAATGCCCCGCAAATAGGTGGCTGCGGCAAAACCAGCGATGTCTCCAACCACTCCGCCGCCCAAAGCAATCATGCAGGAGCCGCGGTCCAGACGGGCGGCAACGCAGGCGCGATATATGACTTCTACAGTTTTCAAAGATTTGGACTTCTCGCTTTCCGGGATGAGGCAAAATTGAGAGCGGATTCCCGCGCGCGAAAGGGATTTTTGCACGGCGGAGCCAAATCGAGTGCGCAAGCCTGGATGCGTCACGATGAGGGCGGTTTTTGACGGTGCGAATTTAGAAACGGCGGCGCCCAGCGGCCCGAAATCAGAGCCGATGGCGATGGAGTAAGGCGCGCGCTTCAAGCGAACCGGAATGGCTTTCATTTTGGGGCCACCAGCCGGAAAATTTTGTCGGCGGTTTCCTGGGGCTCCAGCCCGTCGCTTTCCACGACAAATCCCGCGCGCTGATAAAACCGCTCGCGGTTTTTCAGGATTTCCAAAATTTTTTCTTTGGACAAGGCATCTTTAAGCAGGGGCCGGCTTTGGGCGCCGCCGCGCTCCAGACGGCGCAGGAGGGTTTCCGGAGAGCTTTTGAGCCAGACCACGGCGGATTTTTCTCCGAAAAATTTCCAGTTGGTTTCAACGGTAGGCGCGCCGCCCCCGGTGGCAATCACGCAGTCCGCCTCCCGGGCGAGCCGGGAAAGGACGCGGGTTTCCAGCTCGCGGAAGGCCGCCTCGCCTTTGGCCGCAAAGATCTCCGCCACGGTCATTTTCTGCTCGTCCTCAATGACTTTGTCGCTGTCATAAAATTTCCATTTGAGTTTTGCGGCAATCAGGCGCCCCACGGTGCTCTTCCCGGAGCCCATCATGCCGATTAATACGATATTCACGGGAGTCTCATCAGTTTACCAAATTGAACGCCCTCGGGAAAGTTGATACGATGGAGCCCATGCGAGACTCCCATTGGGACGAATCTGTGGACAGGCCCTGGGCTGGCAAGGCGGAGGCCGTGGGGCGCCGGCTGCTTTACAATCTCGGGGCGGCCTTCCTGGGCGGCGCGCCCGCGCAGCCCTTCAATATCCATTCCGTCAAAAAAATCCTTCTCATCAAAGAACCCTACCGCATGGGAGACCTCTTCCAAATCACGCCCACGCTCCGCGCCTTGAAGGTCTGGAAGCCGGATCTTCAGATCGGCCTGGTCATTCAGGAACGCAATCTCCCGATTTTTGAGTCCAACCCTCACTTGACCCGCATTCATGCCTATCGCAAGCGCGTTTTGAACCGCGCGCCCTGGAAAATTTTTTCGTTCTTTGCTGAAATCCGGCGCGCAAAGTATGACCTGGCCGTCACCCTGGAAACCCAGCGCATCCATCTCACGAATGATCTCATTGCGCTGTTCTCAGGAGCTCCCCACCGCCTGCGCTACGACGGCGGCGCGTTCGGCAATCCCGAATCAAACGCGTTTTACAATCTTTTGACGCCTTTCAAAGCGGGCGCGGAACATCAGGTCGACAAAAATTTTGAAGTTTTTGCGCCCTATGGGCTCAGCATGAACGATCGGACACTGGAATTCGCTGTTCCTGCAACCTCTCTGTCCGGCGCAGACCTCTGCATTCATCCCGGCTCTTTCAAAGTGGCCAACCGCTGGCCGCTGCCTAACTATCTTGATGCCGCCCGCGCGCAGCGGGACAAGGGCAAGTCAGTTGTGTTTATTTTGGGGCCGTCGGAGCTGGACTGGCAGGGGAAAATTGAAGAGGCGGGGTTCCGCGCGGTCACTAAAATTTCTCTCGCAGAAATGGCGGCGCTGTTTAAGAAGTGCGGCCGGGTGCTGTGCAACGACACGGGAGTGATGCACATTGCGGGAGCCGTGGGCGCCAAAACCCTGGCGCTCTTTGGCCAGACAGAACCGGGTGAATGGAAGCCGCCGGGAGAGGCTGTCAGCTATCTGCGCGCGCCGGACAAAAACATCGCTTCCATCTCCATCAACGAAGTCCTGAAAAATCTCTAGCGCAGCAACACCGCCTTCCTTTCGAAGTTTTGCACGCCTGTGACAATGGCGTCCACCATGGCGGCGCGGAATTTTCTCTCTCTGAGTTTTCTTTCTTCCAGCGGAATGTCAATAAAAGCCATCTCCACAAGCACGGAGGGCATCTGCACGCCGTGCAGGACATGGAAGTCCGCCTGCTTGACCCCGCGGTTTTCAATGGGCACTCTGCGGTTCACCGCGAGGCTCACCATGTGGCAGAGCAACGACGATTCGTTGATGAATTCCGTGCGGGCCATAGAAAATAGGACTTCCGTGGCTTTGCGGTTTTCGTCTGTGCGGAGCCCCGTGTGTTCGGGCTCCATGTTTTCAAAGCGCGCAACGTCCTCTGACTGCTGATCGGTGGCGTCTTCAGAGAGGAAATAGATTTCAAACCCGCCTTCGCTTTTTTTCCTGCGGGAAGCGGCCGCGTTGCAGTGAATGGAGATAAAAAGGTTTGCCCCTTCCTGATTGGCCAGCAGAGAGCGGTCCCCAAGAGAAATGAAGGCGTCGCTTTTGCGCGTCAGAAACAC
>MGUQ01000031.1:30058-35427 GCA_001799975.1 Elusimicrobia bacterium RIFCSPLOWO2_01_FULL_54_10 | reverse complement strand
CCACGGCATAACCGCGGGAAAGAACAGCCAAAGGTGAAAGAGCTTCCAGCTGGCCCGCTTTGCCTTGCAGAACTTCCCCCATCTGGCTGATTTGAGAGGCAAACGCCGTCTTCACCCGCTCTGAAAGACCTTTCAAGGCTTCCGTCTGCCTGGCGAGAACATTTTTAGGCGAGAGGAGAGCAATTTGGGACTTGATCAAGTTCAAGGCAGTGCGATTTTTCTCAAAGAGGGAGTCAAATGCGTAGCGGAGCGTTTCCGCCAAATGGTCCAGGTTTTGATCGGCGGATTCCACAAAAGATTCAGCGCTTTTGCGGACATGCGAGATAAGACTGTCAAGCGCGCGCGTGAGCTCTACCTTGTTTTTCACTACCAGCTCCGCCGCCGCTGAAGGAGTGGGGGCGCGCAAATCGGCCACAAAATCGGCAATGGTGAAATCAATTTCATGCCCCGCGCAGGAGATGATGGGAATTTGGGAAGCGGCGATGGCGCGGGCCACCATTTCCTCATTGAACGCCCACAAGTCTTCAATGGAACCGCCGCCGCGCCCCACGAGCAGGACGTCCAAATCCGGATGGTTTTCATTGAGATAAGCAATTCCTTGGCTGATCTCTTCTTTTGCGCCCTCGCCCTGCACTTTGGCGGGATAAATCAAGATTTCAACATTGGCAAAGCGGCGATCAATGACAGTTAGAATGTCGCGCACTGCCGCGCCCGTGGGAGAAGTGACGATGCCGATTTTTTGCGGCAGGAGCGGAATGTGTTTTTTGCGAGCCGGATCAAAAAGTCCTTCGGCTTCCAGCTTTTTTTTGAGCTGTTCAAAAGCCAGCTGCAACGCTCCGGCCCCCTTGGGCTCAATATAGGAAGCGACAACCTGAAACCGCCCGCGCTGGGGATAAAGCGACGCGCGGCCCAAAACAAGAATTTGAAGGCCTTCTTCCAGTTTAAATTTGAGAGAGCTCATGACGCCGCGGAAAGCCACGATGTCGATTTGGGCGTCGGCGTCTTTTAAGCAAAAATAACAATGGCCAGAGCTGGCCACGCCCCTAAAATTGGAGATCTCCCCCTCTATCCAGACATCGCCAAACCGTTCTTCCAGTTCGTCTTTGACCGTGCGGTTGAACTCGCTGACCGTGAATATTTTTGGGCGTTGTTCGTCGGGAGATTCATATGCGGCAGGTTTGACCCTGATGTTGGGCATGATGGTCAATTATACAATTTTTCGGACGGCGGCCTTCTCGGTGATGACGGCGTCCACGGGCTTGTCGTTGGGGTCATGCGGCAGGGAAGGCACAAAAGTTTTGTCATAACTCAAGCCCACTTTGAATGAACGGAACGCGCGGGGCAAAAAACGGTCGTAATAGCCCAGACCATAGCCCAACCTATATCCCTTCTTGTCAAAAACCAGGCCGGGAACAATGAGTAAGTCCATCGTGCTGCAACCCACTTTCTTGCAGGCAGGCTTGGGCTCCAAAATCCCAAAAGTTCCCTTCTTCAAATCTTTGTTGCCGGACACTTCAAAAAATCTGATCTTGGTATCCGAAAGCACTTTGGGGGCTCGCACCTTTTTTCTCTCGGCAAGAGCCCGTTTAAAAATGGCCGCCGTGTCCACTTCCGAGCGCGTGCCCACATAGATCCCCACGCTGCCCGCCTTCTTCCATTCGGGAAGGGAGAAAAGTTTGTCGGCGATTTTTCCGGACGCAGCTTTGCGGTATGCCGCGGGCAGGCGGCCGCGCAGCACCTTGAATTTTTTTCGCAAGTCTTCTTTCATGACAAGTTATTTTATAAAATATGGCGCTCATGCATAAAATTGTTTTGCTTCGGCACGGCGAAAGCCTCTGGAACAAGGAAAACCGCTTCACGGGCTGGTATGATGCGGATCTCTCTCCCAAGGGAATGGAAGAAGTGCGCAAGAGCGGCCAGACCCTGAAAAAAGAAGGCTATTCCTTCGACTTGGCGTTTACGTCTGTCTTGAAGCGCGCCGTGCGCACTCTGGAACTCACGCTTGAAGCCATGGGACAAACCGGAATTCTCATGATCAAATCCTGGAAGTTGAACGAGCGCCATTACGGGGCGCTCCAGGGAATGAACAAGGCTGAGACAGCGGCCAATTTTGGCGAAGATATGGTCAAAATCTGGCGCAGAAGCTATGACACACCCCCGCCGGCCCTCCGAGCGGATGATGAGCGCAGCCCGGCCAAAGATCCTCTCTATAAAGATTTGAATCCGGCCGAGTTGCCCCTTACGGAATGCCTGAAAGACACCGTGGCGCGGGTGATTCCTTATTGGAATGAAACGATCGTGCCGCAGGTGAAAGCAGGAAAGAAAGTTCTGATTGCGGCCCACGGCAATTCCCTGCGTGCGCTGGCCATGCATCTGGATAAAATGTCGGAGAGCGAAATTTTGGAGTTCAACATCCCCACCGCCATTCCGCTCGTCTATGAGCTGGACGACAATTTAAAACCGATCAAGCATTATTATCTGGGAGATCCTGCGGAACTTAAAGCCCGTCTGGACGCAGTGGCGGCCCAGGGAAAAGCGAAGTGAAGTAAGTTAAGTGCTCCCCATCAGAAGCGCACTCCCAGGGACAATCTCTGAGTCTGTCCCAGTTCTCCTGCAGGACTGAAAGCGTAATCCACCGCTACTGAACCTAACTTAAAGCCCAATCCCATACCTAGGCCCGCGAAATCGGCAATCCGGCCGCTGCCGGCTTGAGTGGTTTTGGCAGCCGCGGCAAGGTAACCCGCGCGCAGGGTCAGCATGGAAACCGGGCTGAACTCCGCCCCGGCCGCGAGAGAAAAGTCGCCTTCGTAAACTCTCTGGCGGGCGTCCGCCGAGAAAAGCAGGCCCTTGGCCGCCTCAAAGGACGCGCCCAGAGCGAACGTGAGCGGAAGATGATACCCTTGTTCCAGGAACTTCATTTTGGGGCCCGCGTTCTGAATCGCGGTCCCTGCCCTGAGCTTCCCGCCGGGAAGCTTCCAGTCCGCGCCAAGATCAAATGCCAATCCCCCGGCGGATTCGCCCGCAATGCCGGAGCGGATTACCTTGACCGAGGCGCCCAGGCTCCATTCCGGCGTCAGCCTTCTGCTTCCTGCGAAGGTCAAAGCCAAGTCGCTGGCGGAAAAATCCGAGGTCGCCCGCCGGTCTTCGCCCCGGCCCTCTAAAGTTCCCTGATTGAGATAGGCCGCGCCAAAAGCGAAGGTCCCCACGCGGGTGGGATGGGCATAGCCCAGAAAATTATATCGGCTCTGCGCGAAGAGCTCCGCATGCATGGCGCTCAATTCCCTTTTGTGGAGAGAGGCCAGGCCGGCGGGGTTCCAGTAGAGAGCGGTGACGTCGTCCGCAACCGCGGTGTAGGCGGAACTCAGGCCCAATGCCCGGGCGCCCACGCCGATTTTTAAGAAGGATGCACCGGAAAAAGCGCACCACGCGGGAGCCGCACCCGTCCAAAGGATCGCGAACAAAGCCAGAAATTTTATTTTCGTAATGGACGTCATTTGATCACCGCAAGTTTTTTGACGATCCTTAAGTCTCTTTCCCCGGCTTTTTTGGCTGTGACTGAATAGATGTAGACTCCGCTGGGCACCCCGGAGATGTCCCAGGGGTGTTCATAAGCATATTTCCCTTCTATGACGCCCGGGGCTTCGAGGAGGCGCGATTGATATATGCTCTCCCCGCTCGCGTCATAAACCTGGATTTCCGCGGAGTCCGCCAGGCCGCATTCAATGTGAAATGTGGGATTTTTTCCCCGGGAGGGGTTGGGATAACTGTACACGTCATTGAGCTTAAACGTCCCGTCCGCCTCCGGGAACGAAGATTTCGCATTTTCAGCGTTTAAAGCGGCAAAAGGCGGAGCGGTATCGTAAGAAGGCTTGATCTCATAGATCGAATAGCCGTAAGGCGTGGCGCGGACGGTCATATTTAGCCGCAGGAAGCGCGTGGTCGCTGTGGGAAAATAAATGGTCTCCAGGCCTCCCGTGCCGTTGAATACGCTGCGGTGGGTCTGCCATTGCAATCCGTCCGCGGAGGCCTCCACATGATAGGTCAGGGCATAGGCCGCTTCCCACCGGATGTCAAGCTTGTTCACCCTAGTCTCGGAGGAAAATTCCATCTGCAGCCATTGCGGGTCGGAAAATTCGGAGGACCAGCGCGTGTTCGGGTCGCCGTCGCCGGAGTTCGACGGCGGATAAAGCGCAGATTCAGAAGACGAAGCTCTATAGTGCGCCACGATGAGAGGCGCGGCCTCGATGACATTCCATTCGTAAATGGAGTAGCCGTATCCCGTGGCCCGCTCGCTGCAATAGATCCTTAAGTATTTGGCCGTGACTTGCGGGAAACTGACCGTCTCCGTGCCGCCCTGGCCATTGGATGTCCTGTATGCGTCGTTCCAGGTTTTGCCGTCGTTCGACACCTGGATCCTATAGGATTTTGCATAGGCCGCTTCCCACTGGATGGTCGCTCCCGTGATGTTTTTTGCGGAGGCGTATTCCACCTGGATCCATTGCGGATCGGCGAACGGCGAGCTCCAGCGAGTGGAGGGATTCCCGTCTGCGGCGTAACGGGCCTGATAGGCCGGGTTATCGCCCTCGACTTCCGAGGCGGTGTAGAGCGGCGCCTGGTCCAAAGCCTTGAACTGGGCCGCCGCCATGCCGTTGCGGAGATAGGGGCTGGCCATGGCCGTGTCCCGCACCATCCCGGTGCGGTAATTTTCGATAGCCAGAAGCAGGGCTCCCTGATCGATGCCCAGAGAATCCTCTCCGCGCCAGTCCGTGGAAATATTGAAGGCGTCCGTGAACCCGTGCTGGCCCCAGATGCGGTGCTTGTACTGAAAATACATATAGCGGGCGGCGGCGATGGATTCTTGGCTTGTGAAGCGGATGGAGGAGAGCGCCGCTGTGGGAGCGACGGTGCCGTCGTGGGAGCCTTCGGGAGGCGCGCCGTAGGCCGTATAAGCGGCGGGTCCGTCGCTGGCGGTCAAACCCCAAATGCGGTCCTCATAGCGGGAATCTTGAGCGGTGCTGGCTTTGTTCTGCAATGTCGCGTTCGTGATGTTCTCCGCGTAATTGGCGAAGCCGTCATGCAGTTTCTGCCCGTTGCTCGTTTCCATGTTAAACCATAGGTGTTGGTATTGATGTGTGAAAAGCGGCGGCTGGGTTATCATGTGATAGCCGTGATAAGTTCTCCACCTCCGGGACAGGTCGCGCCAGGCGTCGTAGGGGATCGGGTGCGTGGGGGATCCCATGGCGGCCAAATAGATAAAAATGGATTCCGCGTACATGTCCCACCAAGCCTGGTTAAAGTAACCCCCCTCGCCGGGGATCGTGTAGGAACCGGTGTTGGCACCGGGGATCCAGGCCTGATTCATAAACTTG
>MGUQ01000031.1:25571-30022 GCA_001799975.1 Elusimicrobia bacterium RIFCSPLOWO2_01_FULL_54_10 | reverse complement strand
ATGATTGGCGGAAATATTCACCCGCCTGAAGGGCCCCCAGGATAAAGAGGGCCGAGTCGGCCGTGGAGACTTCCGTCCCCGGTTCCGGCTGGCTGGTGTGCATATTTAAAAAATGGTACCAGAAGCCGTGGACGTTGGGCATGGTCTCAAAGATGCCGAGTGTGGTCATGATCCTATCGCGGGCCTGCTGAGGCGTGATCCATCCGCGCTTGGCCGCCACTGTAATGGCGCTAAGTCCAAATCCCGTGGCGGCAATGCTGGAATAGTTATAGCGGGGGGCCGCAAAGCCGGATTCGCGATCCTTAACATGCCCGGTGACGGGGTCGCACTGGTTCCAGAAAAACCAGAACGACTTCTTCTCTACGAAATCCAGAAAATCATCATCGGTGATGGAAACGGGGATGATCTCGATGCCTGATATCAGGGCGTTGTCGACCGCAATGGCGGGGAACGTAATGTCCAGAACGCCGTCCGTGACCAGTGGCGAGAACGTGCGGTCCAGCGGAATGTTTTTGCCGCCCGCGGAAGCGAAAATATCAAGATCGGACAGGACCCTGACGCCTTCCAGAGCAACGTCAAAGACGCGCTTGCCGGGCTCGTTCCAGTAGGTTTCGCAGAACATGAGGCGCACTTGGTAGACGCCCTTGGGAAGCTCGACATGGTAGGCCATGTTGGTGCCGCCCCAGCGGTTGTTTTGATAAACGGGCTGAAGATCGGTGTTCTGAATAGGATCCGTGGTGGCGGCGCTGTTCCCGTTCTCGAAACCCCAACGCCATTGGCCGTAGAAGGGTTCGTCCGCCATCCACCAGTTGCCGCGGGGATCTGCGTAGCCGGTTGTCTCGGCCCCTGCGTCCAACCGCCAGGCTTCCTCGCCTGTCAGGGAGGATTTGCGCATGGCATGGGGTCCCGTCTCGTCCGGATTGGGATTGGTGTTCCACTCCACTAAATAGGAGTTGCTGACTCCGGTCAAGTTCTCTGTGGTATCGAGGGTATCGTTCCACCTTCCGCGGCTGGGACCTTGAAAAAATATTGCCTGTAACTTATCCTCGCCGCCGGGGTTGTGATCCTTTGTATTGTTGGGCTCATAGCTTTTCCAATTGGTGTAGGACCAGGGTTCCCCGCTCAGCCAGGCCCAGCCGCCTCCGGGCTCGATTGATCCCGCCGGCTGATAGCCGCCTAAAAATGTGTAGATATCATTGTTTGTAAGGAATGTGTTTTGGACGAAATCCTTCTCCGCCTGGGAGGTAATGCTTGCAAGGTATCCGCCTTTCGAAATCGCCCGATTTTTTGCGTCATCAAATAAAATCGACGTCGGAGAAACACCATTGATGAATAACTCGTAATAATGTCCATTCCC
The DNA here is from genome assembly GCA_001799975.1 of Elusimicrobia bacterium RIFCSPLOWO2_01_FULL_54_10. Taxonomy (GTDB): domain Bacteria; phylum Elusimicrobiota; class Elusimicrobia; order 2-02-FULL-39-32; family 2-02-FULL-39-32; genus 2-01-FULL-60-11. Next base: position 28,665 of record MGUQ01000031.1, on the reverse strand, counting down.
GGGATTTCGAACGGGCTCCGCGCTCAAAGAATTCCACGAAAGCACCGCCATTGAAACCGCGGCCAAATAAATTCTTAGATGGTTGGAATTAATCTTCATTTTTTTAAGAAGTCTGAACATCTTCAGAGGACACTATACATAATTATAAGCAAATTTAGGGACACAATTTAGCGTTGTCAGCTAGCTAAATTTCGGGCTACTGACCCGGTTCAAACTTTCTTCTTTGTGGTGGCGCTCGTCCAGGGCAATCTGCCGGAATAAATCAGCCTGGCTGTTAATTTTTCCATATTGGAACGAAGCGATCGTGCCGCAAGTGAAGGCGGGAAAGAAAGTTCTGATTGCGGCCCACGGCAATTCATTGCGGGCGCTCGCGATGCATTTGGACAATATGTCGAAGAAAGAAATTTTGGAGTTCAACATTCCCACCGCGATCCCGCTCGTCTATGAGCTGGACGACAATTTAAAACCGCTCAAGCATTATTATCTGGGAGACCCTGCGGAGCTGAAAGCCCGCCTGGAGGCAGTGGCTGCCCAGGGGAAAGCGAAGTAAACTACTTCTTCCTCCACTTAGCCAATCTTTCTTTAATCTTCTTCTCCTCCCCCTCGTCGGAAGGCTCATAAAAAACCTTGGGGTCGGGCATGTATTCTTGCGGGATCCAGTGGCCCGGATAGCCATGCGGATACATGTATCCCTTGCCGTGGCCGCGCTCTTCCTTGTCCATGTTGGCGTCCTTCAAATGGTTGGGGACTTCCCGCTTTTTGCCTTTTTTGACTTCCAAGATGGCGGCGTCCACGCCTAAATAAGCTGCGTTGGATTTGGGCGCGCTGGCCACATAGGTGGCCGCCTGGGCAAGCGGAATGCGTCCTTCCGGCATGCCCACAAGCTCCACGGCCTGGAACGCCGCCGTGGCCACCACCAACGCGCGCGGGTCCGCGTTCCCCACATCCTCTGATGCACAAATGAGGATGCGGCGCGCGATAAAGCGCGGATCTTCTCCGGACTCAATCATCTTGGCCATCCAGTAGAGCGCGGCATCGGGATCTCCGCCCCGCATGGACTTGATGAAAGCGGAAATGGTGTCGTAATGCTCATCCCCATGCTTATCATAAGAAAGCGCCCGCCTCTGCACGGACTCTTCCGCCACGGCCAGGGTGAACTGGATCATCCCATTTTCATCGGGGCGGGTGGTGTTGACGCCGATCTCGAGAGCGTTTAAAATGCGGCGGGCGTCGCCATTGCCCATGTTGATCAAATGTTTTCTCGCTTCCGCGTTCACATTGATCTTGAAATCCCCCAGGCCCCATTCACTGTCCGTGATGGCGCGGTCAATGATTTTGTTTAAGGATTCATCATTGTGCGGAAAGAACTCAAAAATCTGGGAGCGTGAGCGCAGAGCCGTGTTCACATAAAAATAAGGATTTTCTGTAGTTAAACCAATCAGCGTGATGGTCCCCCGCTCGACATCAGGCAGGAGGGCGTCCTGCTGGCTTTTGTTGAAGTGATGTATTTCGTCCACCAATAGAATGGTGCTTTTGCCCTGCGCGGCCTTGCGCAGTTTAGCCCCCTCAATTCCCTTGCGCAAGTCCGCCACGCCCGCCGTCACCGCGTTCAGCTCGGAAAAATGCGCCTTGGTCTTCAAGGCAATCAGGCGGGCGAGCGCGCTCTTGCCGCTGCCGGAAGGCCCAAAGAATATCACCGAGCCCAGGCGGTCGGCTTCCACCGCGCGGCGGAGCAGCTTGCCGGGGCCCAGCAAATGTTCCTGGCCGAAAAAGTGGTCTAGAGTGCGGGGAGTTAAACGGAGAGCTAGAGGCTGGTCTTTGAGGTCTGTATCTTGAGTTTGGGTGAAGAGGTCCACAACGCTGGCGCCGTCAAATGAGCTGGAGCTCTTGGGGCTCGGCTTCGTCCCTGTGGGGATTTTCAGCTTCCGGACGCCTGACAGCTTTGGGTTCAGGGGCCGCGCCAGGCTCGCGAATGACGCTGTCAAGCTTTTTGAGCAAATCTTCCACTTTTTTGTTGGCAATCTTGCCGCCGGCGTCTTTGTTGTTGCGTTCGCGCAAAAGCTCTTCGGCAATGTTTAAAGCCGCAAGCACAGCCACTTTCTGGGTGGAGACCACGTTGGTGTGCGCCATGATTTCCTTCATTTTATCTTCCACAAGGCGGGCAAGAGAGATGTAATAAAGCGTCTCGGAGGGGTTTCCCAAAATCTCATAGGTCTGGCCGAAAATCTGGACGGGGATTTTTTCTTCAAGAATCATATTTTGAGCTTCTCATACTGCAACACCAGCTTTTCGCATTTGCCGCGGATGAGCTTGCGCTCGTCGCGCAGGCGGTCCAGTTCGCTCATCAGCTTGCGCACCATCTTGTTTTCCGACGACAGGAGCTCGTTTTCCTGCTGCAGGCGCTCGCAGTCCCGCTCCATGCGTCCGTTCTTTTCGCGCAAAGTGGAAACCAGGCGCGAAACCGAATCGATTTTTTCTTCCAGGAGTTCGATTCTGTCCATTTAAGTTCATTATACACAAAGTAATTAGTTAAAGTAAAACTTTAGAATATAATCGCCAGAAGAAATTTACTTTTTCGAAGACTGTCGCGATCAGTGAGTGAGAAGATTTTATTCATAACTCCTCTGGAGCGATCATGAGCCTGCCAAACGAAGTGGCAGGCGAAATGAGCGACCCGATAAAATCGACGAGCGGGGGGCGCGTCAGTCGGAGAAAAAGCAAATTTCTTCTGGGCTATTTCTTGCGGAGTTCGGCGCCGAACTTTTTGGAGAGGGCGGCCACGGCCTTGTCACGCAGAGCGTTGGCTTCGTCGTCGCTCAAGGTTTTTTCGGGGTGCTGGAAAGTTAAAGTAAAGCTCAAACTCTTGTGGCCGGGCTTGGACGCGTCCTCATAAACATCAAAAAGGCGGCAGGCCTTCAAGTCTTGCGCCAGGGCGCCCAAAATTTCTGAGCGCACAGCCTCCCATGAAGTTTCGGCCTTCATCCACAGGGAGCAGTCCCGCTCGATCTCCGGAAGGAAAGAAATTTTTCTCACGGGCCGGACGCCCGAATCGGCTTCCAGGAACGCCAGGTCCATTTCCAGCACCGCCGTGTTT
>MGUQ01000031.1:12527-25530 GCA_001799975.1 Elusimicrobia bacterium RIFCSPLOWO2_01_FULL_54_10 | reverse complement strand
CGCCGAGGGCTTTATTTTTGCCGTCCAGAACGGCCATGGAAAAAACGGGATGGAGAATTTTGGACAGAATGGCCTCCGACTTCACAAAATGGGCCGCAACACCGGCGCGCCCCAGAACTTGCTCGGCAACGCCTTTGATCCAGTAAAAATCAATGTCCGAGGGCTTTTTGAACTGCCAGGTGGCGTCCAATGATTTCCCGGCCGCCACGGCTCCCGCGTGCAGGCTCTCGATCACGCGGCCGCCCTCACGGCGGAAAACGGTGCCCGCCTCATAGAGCCGGACTTCTGTTTTCTGATAGGACAAATTGGATTTCAAGTTTGCCAGCAATTCCAGCGCCAGGGCGGGCCGCAAAACGGACTGGTCTGACGCAAGAGGATTTTCCAGCTCCACAAGGGAATCCTTGGCTTGAAGCGCCTCCGCGCTCTCCACGCTCACCAGGCCGTAGTTCAAGGCCTCATCGAAGCCCAGAGCGGAAAAAACGGAGCGCACGCGGTCGAGCGCGTGCACTTTATGCGCGCGGCCCTGCGAAAGGGGAAGGGTCGCGGCCAGGCCCCGGGACGGGATTTTCTGGTATCCCCGCACGCGGGCGATTTCTTCGGCATAATCCGCCTCAATTTCTAAATCCAGGCGCCAGGCGGGCGGCAAAACATTGAGGCCGTCAACATTGGACGACTCCACAGAGATGCCCAGCCGCTGAAAAATCTGGGCGATTTCTGAAACGGGAATTTTCTCGCCCAACAGCCGTTCAATGTAGGCATTATGAACGGCAATTCCCGGCACTTTTTCATCCGGGTTGGACTGCACATCCGAAAAAGCGGAAATTTTGCCGCCGGCGGTCTGCTCCAGCAGGGATTCGGCTTCGTCGCTTCCGGCCTGCACGCTCCAGCGCGAAACCCCGCGCTCAAAACGATAGGACGATTCGGATGAAAGCTTGAGCTTGTTGCGGCCGTAGCGCACCAGCCCGCGACTGAAAATGGCGCTCTCGAGAAGAATGTTCTTTGTGGCGTCTGTGACGGCGGTGTCCTGCCCGCCCATCACGCCGGCAATGGCTACAGGGCGCTTTGAATCGGCGATGATGAGGATGTCGGTGTCGAGAGGATATGTTTTGCCGTCCAGAGCGAGGATTTTCTCCTTCTCCCGCGCGCGCCGCACGATGATCTTGCCGCCCTCCAGCTTGTCCGCGTCAAAGGCGTGGAGCGGCTGGCCGGTTTCCAGCAAAACATAATTGGTGATGTCCACGATGTTGTTGATGGGGCGGATTCCGGAGCGGATGAGGCGCGCCTGGATTTTGGGCGACGATGGTTTTACGGACACGTTTATAATTTTCTTTGCGATGTAGCGGACGCAGCCGCCTTTATCCTCAATTTCAACCGGATAGAAGGGCAGGGCGGCATGGGCTTCATATTTATACTGGGGCGGGGCCCATTTCAATCCGTAGGCAGCAGCGACTTCGCGCGCAATGCCTGTGACCGAAAGCGCGTCGGGCCTGTTGGGAGTCACTTCTATGTCCAGAACGCTGTCCTCAAAATCCGCCACGCTTTCTGAAGAAGTGCCGAGCGGAGTTTTTTCATCCAAAATCCAGATCCCGTCATGGCTGTCGCCCACGCCCAGCTCTTTCAAAGAACAGAGCATGCCGGGTGAATCCACTCCGCGGATGTTGGCTTTCTTGATGGTGAGGCCTTCCGCAAGGGCCGCGCCAAGCTGGGCCCAAAACACCACCTGCCCCTGCTCAATGTTGGGCGCGCCGCACACCACCGTGTCCGTGACCTTGCCGTCCGTGACCTTGGCCAGGCGGAGTTTGTCCGCGTTGGGATGGCGGCTCAATTCCAGGATTTTTGCGGCCACCACACCGGTTACTTTGGGATATGCTTGAATGGAGCTCACTTCAAAGCCCAGAGTGAAAAGTTTCTCCGCGAGCTCCTGGGGGCTTGCGGGAATGTCCGTGCCTAAAATTTCTTTGAGCCAGCCTAGAGAGATTTTCATCCCCCACCTGCTTCTTCAACTAGCATCAAGGCAGGTGAGGGGATCATCGGTTGAACTGGGAGAGAAAATCCAGGTGGTTGCCGTAAAAAAGGCGCATGTCCGTGACCCCGTAGCGCACCATGGCCAGCCGCTCCACCCCCATGCCGAAAGCAAAACCGCTCACTTCATCGGGGTTATAGCCCACGGACTTAAAAACATTGGGGTGCACCATCCCGGCCCCCAGCACTTCCAGCCAGCGGTCCCCCCACCAAATGTCCATCTGCGCGCCCGGCTCCACGAACGGAAAATAAGACGGGTTGAACCGCGTGCGCACGCCCGGCCCGAAAAACCGGCTCACAAACATCTCAAGCGTCCCTTTCAGGTCGGCAAAGGAGATGTCTTTGTCCACCACGAGACCCTCCACCTGATGAAACACCGAGGAATGAGTGGCATCAATGGCTTCGTGGCGGAAAACCTTGCCCGGGGCAATGACACGCAGGGGTGGTTTTGCGGCCTTCATCTCCCGGATCTGCACCGGGGATGTGTGCGTGCGCAAAAGCAAGGGCTCTTTGGATTTCACGAAAAACGTGTCGTGCATGTCGCGCGCGGGATGATCCGGCAGGAAATTGAGAGCCCCGAAATTATTTTCGTCGGTTTCCACTTCCGGGCCTTCGGCCACCGCAAAGCCCATGGAGAGAAAAATATGGTTGATTTCGTTCATCACTTGCGTGAGCGGGTGCGAGCGGCCCACTCGGAAGGGAAACGGCGGAAGCGTGGGGTCTCCCGCCTGGCTGGCCAGAGATTTTTTGAGTTCATCATCCTCAAGGACGGCGCGTTTGGAATCCAGCGCGGCAAGAAGTTCATTTTTTGCTGTATTCAAGGCCTGGCCCGCGGCCTGACGCTCGGCGGCAGGAAGATTCTTGAGGTTTTTCAGCTGGGCGTCGAGCACTCCCTTGCCGCCCAGGAATTCGCGGCGCAAGGCATCCAATGCCTCGAGAGTGCGGGCTTTATCGAGCCCTTCGGAGAACTTCTTTTTTTGGCTAGCTAGGTCGGACAGGTTTTAGTTGGGAGAGGCCGCTTTGACGACTTCCTGAAAAGCGGGAGCGTCGTTGATGGCCAGCTCGGAAAGCATCTTGCGGTTGAGCTGAATGTTGGACTTTTTCAGCTTCGAAATGAAATCCGAATAGGACAGTCCCAGGGGCCGCACGGCCGCGTTGATGCGCGTGATCCAAAGCTCGCGGAACTCGCCCTTGCGGTCTTTGCGGTCCACATACATGTACTCCATGGACTTGCGCACCTGCTGGAGCGCCTGGCGCCAGCGGTTGTTGCGGTCGGAATAATAGCCGGAGGTCATCCGGAGAATTTTCTTTTTTCTTTGCCGTGTGTATACGCCGCCTTTAATTCTCATAAATCCTCTTCTTTAATTTCCGTAGGGGAGCATCTTGTTGATGGTCTTGACGTCGTAGCCTTTGAGCTGGCCGGCCTTGCGCAGGAAACGCCCCCGCTTGGAAGACATGCCCGCCAGCAAATGGCGCGCGCCGGCTTTCTTGTACTTGATCTTGCCGGTGGACGAAAAACGGAACCTTTTTTTTGCTCCGCTGTGGCTTTTTAGTTTTGGCATAAATTTTTATCCTATTTTTTTGGCGCGAGGAGCATGGACATCCGGTTGCCTTCCAGCGCCGGCTCCTGCTCCATAAAATACCGCCCTTCCAGCATTTCCCGCACCTTGCCCAGCAAACTCACGCCCAGGTGGCGGTGCTCCATTTCGCGGCCCCGAAAGACAACGGTGAAGCGCACTTTGAACTTTTCGTCAATGAACTCTTTTGCGTGCTCGATCTTGGTGGCCAGGTCGTGCTGGCCGATCATGACGCGAAAACGGATTTCCTTGACCAGCCCCGCTTTTTGGTGCTTGCGGGATTCCTTGAGCTTCTTTTCGCGCTCGTAGCGGAACTTGGAATAGTCCGCCACTTTGGCAACTGGAGGCGTGGCCCCCGGAGCGATTTCCAGAAGGTCCCGGCCCCGGGACTGCGCGATGGACATGGCTTCGAAGATGGATTTTATCCCGAGCTGCGTGCCGTCCTCATCGATCAACCTAACTTCCCGCGCCCGTATTTCCTCATTTACGCGGGGTTCCCCGGGTTTAGCGATGAGTCACCTCAAAAAAATTATCGATGTTGTAAAAAACCTCCAAGTAATTTGAGTGGTTTATTATACGAAATGAGGCTGTGGCTGTCAATTGGCCGGAAGGGTCTTCTCGGAGACTTCTTTGGCCAGAAGCTGGTTGAAAGCGTCCGCGGCCATCACGCCTAAACTGGTGCCGTCCCGTTTGCGCACGCTCACTTCGCCTTTTTCCATCTCACGCTGGCCCACCACAAGCATATAGGGGATTTTTTGGAGGGTGGCTTCGCGCACTTTTGCATTGATTTTTTCGCCGCTGTCGTCCACTTCCACCCGGAAGCCCTGCGCAGACTTCTTTTGGGCCAGGGACCTGGCAAAATCGGCCTGTGCCTCGTTGATAGTGAGGATTTTGGCTTGCACAGGAGCCAGCCAGGCAGGGAAAGCGCCGCCATAATGTTCGATCAATATCCCCATGAACCGCTCGAGGCTGCCCAAAAGCGCGCGGTGGATCATGACCGCGTTCACATCTTTGCTGGCGGCATCGCGGTAGGTGACGCCGAATTTTTGCGGAAGGTTGAAATCCACCTGCACCGTGGAGCACTGCCATTCGCGGTTGAGCGAGTCTCTGATTTTCAAGTCGATTTTGGGACCGTAGAACACGCCTTCGCCCGGATCGATTTCATATTTGAGCTGAAGCGCTTCCAGGGCTTTTTTGAGAGCGCCTTCGGCGATGTCCCAGCCTTCCGGCGTGCCGCTGTATTTTTCCGGGCGGGTGGAGAGCTTGATATCGTAGCGATCAAAACCAAAAGCCTTCAGGATTTGGAGTGTGAGCTTGAGCAGATGGACGCATTCTTCTTCAATCTGGTCCATGCGGCAGAAAATGTGAGCGTCGTCCTGCGTGAAGCCGCGCACGCGCATCAGGCCGTGCATGACGCCGCTCCTCTCGAAGCGGTAGACCGTGCCGAATTCCGCGAGGCGGATGGGAAGCTCGCGGTACGAATGGAGCCGCGCGTTAAAAATCTGGATGTGGCCCGGACAATTCATGGGTTTAAGCATATACGGCTGGTTTTCGATCTCGATGGGAGAAAACATGTTCTCGCGGTAATAATCCCAATGGCCGGAAATTTTCCACAAGTCCAGCCGCGCGATGTGAGGGGTATAGACGAAATCGTAACCCTCCTTAAGGAGAGTCTCTTTGAGGTAGGTTTCCATCAGGTGTCGCACCATCGCGCCCTTGGGATGCCAGAAGATGAGGCCCGAGCCCACCGTCTCGTGCTGGATGGAGAAAAGGTCCAGCTTTTGGCCCAAGTCGCGGTGGTCGCGCTTTTTGGCTTCCTCCAGGCGATGCAGATAATCTTCCAGCTCTTTCTTGGAAGGCCAGGCCGTGCCGTAGATGCGCTGGAGTTGCTCCCGCTTTTCGTCTCCCCGCCAATATGAGCCGGCGATTTTCAGGAGCTTGAAATGGCGGATGTCTTTGGTGGTGTCCAAGTGATGGCCGCGGCAGAGGTCTGTGAACGTATCGTGAGAGCAATAGGTGACCGTGGGAGCTTTCAGATCATCAATGATTTCAACCTTGAACTTTTCCCCCCGCTTGCCCCAAAATTCCCGGGCTTCGTCGGAATTGTGCGTGCTCATGGTGAACGCGTGGTTGCCTTCCGCAATTTGGCGCATGCGCTTTTCGATTTTTTCCAGGTCTTCGGGAATGAAATGATGCGAGGTGTCGAAATCGTAATAAAAGCCGTCTTCCACGGGCGGGCCGATGGTGAGCCGGGTGCCGGGGAAAAGCTCCTGGACCGCCTGCGCCATCACGTGCGTGGTGGAGTGGCGGAGTTTAAATAAATAATCTTTATCGCCGTTAAGGCCTGGATTTTCCATGGGATTCTGGGAGGAAAGATTCTAGAATTTGCTGGCCCGGATTGCAAGATTTTCAATCCAGGTCAGGCGGTTGCGGCCGGCGTGTTTGGCTTGATAGAGGGCGGAATCGGCTTTTTCCAGAAGGACTTCCACTCCGCTGGCTTCGCGGGGATAGCAGGCCCCGCCAATGGAAAGAGTGACCTGAATGTCCAGGGCCTCTTTGCGGACCGGAATGGAGCACTTGCTGATGGAGCGCAGAACGCGCTCCGCGACTGAGCGCCCATGGTTTGCGTCGGTGTCGGGCAGAATGACCGCGATCTCATCGCCGCCATAGCGGGCCAGGATGTCCACGCTTCGGAGCTCCTTGCGGATGGTGGAAACCACCCGCTTCAAGACTTCGTTGCCGAGCTCATGGCCGTAGCTGTCGTTGATTTTCTTAAAATTATCCAAATCCATCATGAGCAGGCAGAGGGGCCGCTGGGAACGCTTGGAGCGCTCGATTTCCTGCCAGAGGGCTGTGCGGAAATGGCGCTGGTTGAACGCTCCGGTGAGCTCATCCGTGATGGTTTCGTTCAAGAGCTTGTGGTGCTGTTCGCGGATGGTGCGCGTCATGCGGTTGAAGGCGCGCGTGAGCAAGCCGATTTCGTCTTTGCCGTTCTGCTCGACCTCAAAACTATAATCTCCTTTTTCCAGGTGCTCAATGCCCACCATCAGTTTCTTGAGCGGGGACAACAGCCAGAACACGAGCGCGGAGGAAATGAGGATGACCAGAACTGCCGTGGCCATGAGCGTCATCCAGGCCCTTTTACCGGTATCTAGAATGAGGATGTTGAGTTCGCTTTGGGCTCTCTCCAGCTCAGCGTGGTTCAAAGTAATAATTTCATCACATAGCGCAAAAACCCTGACCAGCCGGTTCTGGCCTTTAGTGGTAAGCAGACCCAGCTCCTTGCGGTTGGCTTCCTGGCCGCGGAGCCAGCCAACCGATTGAAAAAAGCCTGCGTCTTCCGGAAGCGCGGTGCTCTCAAAGAATTTCAGCACCCTGTGGGCATCGGAAAAATATCTCCGTATGGAATCCTGAAGATAGACCAGGCGCGTGCGGAGCACCTGGCTGCGGGAGAGCTCACCCAAGCGGTTGAGTTCCAACTCCATCGCCTTTTCCAGATCCTCCTGGTCTTTCAGATGAATTTCGTCCAGAGTGGCCAGGTAGCGGAAAAGATTATTGTCGTAGGTGGTGAGGGTTTGCTTGACCGCCCGCGCGGCGTCCATGCCGCCCAGACGGTTGTCCAGGGTGACATGCAGAACATGCTCCATGCGCTGGTTGGAATAAAGAGTGAAACTAAGGGAGGAAGCCACCACCGCCAGCAGAGCGGCCGCGGAAACGTAAATGCGGTAACGCAATGGAAGAACGAGCTTGTCCATGAGCATCTCTATAAAATACAACCGAAAGCCCTGAAATGTTTACTTCAGAGCTTCGGTTGTTGCTTAAAAATGGCCGCGGTTAATAATTGGGGCCGACGCTCCCTTCAGTTTCTAGCTGCGGGGTGCCTAGCACCCGGATTTCAGGGGCGCCCTTCATGATGGTTTTCTCCAGTTTGGAGGCGTCAAGCTTTTTGCCAGACTTGACCGTGAAGTGCACCGTGGAGTCCGAGGACTGAACGGAAACGGACTCAAGTTCCTTGAGTTTGCGGAGTTCCTTGTCAATTGAAGCGGCCCCGGCCTCATCCACGGGCGGAGTCAACACCGCCATGTATTTGCCCGACTCCAGCACCACGCCCTGTCCCTGCGCCGCCAGCCCAAGAACGGGAACGGCCAGAAATGCCGCCGCCAGCAACGCAACGAACCCTGCTTTGCTTCTCACATAAATCCTCCCTCGAAAAAATTAATGCCTCACCTTATTAGACACGCCTGCGGGCGCCAGGTAACAATTGTAACCTTCTCCCCCGCGCGGTGTCCTAGTGAATGAGAGAAGGCGACTTCAAGGAGGAACACAGACATGAGACCCAAAAAGCGCAAGATGATTTGGCTCCAGCCGGAGGATTTCAGGCCCCAGAAGGATTTATATAACCAGGAACCGGAAGAGGAAGAATTAGACCCGTTCTTGAAACAAAAAGAGAAGGAAGTTTCGGAACTGAGATTTTAACCTGGATTCACGGTTCGTTACACCTTTCGGGTCGATTTTGTTATAATCCAACCCAGTTGCGCTTTTGCCCGTGCGGGCAAAAGAAATCTGACTTATAAGGAGACATGCATGAAGAAGCTTCTTGTTCTGACCGTGTCAACGATGATGATGACCCCGGCTCTTTTTGCCAAGGGAAGCCACCCCATGGCTGGCTGCGGACTGGCTTACGTCCTTTTCTCAAAAAGCGACAACAGCAAGCCCATTCAAATATTCGCAGCCACCACCAACGGAACTTTCGGCAACCAGACCTTCGGCATCACTTCCGGAACCCTGGGATGCACCGAGGGCGGAATGGTGGCGAAAAACAAGGAAGCCGTGGTTTTTGCGGACGTGAACCTGAAGCAATTGTCCTATGATATGGCTGTGGGGAAGGGCGAAACTTTGAATGCCTTCTCTCAAATCATCGGCATCAATGCCTCCAAGAAAGACGCGTTCAACGGAATCGTCAAGTCGCACTACGGCCAGCTCTTTTCCACGGCCGACACGACGACTGCCGACTTCCTCATCCGGCTGGACCAGACCCTGAAACTGTATCCGGGACTTCTCTCCTAAGCAAGAAATTCTGTCAGCGGCGGAGCGGATTGGAAATGTAAAAGTTTCCAATCCGCTTTTTCTGCTTTTCTGCCTCCTGTCCTTTGCGGTTGGCCCGGCGTGGGCTGCAAAACCTCTGGGACCGGACGAATTAATCCGCCGCGCCAGAGCCGGTAAAACTTCGGAATCCCCCCGCTGGCTGGCTCTCGGTCATTACCGTAAAACTCTTTTCGGCAACAAAAGCGAGATTGATTCCCCCAATTTTTTTATCTCTCCCGCAGGAAAAAAGGATCCTCAAAAAGAGCTGGAAGCCACTCTCTCATCCTATTTCACCGTTGATCTGGACACGCCCACGGTCTGCCGCTTTCCCGCAAGAACCCAATGGATCGTTCAGGAATTGGGGCTGGAAGCGGGCCAACTGCCCGCACACAACTGCCCCATCCTCGAAAACTGGCTGGAGCGCCTCTCTCACAGCTCCGTTCAATTGATTTTCGCCTCGGCTTATCTGCACAATCCTGCCTCGATGTACGGCCACACATTTTTGCGCATGGACAAGGGCCTCACCAGCTATTCAGTGAATTTTGCCGCGGAAACGAACCAAACCATGGGAGCCGGCTACGCCATGAAAGGCTTGAGCGGGGCATACCCGGGAAAATTCACGACTATTCCTTATTACATGAAAATCCAGGAATACAACAACTTGGAAAGCCGGGACTTGTGGGAATACCAGCTGAACTTGAGCTCCGCCGAAATCCGCAGCCTCGTGCTCCATCTCTGGGAGCTGGGCCCGGCCTACATGAAATATTATTTTCTCACGAAAAATTGTTCTTACCAGCTTTTGCCCCTGATGGAAGCGGCACGGCCGGGGGTGAAGCTTTCCAACCGCTTCCGGTGGATGACCATTCCGGCCGACACCCTCCGGGCTGTGCGGGAAACTCCGGGGCTTGTAACGGACATCAACGTGAGGCCTTCCGCAGTGACCAAAATGCTCGCTGCACGGGCAAACTTAAGACGGGAAGAAATCAAAATTGCAGGGAGGATTGCCCGAAACCCCAACGCGGATATTGCCAGCTCATTACAAAGCGTGGATGAAAAGCGAAAAGGAATTGTCCTGCAGAGCGCGTTTTTATATTACCGCTACCTGAACGGTTTCGCCCGGTTTCAGGAAATTAAGCGCGATGCCCGCGAACACTCCATGCTTCTGGAATTGAACCGCCATCAGGTGCCCGAAGAAAAAAATCTGCTCTCCCCGGCAGGCTTTGAAGCGCCGGAAGACGCGCACCGCACGAGCCGCGCCATGTGGAGCACGGGGCGCAGAATGGGAGACTGGTTTCAGGAAATTTCGCTCAGGCCCGCCCTGCATGATTTTTTGGACCCAGATTACGGCTACATCCCGCATAGCCGTCTTGAGATGTTCCATTTGAAAGCCAGGTATGTCCATTCCACGCAAAAGTTTCACGTGAGCCAGTTTGTTTTTGCAGACTTGGCCTCTCTATCCTCCTGGGACCCGTGGGTACGCAAACCCTCTTTCAACATCTGGGCGGGCTATGAAACGAGAAAAGGCGTGAAAGAGTCCTCATGGGACCAGGGATATGCCCGGGTCAAAGGCGGGGCAGGACTTTCCAAAGCGGGAAAAGTTTTGGGCCGGGAGCTGGCCTTGTATGCTTTGCCGCAAATCGATTTGGGCGCGGGCCCCGCATTCAGCAAAAAAAACCGCGTGGGAACCCAAGTCATGTCGGGAGCCATTTTTGAGCCGGTATCCTTCATAAAAATGGGGTTCGAATCCGATTACAACAATTATTTTGTGGGGGATGAAGATGATTTTTGGGGATTGCGCGCATCTGTGGCCCTTGGCTGGAAACGCTCAGGCCAGGCGCGGATCAGCTATGAGAACGAAAACGACATTGAAGAATGGAAGACGGGACTTAATTTTTACTGGTAGGGCTTTTCAAAAAGGCTTCGGCGAAGAAATCCGCAATTTCATGTTCATACTTTCCCTGCATGGCAGTCCGGCACTCCAAATGGCCTGCCCCCGGAACAATCAGAAGCTGTTTGGGCTCCAGGGCACGCTCAAACAGTTGACGGGACATCTCCACGGGCACAATTTTGTCGCGGTCGCCGTGAATAAACAGCACGGGCCGGGGTGAAATGGACGCCACAAATTCCTGCGGCTCAAAACCCGCCGGAGCGATGAGAGACGGAACGAAAAATGAGAAAGGCCAGGTGAGAACTCCCCTTCTCATCACCGAACCCATGATTTTTTTATAAGTCGTAAAGCCCGCCTCAAGAACAACCGCCTTGACTTGCGGTTCCCGCGCCGCCACCACCGTGCCGACGGCAGCTCCTATGGATTGGCCGAACAGTCCCAACGGAACAGGATTGGCGCTGGAAAGCCAAAGCGCATAACGGACCGCCGCCTGCCCGTCTTCAATGGTGTTCTGCGGGGTGGGCTTGCCCTCGGAACCGCCATATCCCTGGTAATCGATCATGAACACATTAAAACCATGCTTCATGAGAAAAGTGGCTTGATAAAAATGGTACGACAGATTGCCGTAATTGCCATGCAGAAATAAAATAGTCCCTTTGGGTGCGCCGGTGCTCTCAAAAAAAAGCCCGATGATGTTTTCACCGTTTATGCTTGGGAATTGATGCGTTTCATACACATGGCCCAATTGGACAGGGTCCAGATAGAGTTTGACATTCGGATAGTAGTAAAGGCCCTTCGCGGAACAGCCGGCGAGCAGAATGAGGACGGCGGAGATCCAAAAAGATTTCATGAGGAAAAATGGTGGGCTCGTCCGGATTTGAACCGGAGACCCCCTCCATGTCAAGGAGGTACTCTAACCAGCTGAGCTACGAGCCCCTTTTGTTCGGGTGCGAGCCCCAATCAGTTTGGGAGAGAGATGTTATCAGTTTTCGGGATGATTGGCAATTTACTTGGGGATCATGGCGGCCTGAACTGCCTTCATGAGCTCATTGCCGGCCTGGTCGAGCGGACCCAGAACCTTCAGCGCGCTTTCAGGCAGCGCATTCAGGGGCGGATGAGTCGAGAGGAAAATCACGGGAGCCGAGCCCACGAACGGCAGCAATTCGGATCCTTCCCCGTCCGGCAAGGTCGCGTTCATGATGATCAAATCAAAATCTTCCTTGAGCAGAAGAGATTTTGCCTCCTGGATGCCCTTGGCCGCGACAATGGAACCCGCTTTTCTCAAGAAAGTGGAAACCAACTCCCGCGAACTGGAGTGGTCCTCCACATGCAGAATCTTCGCAAGCTTCCGCACGGACTTTTTGACCAGAGCCTGTTTGCCCAGAGCCTGTTTGACCGATGCAACAAACCGTTCGGGATCCAAAGGTTTCGTGATCCAGTCCGAAATCGAAAAGTCCGAAACGCTTATCCGCTTGTCATCGCCCATTCCGCATACGGAAACCACAAGGACGGGCAGGTCCCGCGTAGTTTCGTGCTCGCGAAGCTCTTTTAAAAAGGAGAGCCCGTCCTGGCCGGGCATCACGATGTCCAAGGTCATGACCCTGTAAACATTTTGAGCCAGGAGCGCTTTAGCCTTTATCGCGTTGTTGGCAATGTCGATTTTGCAGCCGAGGGGTTTAAGCATTTGAGAAATGATATCCGCCATGTCGGGATCGTCCTCACAGATCAAAATGCGGCAAGGCGGGCTTTCAAAAACTGACATATTAATAATTATACTAATATTAATTATACATATATTGATATTTATATATATTTAGGCTTGACACAAGTCTAATCATATGAATATACTTATTATTATCATAACTATCTTTCCGGACAGCTCGCTCCTCAATGCCTCAGCCCACCGAAAAATGGAGGTACCCCATGCTGACCCTGTCCGCTAGCAGAATTTCGGCCGTAAAACTGCTGATCAAGCATCTCGAAGCGCAAGGCGTGAAATACATTTTCGGCATCCCGGGCGGGCCGCTCATGCCTTTCTATGAAGCCCTGCATGAACATGGGGGCATCCGGCCGGTGCTCGCCAAACACGAAGGGGGAGCGGCTTTCATGGCCGACGGATATGCCCGCATGCGGCGCGGCCTTGGGGCATGCTGCGTCACTTCCGGGCCGGGATGCACCAACGCCGCCACCGGCATCGCCACTTCCTTAAACGACGGAATCCCCGTGTTCTTGATCACCGCCCAGGTGGCCACCAGCGCCTTTGGGCGGGGCGCCATCCAGGAATGCGGAAGTTTGGGCATCGACGTGGTGGAAATGTTCAAGCCGCTCACCAAGGCCAGCCTCATGCTCACCCGCGCGGACAAAATGGGAGAAACCGTGCGACGCCTTCTGCGGGTGGCTTTAAGCGGCAAGCCGGGACCGGTCCACTTGA
>MGUQ01000031.1:5790-12495 GCA_001799975.1 Elusimicrobia bacterium RIFCSPLOWO2_01_FULL_54_10 | reverse complement strand
CGCGACGCCGTCAAAGCAGCCAGTCAGATCCTTTGCCGGGCCAAAAACCCCGCCATCCTTGCGGGCAACGGAACAAACCTCTCGGGCGCCTACGAGGAGCTCAAAGCGCTCAGCGAAAGGTTTGCCATCCCCGTGGCCACAACAGCCAAAGCCAAGGGCGCGTTCCCTGAAGACCACGCGTTGTCCATGGGAATTTTTGGCTTTGCGGGCTCTCCCAAATCGGAGGCTTATCTTTTGTCCGGCAAAGTGGACGTTCTTTTAACGGTGGGAACCGGCCTCGGGGAGGGCGCCACCAATGTCTGGGACAGCCGCTTGAAGCCCAAAGACCATCTGCTTCAAATCGACGTTGATCCCGTGCAGATAGGCAAAAATTACCCCGCAAGCGTGGGTTTGCTGGGAGACGCCAAAACCGTTTTGACCGAAATCCGGCACCAAATGGAACGGGAGATGAGGTGGATGGCGTCTTCCCCGAGTTCCGCGGAACCGGTCCGTGAATTTTTGAGCCGCCTTCCCTGGTGCGTCCAAAAGGAAAAAATGTTTTCAGACGCTCTCCCCTTGAAGCCCCAGCGGCTCATGTACGACCTGGGCGAAGCGCTCCCTGAAGACGCGGCGGTGTTTTCCGATATCGGAGATCATATGGCCTGGGCCCTGCACTACTTGCGGTTTTCCCGGCCCCATTCTGTTTTTCACTGCATCGGCTTTGCTTCCATGGGGTATGGGACCTCCGCCTGCATCGGAGCCAAGCTGGCGGCTCCGGAGCGGCCCGTGATTGCCGTGGTGGGCGACGCGGGGTTTGCCATGAACGGCATGGAAGTGCACACGGCCTGCGAATACGGCATTCCGGTGGTTTGGCTGGTTTTAAACAACGGCGGCCACGGAATGGTCTACCACGGTGAAAACATCCAGTTTGGAGGCCGCTTTCACTATTCCCTTTTTGAGAATCCCATCGATGTCTGCAAGCTGGCGGCATCTTTGGGAGCCGCCAGTTCGCGGGTGACCCGTCCGGGGGAACTCTGCGGACGCTTGGCGGAAGCATTGTCTCAAAAAAAGCCCTGCGTGATTGAAGCCATGGTGGACCCTGAAGAAATTCCCCCTATCGGCGCCAGAATCAAGGCGCTGGACCAGTTTTTCGACCAAGTGACCGCCAAGATGAACTGACAGTGAACCTGGACACCAAACCGATCGTCGACATTGTCACCGGCTACCGGACGGCCAAAATTCTCCTGGTGGCGGTTTATCACGACCTGTTCACTCTCATCGATGGAGGAACCAACTCGGTTGGAGAAATCTGCCAAAGGGCGAGGCTGAACCCCCGAGCCACGGAAATTCTCCTGGAGGCCTTGGTGCCGCTTGGATTCCTTGAAAAAACAGGAGCGCGTTATCACAATTCGGCAGAGAGCGAGCGGTTTTTGGTGCATGGAAAGCCGGAATATCTGGGGAACAACCTCAAATACCAGGAAATGCTTTGGGAAGCTTGGGGAGAACTCCGGGAGATTCTTCAATACGGCCAAACACAGCGGCCCTTGGAAACTTTACTTTCGGATAACCCTGGGTTCAGTCAGGAATACATTCTTGGAATGCATAACATTTCGCAGGGTCCCGCCCGGGAGCTCGCCGAGATTGTGCCTCTTGAACGCGCTCAAAAAATGCTGGACGTGGGGGCTGGGCCCGGCACATTTTCCTTAGAGTTCTTGAAGCGCTATCCGACCATGAACGCGTATCTTCTGGACCTGCCGGGAACCATCGAGGTGGCAGAATCAATCCTGGCTCATCATCCGGAATCCTCGCGCGTCCGCTTCATAACCGGGAACTATCTGTACACCGATTTTGGATACAAGCGCTTTGACTTGGCTCTCCTGTCCCACGTCACTCACAATGAAAGCGAAGAAAACAACCGGTTCCTCATTTGGAAAACCTACCGCGCCCTGCGTCCCGGAGGATTTATGGTGGTTCATGACTTCATGCATAACGACGCCGGGGCCACGAAGTTTAATGGCATCTTTTCCGTGCATATGCTAGTTTATACCAGGCATGGGCGGGTCTATTCCGTCCAAGAATATGAGAAATGGCTCAGGCACGTCGGTTTTAAAAACATCCGAAAAGTACCGATCGCCAAAAATGCTCCCAACCCTACAATGGCCATCCTGGCCCAGCGTCCGTAAGTTTTCAGTTTTCTTATTCCTCTCGGTTTGCTTTCCCCTCCGTCTTCAAGCTTCCCGTCTGGTGGTTTGCGACGATGTCATGCCTCCTCTGACGCTCGATCCCCACAAAGAATTCGCCGAGAAAAACCATATCTTGCTTCAGCAAATCTACGAAGGCCTCGTTCGTTTTGACGCCGAGGGCCGCATCGAACCCGCTTTGGCTGTTTCGTGGACGCGCATCGACGCTTTAAGAATGCGCTTTAAACTCAGGGAAGGCGTGCGCTTTCACAACGGGGACCCTTTCACTGCAAACTCCGTCCGTTTCACCGTGGAGCGCTATCTGGACCCCAAAACCGGCTTCCCCGCCCTGGGGTTCATCAGTTCCCTGGACCGCGCGGAAGTGGTGGATGAGCTCACGGTGGATTTAATCACCCACTATCCGGACGGCCTTCTTCTAAACCGCCTGGCGGGATTTATCCTGATCGTCCCGGAGGAACATGTTCGCAAAGCCGGGGACACCGCTCTAAACGATGCGCCGGTCGGGACGGGGCCGTTTGTTTTCGACCACCGGAAAGAAAAGGAAGAAATCGCCCTTGTCCGAAACAAAAACTACTGGATGAAAGACGCCCCCAAAGTGAACGAGCTGATCTTTCGGTTCGTCCCCTGGGAGCGGCAGGTCGAGGACCTTCTAAACGGCAAAATCGACATCGTGACCGAACTGCCAGGGACGCAGACCGCGCAGGTGATGAAAAGCAAGGTCGCCCGCGTGATCAAGCGGGACACCCTCTACCAGATGATCATCCCCATCAGCGTTTCGAGCGGCCCTCTGACGGATGTCCGCGTGCGAAAAGCGCTGAACTATGCTCTCAACAAAGAAGAAATCATCCGTTACGACCTTTTGGGCAACGGAAAAATTTTAGCGGGCGTGGCGATGAAGGGCAAGGAAGGATACAACCCCGATTTAACCCCTTATCCTTTTGATCCAAAAAAAGCCCGGGCTCTGCTCAAGGAAGCGGGATATGACGGAAACTTAAAGCTCAGAATGCTTTTTAAGGAGCAAGGCGCGCGGGCGGCGGGAATCATCCGCCGGCAATTCGAAGCCGTGGGCATCGGGGTGAGCGCCGTCTCAACCGACGACTCCCGCGTGATTCAGGACATCGGCCTCAAGACCTGGGACCTCGTGGTGGGTGGGTGCCCGGACCCCATGGTGCACAGCTATTTCATCCTCTGCTTGATTTTGCACTCGCGCTCGCCCTATTCCATCGCGGACTATCCGGAATTTGACCGCCGGCTCGAAGACATGGCGACCACCCTGGACTCCGAGGACAGAAACCGCAAGGCCCGCGCCCTGGACCGCTTCGTCTATGATGAGAGTTTGACTCTTTTCACTTATCAGCGAATTAAGACTTACGGGGTCAACCGGAAAGTCAAATTTTATCCCTCGGTGACGGGTATGCCCCACTTTTTTTCAATTGAGAAGGCGGGTGATGCGAAACCCGCGGTTTCAGCGGCAACACCTTAAGCGGGCCCCGAGACATCTCCTGGGCGCCCTGCATGTCCGGGACTTGGACGCGCGCGGGGCGGCGGCCCGCCGATGGAGCTTTCACCACATTCAACTTCCCCCCTCTCAAGGCCACCCGCCTGTGCGGCATTTGAAAACGCACGAGTGGATTTATGTTTATCATGGAGCGGTCAAGGCGGTTGTGGGCGGGAAAAGCTTCCGGCTCGCCTCCGGCGACTTTCTGCACATTTCCCCAAAAATCTGGCACGCATTCCGGGCGGAAAAAGCGGGGGTGAAGGCCCTTTGTCTTTTCATGCCGCCCCTATCCTGGAAATCTCCCGATGTCCAAAAAAAGCTCAGTTAAGCGGTTTCGAAGCGCTCTCCTGAACTCGACGCTGGCTAAGCGTCTGATGTTTGGGATCATCCCCATTTCCCTGGCCGCCATCTGCGTGCTGGGGAGCTCGGCTTATTTGATTTCCAAAAAGCACATTGTCAACAACGTCAACAAGGAGATCGATACATTGGGCCACCAGGCCGGCTTGGCCCTCTCGGACTTTTTCAAGCAAAGAATTCACGACTTGGAAACCATCGTTGAGACGCCTTTGCTGGCGGATTACCATACCAACCTTGATTTTGGGCTCCTTCAGGAAGCGAAATCCTACCGCCAGGAAATGGAAAGATACCTCCAAAGGTTTTCCCGGCGAACAGAGGTCTACAACCGCCTCATCTATGTCGACGGAAAAGGAAGGGAGGTCTGCAAAATTGTCTCTTCGGAGATCGCGGCCGAGAGGAATGATTTAAGGGATCCTGCCTTGATGCAGGAGCTCCGCACCCTAAGCCCAGTTCAACATTACCAATCTTCACTGAAAAACGACCCGCACTTTGGGCCCGCCGTTGTTTACGCAAAAGCTCTGTTCAACCCAGCGGGAGTGTTCAAAGGAATCCTTATTTTGGAATGCAGCTTAAAACCCGTTGAGGACATTTTGAATGGATTCAATATGGGCCCTTCCGGCTGGGCCTACATGGCTGGCCCCACGGAAGACTTTGTTCTTGGAAAACGGCCCCCCTCCATCACGCCTGGAGAAACTCTCTCATCGGAAACCGAGATCCCGGAAACGCCCTGGAAGATTTCCGTGGGAGCCAAGTCGAGCGAGTTCCTGGGCCCCTTGAAACAAATCCGGAACTTGACGCTCTGGACCGGCGGGCTTTGCGGAGCTTTAGTGGTTCTCTTTGTGGTTTTCCGGGTGCGGTCGGTGACGCGCCCCATCAAAGAGCTGGTGAATGCGGCTCAAGACATCCAGACAGGCAACCTCTCCGCCCGGGTGTCCACACAAGTGCCCGACGAGATCGGGATCCTTTCCCAAGCCTTCAACACCATGGCGGAAAGCCTTGAACAGCGCACCGATGACCTCACCCAGTCCGAAGCGCGGTACCGTTCCGTACTGGAGAATTCCCCCGCGGCCGTCATGGGCATTTCGCGGGAAAACTGGATCACCACCTGGAACCGCGGGGCCGAAGAGATTTTCGGGTATTCTTCAGCCGAAATCCTGGGCAAGCCCATCACCGCGCTTTTCCCGCCCAAAGCAGAAAAGGAATTTCACAGCCTCTTGGCCAAAGTGATGGAAAAGGGCGGCGTGCGGGACCATTTGATTGCCGGCGTTTCAAAAAAAGGCGAGCACCTGGACTTAAGCCTTTCCTGGGGAGGCACGCACCAGGATTTCTGGGCGAATCGGGAATGGGCGGTGGTGATCCGCAATGTGTCGGAGGCCAAGAAACTTCAACAGCAAATCATCCGGTCGGAAAAGCTTTCCGCGGTGGGCCAGCTTTTATCCAGCGTGGCCCACGAGTTGAACAATCCCCTCCAGGCCGTTACCGGGTATGCCCAACTCCTTTCGTCTCAATTGCTCCGTCCATTGGCGCACTCGCAGAATAGCAGCCGGGAGGACGCCAAAATGATTTTGGAGAGCGCCATGCGCTGCCGCAAAATCCTGGACAATCTCCTCCTTTTCGTGCGTCACGGGGACATGGAAAAGCGGCCGGTCCACATCCGCGAAATTTTGTCCGCATCGCTCGAGCTCCTGCAATACAAACTCAAGAAGTCGGCCCAGATCACCGTCAAGTGCGACATCCCCAAGCGCCTCCCAGGCGTCAAGGCGGACGCCCAGCAGATCCAGCAAGTTTTTGTCAACATCCTCAACAACGCCTGCGACGCTTTGACGACGGGCTGGGACGGCAAAAAAAACATCACGATCCGTGCCCTGGCTCAAGGTGAAACCGTGCGCGTGGAAATTGCCGATTCGGGCCCGGGAATCTCTGAAGACGACAAAAAAAGCATTTTTGAGCCTTTTTTCACCACCAAGCCCGCGGGGCGAGGGACGGGGCTGGGCCTTTCCGTGAGCCGCCAGATCATGCAAGACCATGGGGGGCTCCTGGGTTTCAAGAGCCCGCCGGGCGGCGGCACGGCTTTTTATGTGGAACTGCCAGCAACCCGGACAAGCGCGGTCCGTAAGAAGAATAAGACCGCGGCCCCGGCCAAAATCAAGGGCTGGCGAGTGTTGGTTGTAGACGACGAACCTTCCGTTCTCGCTTTTCTTTCTAAGTTTTTTGTTCGGGAAGGCAGTTTGCCCTCAGAAGCGGAAAATTTGCAGGAAGCCAGGGAAAAAATCTCCAAAGAAGTTTTCGATGTGGTGGTGGCCGACGTGCGCTTGGGAGAAGGCTCCGGCCTGGATTTACGTGAGAATTGGTTCAAATGGAGCCCGTTTCCGCGTCCCCCATTTTTGTTTTTGACCGGGGATGTGCTCAACCCCGGCCTCGAAAAAACAATGGAGGAAAAATCCCTCATTCTCCTCCACAAGCCCGTGGATTTGGACGCGTTGCTGGGCACCCTGGCCGATCTGCTTCATAAAGATTCTCCATCTGATTTTTCAGCTAGAACTTGACATCCCGCCCCAGAGAAAGTATAAGATAGACTTTCACAACCAAAGAAAGGGGTCAGTTCATGACAGAGAGGGTTTACACTACGTTTCAAATCGCCAAGGTCTGCGGCGTTCGTCCCACCACCAT
>MGUQ01000031.1:4888-5748 GCA_001799975.1 Elusimicrobia bacterium RIFCSPLOWO2_01_FULL_54_10 | reverse complement strand
CCATCTGCTGGAGTTCTTAAAGAAGTATGGTTTGCCCATTCCGGAAAAAATGGGGCCTTCAAGGAAGGTCCTCATCGTTGAAGATGATCCCGCCGTGGGGCAAGCCCTGCAAAAGATACTCCGCAATGCTCTAGGAAGCAACTGCCATGTGCAATGGGTCAGGGACGGCGTGGGGGCGCTCCTGCTTTTGGGGGACCATCCCGTGGACCTTATCATGCTGGACGTGGTGATGCCGGGAATGGACGGCGAGCGCGTGCTTGCGGCGCTCAAGGCGGACGAGAAGACAAAAAAAATCAAGGTGATCGGCATGACCGGGCACCGGCTGGCGGAAGCGAAGATCAAATTTATGCGCGCCCACACGGACGCTTTCCTTCAAAAACCCTTCGATATGGAAAAAGCCGCGCAGAAGGTGATGACCCTTCTGGATATTACACCCGACGAATAACCCGTTCTCGCTTAACAAATCCTCCGGTCGAACATCACGCAGCTTTTGTCTTTTTCGTCCCTGCCTTTGATGAAAGACTTGATTTCCGAGGTGATCTGGGCCACCTGACCGTAGTGGGTGATGGGCCTCTTTTCATTTGTGCTCACGGCGATGGAGAGGCTCATGAGCGGAAACTTTTGCTCAACGCCCCGGCGGTCTTTGGAAGTCACACAGCCCTGCATGGAATGCCAAATGTTGTACCAGACCTTGCGGTTGCGGTCGAATTCGTCGGCTACGCCCTGGGCCAGCGCGGGCATGGCTTCCGGCTGCGCCATGAGAATGAAATCGTCCCCCCCAATGTGCCCCACAAAAGCGGAATGCTTGCGCCCCTGCTCCTGAAGCATCCGAGCCATCCAAAGAATGAGCTGGTCCCCTT
>MGUQ01000031.1:1176-4731 GCA_001799975.1 Elusimicrobia bacterium RIFCSPLOWO2_01_FULL_54_10 | reverse complement strand
CAGAACATCGATGCGCGCCTGGAGCTCTTCAAGCTCAAAGGGCTTGGTGATGTAATCGTCCGCTCCAATGTTCAAGCCGGAAACTTTGTCGTCCGTTTTGCCTCGGGCGCTCACAAAGACGATGGGGGTGAGCCGCGTGAGCGGGTCTTCGCGCAATTTCCTGCACACCGTCATGCCGTCCATTTCAGGCATGTTGATGTCCAGCAGGATGATGTCCGGCTTCTGCACTTTGGACTTGCCCAGGGCTTCGGCGCCGTTGGCCGCGGTCACCATGTCGTAGCCCTTGCGGGTCAAAAAGCGCTTCACAACATTCAAAACTTCCGGCTCATCATCTGCGATGAGGACGGTGGGCTGAGAGTTCATTTTCGTATTCACGGCATTTCTCCTTGGTACTGGGCCAGCGCGAGGCTGGCTTCAAAATCTGCCTCTTTGAGACGAGAGAATGCGTTGTCCTTCCCCATTTGTTCCACCATTTTCTTGGCGGCCTTCTCCATGATGCGCTCTGCCACCTCTTCCACATCCTTCACGGACCAGGTGGAATGAGCGATCACCTGCCGGTCGGCCCAAATGACGCGGCCGGTGGACACTTCCATGAGTTTCAAGGTGACGGAAATGGACCCGCGCGTGCTCTGGAGGGTTTCCAGAGTGCTGACGGAACCCACAAGGATGGCCTGCACGCCCAGGATGTTGCCCAGACGCGCGAACTTGTCCGGACGGATGAGGCCGGTCAAGGCCAGCTTCTGCTCCTGAAGAATGCGCATTAAATCCTTCCGCTCCACTACGTCCAACCCGGACGTGTCGCGCAGAATTTGCACAACGAAATAATCGCTCAGGGAAGTCCCCGGAATATAGGGGTTGGAAGATTCAAACGGCAGGATGGCGATGCGGTGCGTCGGATGCTGGCCCATGGGAGAGACGGGTGCCGGCTTTTTCGCCGCGCATCCCGCAATCCCAGAGAGAACGAAAGCCAGCGCGGTCCCCACCCACAGGACGCAATTCGCCAGAAAAGGCAGGATCCAGAACTGGGAGCCTAAAAATTTCCAATGTTCGAATCGACCCCTCAACAAGTATGGCAATGTTTTTGAATTCATGGCGTCACCTCCCCTCGCTGGATTCCAGCGCTTTTTCGATCACCGCATAAATCCTACTGATTTCAAAAGGTTTCCTCACGTAGTCAAACCCGCCGAGCTGGATGGCGGAAACGGCGGTGTCCACCGTGGCGTACGCCGTGATGAGCACCACGGGCACGGATGGATGGATTTTTTTAGCTTCCTGCATGAACTGGATGCCGTCCATTTCAGGCATTTTCAAATCGGTGAGGATCAAATCGGGCCGCCGCGTTCGCATGGTCTCCAGCGCCAGGAGCGGGTTGCTGAACGGAATGGTTTGATAGCCTTTGCGTTTCATGATTTTCTCCAGAGTCCTCAACACTTCGGGGTCGTCATCCACCATCAAAATGGTCTGGGTTGCTTCAGGCCGCAACATGATAGTCGCTCCTTACCTGATCCGCTGGCACAGCTGCATTGACGGGCAAGGTAACGCTGAAGGCGCTGCCCCAGCCCGGGCGGGATTCCAGCCCCACCGATCCCCCGTGCGCTTCCGCGATGGACTTGACCAGCGCCAGTCCCAGGCCCAAGCCCGGGGCGGTGCGGGTGGTGGAAGAGTCCAGTTGGTAAAATTTGTCGAAAACCTTTCCATGTAGGTCGGGTGGAATGCCCACGCCCGAATCCTTTACCATAATTTCCACAGCAGGAGCGCCGTCCAGCCGGCCTGCCTTGGCCCCGAGGGTAATTTCCCCGCCCGCCCGTGTGAACTTCATGGCGTTGCCGATCAAATTGAGCACCGCCTGGCGGATTTTGACGGGATCCCCTTCTATGCCGGGCAGGCCGTGCTCGATGCGGCTGTGCAGGCGCAGACGCCGCTCCTGACAGGGCGCCAGAAATTCTTCCACGGTTTCCTTCATCATTTTTTCCACGGAAAAACGGGTTTTGTTGAGCACCACTTTGCCGGCGCCGAAGCGGAAAGACTCCAACAAGTCGTCAATCAGCTGGAGCATTCGGTTTGAATTGCGGTGAACGATGGTGAGTATTCTAGCATGCGCGGAGCCCTTGAGCTCCCCCTCGCGCTTGAACTCGTCTACCAGGAATTTGGACGCGCTCATGATGGAGGTGAGCGGCGTGCGCAGTTCGTGGCTTGTGTTCCTTAAAAAATCCTCTTTGGTCTGTTCCCAGTCGCGGTATTGAGAAAGGTCATGAATGGCTTCATAATGCTCCAGCGCCCTTTTTACAACCGTCAGAATTTCCTGAAGCGTAAACGGCTTGGGCAGGTAATCGAAAGCGCCCATCTTGATGGAGCCCACCGCGCTTTCCACGGAGGCGTATCCCGTCATCATGATCACTTCCGTTGTGGGGGACGATTCCTTGACTTTTTTAAGAAGGGTGAGGCCGTCCAGGCCGGGCATTTTTATGTCGGAAAGAACCAGGTTGAAGTGATCACGCTTCAAATACTCCAGGGCTTTTTCGGAGTCGTTGGCGGTGACCACCGAATAGCCGCCTCCCAGAAAGCTCCGCGACAGGAACCGCAGGATGTCCGGCTCATCGTCCACCACAAGGATGCGGAAAACCGGCGTCTGCTTTTCAGCGGAAATCATGACGGCACTCCTTCGCTCACCGCCGCTTCCGTCGAAACATAACAAGGCAGTTGGATTTCGATGTGGTTTCCTTTGACCGGCGCGCGGCTGGAAACCTTCATTTTGCCGTTGTGCTTCAAAATCATGCTTTCAGCGGTGGCCAACCCCAGCCCCTTTTCAAAAATCCGTCTGTCGATTTCCCAGGGCGCGCCGCTGCCGCTGTCTTCCATCAGGATGCGGACGCATTCGGAAGCCATGTTCCTTTCGGTGATGGAGTTTTGCCGCTCAAGGCTGATCGTCATGAGCCCGCCCTGGGGCATGGCCTGGACGCTGTTCATGATCAAATTGAAAAAGACCTGCGTGAGGTGAACGAAGCTTCCGTGAACGAGCCGGGTTTCAGGAGTGGTCGCGTCCTGCCACTCCACGCGGATTTTGGAGGAGCGCACCTGGTGCTTGAGCAGGTCCAAGGCTTTCAGGATAATTTCCTTGACGTCCACTTTTTCAAAACAAAACTCCTGCGCGCTGGAATAGAGCAGGAGGTCCTCAAGAATCTTGCGGCAGCGGGCGGCGTTTCTTTCAATCACGCCCAGGTCTTCGGCCGCCACCCAAACGCCTTTTTCCCCCTGGCGGACCTCTTCCTCGCCGCTTAAAAGAACTTGCGTCATGCCCAGAATGCTGGTCAAAGGGTTGTTGATTTTGTGCGCAATGCCCTGCGCCATTTCCCCCACGGCCACCAGTTTTTCCGAATGCATCCAGAAGGCCTGGATTTTCTGCATGAAACCTTCCTTTTCCTCCTCAATGCCTTGAACGATGACCGAGGAAAAGAACGCCGTCACCAAAAGGAGCGGGAAACGAATGAGAACGGAGGTTTCCATGAGCCCCGCCGCGGAATTCGCCCGCACGAAAAGCGCGCCGTAAATGACGCA
>MGUQ01000031.1:0-1155 GCA_001799975.1 Elusimicrobia bacterium RIFCSPLOWO2_01_FULL_54_10 | reverse complement strand
ACTGATGGAGGGCTTCTTGGCGATCACGGTCATAAAGATCGCAAGAAAATACACAAGAAAAATGTCGCTTTCAAACCCCTGGGTGGCGTAGATGGCCCAGGAAATGAGCCCGATGTCGTAGAAAAAAAGCCCCGCCATGAGGCCCTTTTTGGCCGGGCCTTCGCGGAATAGGAGCAGAAGAAAATTGGAGACGAATTGAAACGCGGCCAGGGCAAAAATCCATTTGTATGAATCCAGCATTTCGGGTCCGATGTGCAGGGCATTGGGCCCGCTTTCGGAAACAAAGAAAAGAACCAGGAGGAGGATAATGAGGCGGAATGAAATGAAGGCCGCGCGGTGACTGAAAGGGACCATCACTTGACCGCCGCCTTCTCAAAGCCCAAAAGCCGGGCCGCTTTTTCGTCCAGGACTTCCAGAGCAAAAGGCTTGGGCAAATAGTCGTCGGCCCCGGCTTCGAGAATCCGCGCCTTGTTCTCCGAAGTGTCCTGGCCGGTGACGGCCAAAATTTTGGTTTCCTTAAACCTATCGTCCGCGCGGATGTTGGCGCAAACCTTAAACCCGTCCATTCCGGGGAGCTTTAAATCCAGAATCACCAAGTGGGGCCTGGCATCCAGGAGCATTTTCCCCGCCTCAAAGCCGTCCTCGGCTTCCACAATTTCCGCCATGGGAAGGCTTTTCATGAGCACGCGGTTGATCACTTTGCGCACATCGGCTTCATCGTCCACTATCAAAATCCGGGTCCCGCCCTGAAGAGACCGTTTTATGTCAGCCGACATTGGAATTTCGTATTGTTTAAGGAATTTTAAGAAATTTTCGCGGCTCACGCGCCTGTGGCCGCCGGGGGTTTTGTAGGCCTCCAGCTTGCCTTGGTCGCACCAGTTGATGACGGTGCTCAAGTCCACATGGAGGTAACGGCTCACTTCGTGCGTGGTGAGAGGCTGGACGGCTGATTCGATCATGATTTCCCCCGATTCCGATTTTGCAGACTTTCCTGTTAGTCCTATTATTCCAATTATTCCAATCTATATATACCAGGGGTTCCGGATTTTGTCAAGGGGTTGTATAAGTCAAGGACATATGCGACATTTTGGGGATTTGAGCCAGGACCTGGAGAGGGGCTTTAAGGCCCAAAGAATGATGGGGTCTCAGGGTGTT
>MGUQ01000030.1:5479-19291 GCA_001799975.1 Elusimicrobia bacterium RIFCSPLOWO2_01_FULL_54_10 | reverse complement strand
GCACGCTCTCCGTTCCTCAGAGCCGGCTGAACGCGGAGATGGATCGCATCCCGAGAGACAAAGAACTCTTCGTTTTTTGCCACACGGGAATCCGTTCAGCTCAGGCGGTGGATGCGCTTAAAACGCGGGGATATAAGAAAATACATCTGATCGAAGGCGGATTGGCCGCCTGGAAAAACATGGGGTTTCCGGTGGAGCGTTCCAGGGGCCCCATTCCGATCATGCGGCAGGTTCAGATCGTTGCAGGTTCGCTGGCTCTCGTCGGCGGGCTGTTTTCATCGCTTTGGTGGGTCGCGGCTTTTGTGGGCGCAGGACTTATTTTCGCGGGAGTGAGCGGTTTTTGCACCATGGCCAAGCTCCTGGCGTTCCTCCCTTGGAACAAGTCCCCGGGGGGATCAGGCAAGAACGATCCTCCCTGCGGTCCGGGCTGCAGCTAAACAGTTTTTGGAGTCGCGCTCCGGACATACCCGGCGCATTCCATGACGGGCTGGGGCGGATATTTACGGTACTTGGGATTTTCTTTGGAGAGCTGACACAGAAAAAAAACGCTGCGCTCGCTCTTGATGACCCGAGCAAAGGCGCAGGTGAGGCAGAGGATCACTTCTTTTCGAAATTAAGTGAGGCGGAGTTGATGCAGTAGCGCAAGCCTGTGGGCTTTGGGCCGTCGTCAAAAACATGGCCCAGATGGCCGCCGCAGCGCGAGCAGATCACTTCGGTGCGCTGCATGCCGTGGTCATTGTCCGTTTTTTCAGTCACCGCCCCGCTGGAAACAGGCGCAAAATAGCTGGGCCAGCCTGAGCGGGAGTCAAACTTGGTGTCTGAGCCAAAAAGCTCCGCTCCGCAGGCCGCGCACTTATAAACTCCCTTCTCATGATGGTCATTATATTTCCCGGAGAATGCGCGCTCCGTGGCTTTTTGCCGCAGAATGCAGAACTGCTCGTCGGACAATTCTTTTTTCCACTCGGCATCTGTTTTATTTAGATTGTCGGTCACTTTGGCTTCCTTGACGGCCTGTTTTTTGGACTTTGGCTTTTCCCCCGCTTGGGCTGCGGGGCTGAGGGCGCCTAGCGCGAGAACAAGCAGAAAAGAAAACCCCCGCACGAGGTTATTTATCGTGCTTTTCCACAAATTTTCTTACGGCTTCAATGTTTTCCAGCACCAGCTTGGCTTTTTTCACGCCGAACTGGAACGGAAATTTATCTTCCGCTGAATTCTTGATCACGATCATGGGGTTGCCTTTGTATTCTGATTCCTCGATAATGGCCATGGGGTCTCCTTTGGTTTATGACGACTTATTCTTATTATATGATATTATCTACGATTCCATAATTTATGATTACCGTTAAAAATGTCCACAAATCTTACGGGCTCCAGACTCTTCTGGAAGAAGCCAATCTCCAGATCAACGCGGGCGACCGCTACGCTCTGGTGGGCCCCAACGGCGCGGGCAAATCCACGTTTCTCAAAATGCTCTTATCCGAAGAATTCCCGGATGAAGGCGAGATCCAGTTCAAGCGCGGCATCACCACCGGATATCTCCCTCAGGAGAATGCTCCTGTTTCTGACTTGACGGTGCTGGAGGACTCCCTGGCGCACACGGAAGACCCGGACGGCAGAATGGCGGCCAAAGCCAAAGCCATTCTGATGGGTTTGGGTTTCAAAGTAACTGATTTTGAGCGCAAGGTGAACACGCTCTCCGGCGGCTGGGCCATGCGCGTGGCCATGGCACGGCTCCTGGTGGAAGAGCCCAACCTGCTCATGCTTGACGAACCCACCAATCACCTCGATTTAGAATCGATGCTGTGGTTCCAGAATTACCTGCTTTCCTATCGCGGCTCCATCTTTCTCATTTCCCACGACCGCCAGTTCATCAACACCGTGTGCAAGGCCGTGGTGAGCCTCGAGAACAAGACGCTCAAGGTTTACAGCGGCAACTATGAATTTTATGTGAGACAGCGCGCCGAAGACAAGGAACGCCTGGAACAGGCCTACCGCGCGCAGCAGGCGGAGCTGGCGGACATGCAGGATTTTGTGAACCGTAACCGCTCGCGGGCCTCCACGGCCAGCCGGGCGCAGAGCATGCTCAAACGCATGGAAAAGGTGGAGCGCATTGTATTGCCTGAAGAAGCCAAGAAGCTCAAGATCAAATTTCCCCAGCCCCAGCGCACGGGCGTGCGCACGCTCGAGCTGAAAGACGTTTACAAATCCTACGGCGACATCAAAGTCTATCAAGGTCTTAATTTTGATCTGGAGCGCGGTTGGAAGATGGCTTTTGTGGGCCATAACGGCGCGGGCAAGTCCACATTGCTTAAAATCCTTGCCGGAGCCATTCCCGTCGACAAAGGCGAAAAGAAACTCGGGCTCGGAGTGAAAGTGGGCTATTTCTCCCAGCACCGCGCGGAATCGCTTGACCCGGAAAAAACCGTGCTCCAGGAAGCGCTCGGAGTGCCGAGGGATTTAAATGAGCAGACGGTGCGCAGTGTTTTGGGTAGTTTTCTCTTTCGGGGGGATTATGTGTTCAAACAGGTGAAGGTGTTGAGCGGCGGAGAAAAAAGCCGTCTTTCACTGGTCAAGATTTTGCTGGATCCGCCCAATGTGCTGCTCATGGACGAGCCCACCACTCACCTTGATTTGGACAGCGTAGAAGCTCTGGTGTCCGCCCTGGCGGATTTTGAAGGGACGCTTTGCTTCATCAGCCACGATTTATACTTTGTGAACGCCCTGGCCAGCCATGTGGTGCACGTGCACCACGGCAAAGTGACTCTCTATCCTGGCAATTACGAGTATTTTGAGAGGCGCAAGAAACAGCAGGAAGAGGAAGCCGAAGAAGAGAACTAGTTCAGGAACGAGCAGAGATACTCTGCCAGCCCCGTGTCCACCGCGATGTCAAAAGCAGATTTTTCCGCCACATTGAATCCCGCGCCGGCGGAATAAGTTTTCCAGTCTTTTTCCCCCGCCAGTTTCACTCTGCAGGTGCCCGAGATGATGTCCATGCGTTCGGGAGCGTCCGTGGTGAAATGATATTCGCCCTTGCGGATCAAGCCGACGGTTTTTCGCTCACCGTCCGCCGTGATGACCGTATGGCTCACCACGCCCCCGTCGAAATAGACGTTGGCTTTGAGTTTGAGCGTTACTTTTTCAAGCTGCTCCATGGATCTTGAACGCCCGGATCAGGCGTTCTGCAGAAGTTTGGCTTCGAGCGTGATGTTGGTGGAAGCCAGGGCCTGTGAGATCGGGCAGCCCTTCTTGGCCGCTTCCGCGTTTTCCATGAAGGTCTTCTGGTCGATCTTGGGCACATCGGCTTCCATCTTGAGGTTGATGTTGGTGATCTTGAAGCCGTCGCCGACTTTCTCAAGTTTCACTTCCGCCGTGGTGGACACTTTCTTGGGAGTGAATCCCTTGGAGGCCAGCATGTGCGAGAGCGCCATGGAATAACAGCCCGCGTGCGCCGCGCCGATCAATTCTTCCGGATTGGTGCCTGTTCCGCTTTCAAACCGCGAAGCGAAAGAAAAGGCCCCTTGGAATGCTCCGCTGCCCAGCTTCACTGACCCTTTGCCGCCCTTTAAATCCCCTTCCCAACATTTTGTTTTAATGCTCATTCGTAATTTGTTATCGTCCTGCGGGTTCGGCGAGAGCTTTTTCCAGAACTTTGGCCACGCGTCCGCTGGAGGGAGAGGTGATGGAGCGATATCGCTCGATTAAACGGCCCTCGCGATCCACCACGAATTTTTCAAAGTTCCAGAGGATTTTTCCGTCGTGCTTGGGATTGGCCGTTTCAGTGAGGTGTTTGAAAAGCGGCTGGATGCCGTCTCCGGAAACGGGGCCCTTGTCAAAAAGAGGGAAGGTTGTTTTAAATTTCATTTCGCAAAAGCTTTTGATGTCCGAATTGCTGCCCGGCTCCTGCCCGCCGTAATCGTTGCTCGGAAATCCCAACACAACGAGTCTCTTATCCTTGTACTTCTGATACACTGCTTCGAGATCTTTGTATTGGCCCGTAAAGCCGCATTCGGAGGCTGTGTTCACAATCAGCAGAACCTTGCCGGAATAGTCCTTCAGGGAAATTTCTTTTCCATCGATGCTTTTGACGGAGAAGTCGTAAACAGTTTTATCAGGCATGGCACCGCATAAAAGCCCCAACATCAAAATGCCGCTGATTTTGGCCCAGCTTTTCATTCACCCGCCTCCTCCAAAAGCGTCTGGTTCGTTTTGTGGCTTTGCAGGGCTTCCACGAGCGTCCGGGCAGCGTCCACGGTGCCCATGCTTACCAGATGCGAGCGGAGTTTCCACATTTTTTTGAGTTCTTCCGGGCCCACGAGCAATTCTTCCTTGCGCGTGCCGCTTTTGGCCACATCGATGGCGGGATAAATCCTCTGCTGGGCCACTTCGCGGGAAAGCACCAGCTCCATGTTGCCCGTGCCTTTGAATTCTTCAAAAATCGCCTGGTCCATGCGGCTGCCGGTGTCCACCAGAATGGTGGCGATGATGGTGAGCGAGCCTCCGTTTTCAATTTTTCTGGCCGAGCCAAAAATGCGACGCGGGATTTCAAGCGCGCCCGCGCCCACTCCGCCGGACATGGTGCGCCCGCTGCCGCCTCTCTGCTCGGCGTTGTGCACGCGGGACAGCCGCGTGAGCGAATCAATCACCACCATCACGTTAGCCCCGTCTCCCGCTTGGGCCATGGCTTGCTGGATGAGCGTGTCGGCGGTTTGGATGTGGTGGTCGTAGGATTCATCCG
The DNA here is from genome assembly GCA_001799975.1 of Elusimicrobia bacterium RIFCSPLOWO2_01_FULL_54_10. Lineage (GTDB taxonomy): Bacteria > Elusimicrobiota > Elusimicrobia > 2-02-FULL-39-32 > 2-02-FULL-39-32 > 2-01-FULL-60-11. Next base: position 14,556 of record MGUQ01000030.1, on the reverse strand, counting down.
AAGATGAGGAACGGACTTCCGCCGTCACGCCGCGCTTGAAATCCGTCACTTCCTCAGGCCGTTCGTCCACCAGAAGGGCGTAAAGCTTGATTTCGGGGCAGGCTGCGGCCACGGCCTGACACAAGTGCTTGAGCAAAGTGGTCTTGCCGGATCCGGGAGGGGCCACAATCAGCCCGCGCTGGCCCATGCCGATTGGGGAAATGATGTCCATGGCGCGCATAGTGAGCTCTTTTGAGCCCTGCTCCAGAGGGATGCGCGGCGCAGGGTCCACCGCGATGCCCGCCAGGAACGGGCTCTGCGTGCCTCTTCCGCCCCGCGGAATCATTCTTTGTCGGATTTTTGGCCGAATCCTTTCATAAGCTCTTTCATGTTTGGAATTTTTGGCATTTCCATGATTTTGTAGTCGCCTGGAATTTCAAAGAGGGACGCGGACAAACTTTTGGCCTCGGCATGAATGGCTTCCATGCGGAGAGTTTCCTTGCCTCCGGTCTTGCGGTCCACGATGCGCAGAGGCATGAACCCTTTATCCGCCAGGTGCTTCTGCCAGGCGGACCGGCCTTTTTCCTTGTCCGACCAGTAAAAGCCGGACATTTTTCCCAGAGAATCCGTCAGCCACATTTCCGTTTCGCCGTCTTTGTATTTTGAAATATATTCTTCGCAGGCGTAGCCCAGGATTTTTTCCTTGCGGCCTGTTTTGACGAAATCGCGCTCGTCCTGAGCCTTGTCCACTTTTTCCTGAATGTCCTTGCGGTCCATGTCGATGACCATGTATTGCTTTTGCTCGTGCATGAGCGTGTAGGCCTTCTTGGCCTTGAAATCGGCGATGGTTTTCATCCGGGGGTCGGATTTGCGCTTGCCGGAGGACTCCCATTCCATCACGGTTTTCATTCCCTTGATGTAGTACGTGAAAGTCATGTCGTCTTTTTTGGCGGCAATTTTATACTTGATGATGCCTTCAAAATCCTTGGCCCAGCAGGTTTGGCCGGCCAGCAGGAACGCCAGAATGAGTCCCAGTTTCAATCGCATGATCTTTCTCCTTGATATGGGGGGTGAGTTCGGTCATGTCAAGTATACCAATTCCGGACAGTCAGTTCCTCCCCTGGCGCAGAATCTCCACAAATTTTAAGGCCGCTTCGGGCAGGACGCTTTCTCCCCTTAAAATGATGCCCAGGGTGCGCATCAGAGGTTTCCCCGCAATCTTAACCGCCTTAAGCGTCCGGTGCTTAAGCTCGTTTTGAACGGACACCACCGGAAGAATCGAGATGCCCGCGTCAATCTCCACCGCGCCCTTGATCATTTCGATGTTGTTAAAGCGCATGATCGTCTTGACCGTTACGCGGCGCGACCTTAAGAATTCCTCCACCGCGTCTCCGGTGGGATATCCGGTTTGGAAGGTGACGAAGTTTAACCCGTTGATTTTTGATATTTCGATTGATTTTTTCCGGGCCAACGGATGCCGCGGGTGGCAGACGATGGCGAGCGGGTCGTTCCGGAAAGGCAGGATGCGGATGCCGATCCTGGGAGTGGGGAAGGCCACAACTCCCAAATCCGCTCTTTTCTTGAGCACGCTTTCATAGACCTTGTCGTGGTACATGTAGTCCAGGCGCACGTCCACCTGGGGATATTGATGAATGAATTGCTTGATATAGGGAGGGAGTTCATGGAGGCCCACGCCCAGGATCGCGGCCAGGCGCACCGTGCCGTTGACCGTCTGGGGGGTCTTTCCCAGGGTTTGCCCGATGGCCTCATAATGCTTAAGCACGCTCTTGGCTTCCTTGTACACAATCTCGCCTTCCCGCGTCAGGGCCATGTCGCGGTTGGCGCGCTCAATCAGCGCCGCCTTCCACTCCTTCTCCAGCTTTTTGATCTGCTGGCTCACGGAAGATTGGGTGACGTAATTGGCTTCTGCCGCCTTGGAGAAGCTTTTCAAGTCCACCGCGTCGCAGAACACTTTGAGGGTCTCGATCAGCATATTACAAATAATAATACTAAATAATAATAATATTTCAAAATAATTATAGTTTTCTTGTGCTATAATAAGCGCCTAGGTTCATAGCGGAACTCAGGCGCGGCACAGAACGAAGGCGTTCTTCGAATCTCCGGGAGGAGAATTATGAAGAACGCCTTTTTTATTTGTGTCAGAATTCAAATTGAGACACCGGAGGGAATCATGAAAGAAATTATCGCCATCATCCGGCCCAACCAGTGGCCCAAGACCAAAGCCAGGCTTTTGGAAGAAGGCTACAACGCGTTCACGGTTCACAGGGTTTATGGACGCGGGCGGCAAAAAGGCCTGCAGTATTTGTCCAAATCCAGAGAAGTCATTGAGGGAATTTGTTTTCTTCCCAAAAGAATGGTCACTTTGTTTGTTCCCGTTGAAGACGTGGAAAAGGTCATCGGCCTTCTGACCGAAAGCAACAGGACCGGAGAAATCGGAGACGGGAAAATTTTCGTTTGCCCTCTGGAAATGGTTGAGCGGGTACGTACCGGGGAGAAGGGCTCGGAGGTTTTAGTCTAGTGCCGGACCGCCCGGACGTCCGATATCCCAAATTCAAAGAGCATTTTTCCGTGCTGGATTTCAGCGCGAAAAGGGCTGTTCCACTGATTAGCCTGTACGAAATGCCCAAGCCCATCTCCAAAGAACAGGTGAAAATTTCCGTTTGCGGGCTGGATTGCAAGACGCGCAATTTTTCCTGGGATGATTTGCAGAAAGTTTCCAAACTCAAGACCCGCATGCCCCTCATTTGCCAGATTTTCAACTGGGCGGAGGTGGTGCGCTGGGAAGGCTGGAAACTGAAAAATGTTTTGGAATTTCTGGGAATGGCCGGGAAAGAGAACCGCTATTACGCTTTCTATTCCCGGGACAAAAACTATTTCGAGTCTTTGACCCGGAAAGAGGCGATGGACGAGAGGTCTTTGGTGATTTATGGCATGAATGGAGACGCCTTAAGCCACGAGCACGGCGGGCCCGTGCGTCTGGCGGTCCCGTTTCTCCAGGGATACAAGAGCGTCAAGTGGCTCTCCGGCATCCGTTCTTTTCAAAACGATCCTTTGGGGATAAAAATTTTATTGGCGCAATCCAAGACCGGCAAATTGGCTCCGGCCTGGAAAAATAAATACGGGCTCGGGCCTCTGGAAGGCAGAGTGGTTCATCAGGAACGCCATCCGACGAGCGAGGAATCGCAATGAGAAACACCTCAAGCTTCATGAACTTTGATAACGTAAAAAGCAGACTGGCCAAATTTGCCAAAGCCGGGCATTTGCCGACGCTCCTCAGTGCTTTTCTGTATTTTGACGTTTGCTTCGCCGTTTGGGTTTTGAATGGAGCCATGGCCCCATTTATCAGCGAACAATTCCATCTAACGCCAGCGCAGAAAGGTTTGATGGTTTCGATTCCCATTATGTCTGGAGCTCTGATGCGTTTTCCTTTGGGAGTCTTGGCGGAAATTATCGGACGCAAATCCGCCGCGATCATGGAAATGTCTTTGACAAGTCTTGCTTTGATCTATGGCTGGTTGTTTGTAAGCACCTATCATGAAGTTTTGGTGATGGGTGTTTTGCTGGGAATTGCGGGCGCAAGTTTTGGGGTTGCGCTTTCCCTGGGTTCGGGGTCTTATCCGCCTGAATACAAAGGGTTAGCCATGGGAATTTCCGGGGCCGGCAATAGCGGCACGGTCCTTGCGACACTGTTTGGCCCGCCGCTGGCGCAGAGATACGGCTGGAACGCGGTTTATGGTTTGGCTGTCATTCCCATGCTTGCCGCGCTCCTTATTCTTTTGATTTTTGCAAAAGAGCCTCCCACTCAGGATAAGAAAAGTTTGAATGACTATCTCCGGGTTTTGATCGACAAGGATTCCTGGACGTTCAATCTCATTTACGTCGTCACTTTCGGAGGTTTCATCGGTCTGGCAAATTTCATGCCCACATTTTTCCATGACCAATTTGGGGTGAGCAAAATCAAAGCGGGGCAATTTGCAACTTTGGTTGTGCTGATGGGCAGTGTGGCCAGAATATTAGGCGGTTATTTTGCCGATTCGGTCGGAGGCATCAAGGCCTTGAGACCGGTATTTTTCATTGTTTTAGCGGGGTCTATTGCGTGCGCCTTTCTTCCAGGGATTTATGGCTGCACCGCGATCCTTTTGATCATTTTCGCCGGTCTTGGCGCGGGCAATGGCTCAGTTTTTCAGTTGGTGCCCTTGCGGTTTCCTTTGGCAACGGCCGTGGCTTCAAGTCTGATTGGTGAAATCGGAGCTTTGGGCGGCGCCTTTATCCCAAATGCAATGGGCATCTCAAAACAGGCCACGGGCAGTTTTGCCTTGGGGTTCCTGAGCTTTGGGATTTTGACATTATTTGCTTTTGCAGTCTTTCAGATGAGACAAAAGCATTGGGTGGAGGACTGGATTGATGCGGATGGAAAAGCGTTGCCGATGGAAGAAGTCAGGGTTCTCATGTTTCCTGTCATTCCCGTCATGGAGATGTACTGATGTTTTCCCCGGGGACGAACCCAATAGAAAAAATCAAGGCGGAAAAAGACGGCCTGGACATTCTCCAGGAAATCGAAACTCTGGCGGCCAACGGCTATGCCAATCTTTCGCCTCAAAATGCCGAGCGCCTTAAGTGGATCGGGACTTTTCTGCGCAAAAAAACTCCGGGTTTCTTTATGATGAGGGTCCGCATCACGGGCGGGAGAGCGACGGCAAAGCAATTTCACGCTCTTGCCCAAATTTCCGAACGCCTGGGCAACGAGGTTTTGGACATCACCACGCGCCAGCAGATTGAGCTCCGCGCCATTCGGATCGAATCCGTCCCCCAAATACTAAAAGAGCTTGAAGATGTGGATTTGAACAGTCTGCAAACGGGCCTGGACAACATCCGCGGCGTCAACACCTGCGCTTTGGCGGGACTGACCCCCAACGAATCGCTTGACGCTTATCCCCTCGCGGTAGATTTTACAAATGTCTTTCTCAATAACAAGGACTATACCAACCTGCCGCGCAAGATGAATGTAACTCTGACAGGTTGCCTGGAAAATTGCACGCATCCGGAATCGCAGGACATAGGCCTCGTGCCCGCCTCAAAGGTAATCAACGGCTCCGTCATCAACGGCTTTAATGTTTTTGTCGGCGGAAAGATGGGCTCCGGAGGTTTTTACAACGCGACCGTTCTCGACGTTTTCGTTCCTCCTGAAGACGCCGTAAGTCTTTGTTCCGAAATTCCTTTGATTTTCAGGGATCATGGTTTCAGGGCGGAAAGAACCAAAGCCCGCCTGGCATTTCTCCTGGAAGCGTGGGGCATGGAAAAATTCAGGGCGGAACTTGAGGCCCGTTGGACCCGGCGCTTTGGCGGCAAGCTTGAGCGCGCGGGAACCGATTTGCGAAAAGAAGTTGAGACGGACCACTTGGGGGTCACCGCCCAAAAACAGCCTGGACTTAATGCCGTGGGGCTCTCTATTTCCGTGGGGCGCGTGAGCGCCAAACAACTTCACGAAATCGCGCGCTTGTCTGAAGTTTACGGGAGCTCCGAAATCCGCATCACGCCTCAGCAAAACATGATTCTGGTCAACGTTCCGCAGAAAAACCTCAAGCCTTTGCTAGATGAGCCACTCCTCACTCAACTTCCTCCCAATCCCACTCCCCTGTTCCGGGGCCTGGTTTCCTGCGTGGGCATCGATTATTGCAGTCTGGCGTTGATCGAAACCAAGGGAATTGCGGTGAAAGTCACGGAGAATTTGGAAAAGCGGCTGGGAAAAGAAAAGACCGGGAATGTCCGCATGCGTTGGTCGGGCTGTGCCGCGGGCTGCGGCAATCACCACACGGCGGACATCGGGTTTCAAGGGATCAAAGCGAACATCGACGGTAAGATTGTGGACGCGGTGCATGTTTTTGTGGGCGGCAAGACCGGCAAGGACGCCAGGCCCGCGGAAAAGATCATGGAGCTGGTGCCCTGCGACATTTTGCCGGATGTTTTGGAACCCATCCTGCGCAACATGACTTTGCTTAAAAAAGTGCGCCGGGACGTGGAAGCGGAACAAAGAGTTGTGATGATTCCCGCTGAAAGCTGTTTAGATTAAAGGAGGAACATATGAAAATGATTCGAGCGATTATACGGCCGGAAAAGGAAGAAGATGTGGTCAAGGGGCTGGAAAGCGCGGGGTTCCCTTCCGTGACGAAGATGGATGTCTTCGGCAGGGGAAAGCAAAAGGGCATTCAGGTCGGAACCGCCGTCTATGACGAATTGGCCAAAACCATGATCATGGTGGTGGTGGAAGATCCCATGGTGGAAAAAGCTTCCGGAGCCATCGCTCAAGCGGCCAAAACCGGAAATTTCGGAGACGGGAAAATTTTTATTTCGACGGTGGAGCAGGTTTCCACCATTCGGACCGGAAAAACAGGGCTCTAATGACCGAAGACGGGCTGCGGCGGCGCGTTTCTTATTTGCGGGTCTCTTTGACGGACCGCTGTAACTTGCGCTGCCGTTACTGCATGCCGAACACCGGCATTCGGTTTTTTCCCAAAGACAGCCTTCTGGATTTGGAGGAGCTGAAGCGTTTGTTGAAAGTTTTTAGGGATATGGGAATGACAAAAATCAGGCTCACGGGAGGGGAGCCGCTCCTCCGACCTGAATTGGAAGAAATCCTCTCGGAAATTATTCGTTTGGGCATTGAGGACGTCTCTCTGACGACCAACGGCGTTCTGCTCAGCCACCGGGTTCAATCTTTAGTCGCGGCGGGCTTAAAACGGGTCAACATCAGCCTGGACACTTTCCAGGCAGAGCGGTTTCATAAAATCACGGGCATGGCCGCCCTTGACCGAGTCTTGAGAGGGATTTGGGACACCGTGGATGCGGGCCTCGAGCCCGTTAAAATCAACATGGTCGTGATGCGGGAATGGAACCTAGACGAAGTGGAGGAGTTCGCGCTTTTTGCCAAAAGGGCTCCCGTCGAAGTCCGTTTTTTGGAGCTGATGCCCACCGCCAACAACTTTGAGGGGACTGCGGGAGCGGACCCGGACTCCTTCGTTTCCGCGGATGAGATCAAGATGAGGATCGAAAGGGTTGTGACTTTGGGAGCCGAGGAACCCTGTTCCGGAGTCGCAAAAGTTTTCCCCATCGAAGAGGGGCTGGGCAAGATCGGATTTATCAGCCCCGTCTCCAATCATTTCTGCGGCTCCTGCAACCGGATTCGGTTGACGGCGCGCGGAGCGTTGAAAACCTGCCTGCACGGGCCGGACTCCGCCGATTTGCGGGCCGCTTTGCAGGGCGGCGCCGATGACACGGAATTAAAGCAAATCATCCGCGACGCTCTCACGATCAAGCCGGACGAGCATTTTATCCGGCCGGATCATTATGTCAGCGGGAATCTGCGGATGTCTCAAGTGGGAGGATGAGGGCGGGTGGTGGGATGAACGTCACCATTAAACTTTTTGCCTCGTTTCGGGAGATGTTTCAAAAGGATGAGATGGAGTTTTATGTGCCCGAAAACTGCACGCTTCTGGAACTGAATCGCCTCATCGGCAGGGAATATCCAGAATTTGAGCAAGTTCCCGGGCGATGGGCTGTTAACCTTGAATTGAAGGCGTTGGATTACCGCCTGAAAGGCGATGAGGAAATTGCCTGGATTCCGCCTGTGAGCGGAGGTTAACATGTTTTTGATTATCGATTCGCCCATTGACGTGCCTTGGGTTCTCTCCCAAATTTCCAGCCCGGAGAATGGGGCAACGGCGACTTTTATGGGGACTGTGCGCAATCATTCCCAGGGAAAACCGGTGAGAAAAATCCGTTACGAAGCCTATGAGCCGATGGCGTTGAAAAGTTTTAAAAAGATCAATCTTGAAGCGAAGGTTCTTTGGAAAATATCGGACCTGTCCATTATCCACCGCGTTGGGATGCTTTCAATCGGTGAAATTGCCGTCTTGGTTGCCGCTTCCGCGCCGCACCGGGCCGAAGCATTGGCGGCCTGCGGCTACGCGATTGACCGCGTCAAAGAAATCTCCCCCATCTGGAAAAAGGAATTTATTTCGCGGGAGGCGGAAAAACTTGTTTTCTCATATTGATGCCAACGGCCGGCCCAAGATGGTCGGGGTCACAGCCAAGCCCGAGACTTTGAGAAGCGCAAAGGCCTCCTGTTTTTTGCGCGCCTCCGCCACTACTTTGGAGGCTTTGAAAAGTAAGCGCCTGCCCAAAGGGGACGCCCTGACCGTGGCTCAGGTGGCGGGAATTCAGGCGGCAAAACTAACCCCTCATTTGATTCCGCTTTGCCATTCCCTGAGTGCCGGTGACATCAGCGTGGACATTTCTGTTCTGGAGGCCGGAGTAAAAATTGTTTCTCGGGTTGAGGCCATCGCCGCCACGGGGCCGGAAATGGAAGCTCTTGTGGCCTGCACGGTGGCCGCCCTGACGCTCTATGACATGTGCAAGTCCATGGATCCGTCCATGGTGATTGATGAAGTCAGGTTGGAAGCAAAAACCGGAGGCAAAAGCGGGCATCATCTGGACGGGCTTTCAGGCAAGCGGGCGGTGATCCTCACTTTAAGCGACCGCGCCAGTCGTGGAATTTATCAGGATTTGAGCGGGCCCGTTGCGCGAGAGGCTCTGAAAAAAATTGGTTTTGAGCTGGCGCACTGCGAAATTATTCCGGACGAGCTAGACCTCATTGCCGAGAGACTTCTGAATTTTTGCGAGAATCTGGCGCCCGATTTAATTTTGACTCTGGGCGGCACAGGCCTGTCCCATCGGGACGTGGCGCCCGAAGCCACTGAACGCGTGATTGACCGCAAAATCCCCGGAATAGCCGAAATGCTCCGCGCGCAGTCTTTCGCCAAACATCCAACCTCTTCATTTCTTTCCCGGGCTGTGGCCGGCCTCAAAAGCAAGACTTTGATCGTCAATCTGCCGGGAAAACCGGCAGCTGTTTCCGAAAATTTAAATCTTTTGATTCCAGCGTTCGATCACATCTTCCGCATGATTTCAGGGGAGGGCCATGAAAGCAAAGCATTGGGGCAATCTCACCGGAGCGTTCGCTGACTTAGGCGTTTTACTGCCGCTTCTGGCGGCCTTGACGCTTGTCAACGGCATCAACC
>MGUQ01000030.1:0-5473 GCA_001799975.1 Elusimicrobia bacterium RIFCSPLOWO2_01_FULL_54_10 | reverse complement strand
TTGTTTTATTGGTGACCGGCGGAATCTACATCTTATCCGGGTTCTTTTTTCGTCTTCCCGTGCCTGTTCAACCCCTCAAAGTGGCTTGCGCGCTGGCAATCTCTCAAAAGTTGCCCCCCACGGTGCTTGCGGCCGCGGGCTTTGAAACCGCCCTGATCCTTTTCCTTTTTGCGGGATCGGGACTGGCGGATCGGTTGGCCCGCTTTTTTGACAAACCGTTGGTTCGAGGCATGCAATTGGGCGTGGGGCTTCTCCTCATGGAGCGGGGCGTTGCGCTTATGTTTGAATCTTCTCTCACCCGCAATGTATTGATGGTGCCTGCCGGCTGGGCTTGGCCCGCTTCTTCGGAATGGTGGACAGCGCTCGTTGCCTTGGTGATCCCTCAAGTTCCCGTAACTTTGTCCAATGCCGTGGTGGGGTCTGCGGATGCCGCCCGCCGCTATTACCGCTGGATGGCAAAGAAAGTGACTCCCCAGGCCCTTTGCGTTTCCATGGGAGCGGCCAACATGGCCAGCGCGCTTGCAGGCGGCATTCCGGTCTGTCACGGATCTTCCGGCTGGACGGCGCACAGGAGGCTGGGCGCGCGGGGATATTTAAGCACGTGTTTATTGGGCGTTGTCATCATAACGATAAGCCTCCTATTGTGGAATCATAGTCTCCATTTCTTGACCAAAATTCCCGGAACATTATTGGGCAGTTTGCTCGTTTATGTGGGCCTGCGCCACACCCTCTTGATTTGGGATGTTTTAGGAAAAAACCAGATGGCATTTCTTGCCCTTGCCAGCGGCGGGATATCTTATGTGACGAAAAATCCGGCCTTAGGTTTGGGGGTCGGCTTGGCCATTCCAAAAACAATCGACAACGATTTGAACGGAACGGATGTGACTTTTGGGTTTGACTCCGCGCTGTCGGTGGCCACGGAAGCCGTGGACCGGCTGCACTCAACGGCGGAGTCCCATCACCGCGTGATGCTGGTGGAGACCATGGGGCGCTATGCGGGTTGGATCGCTCTCCGGTCCGGGATTGCCGGCGGCGGCGACGTCATCCTGATCCCTGAAATTCCCTACCGCGTTCAAAACGTGATCGATGTCATCGACCGGCGCAGGAGCCGCGGGAAAGAATTCACGATCATTGTGGTGGCAGAAGGGGCCAAGGCAAAAAATGGAAAAATGATCGTGCATAGAAAAGTTCAGGGCTCGCATGATCCCGTCCGGCTCGGTGGAGCCGCTTACAAGATCGCCGACGCCATTGAAAATAAAACGGACAATGAATGCCGGGTGACAATCCTTGGGCATTTGCAGCGCGGAGGCATTCCAAGCCCGTTTGACCGCTGGCTGGCCACCCGTTTTGGTGAAAAAGCCACGCAAATGATACATGCCGGCAGGTTTGGAAAAATGGTTGCCTTGAAAGGGACGCAGGTGCAGTCCATTCCGATATCCGAAGCGGTGCAAAACCTCAGGCTGGTGGATCCGCAGGGCGAAGAAGCGCAAACCGCCAGGCACACGGGCATTTCGTTCGGGGATGAATGACATGATGAGCGTAAAAGCAGCTCTCAGGGAAATCCTCACAAACATCAAACCTCTTGCCCCGCTCCGCTTGCCGCTCTTGAAATCTTTGGGCCACGCGTTGGCGTCCGATATCGCGTCTCCTGAACCTCTTCCTTTCTTTACTAACTCCGCCATGGACGGCTATGCCGTTTGTTCGCGGGATATTTCCGTTCTTCCAAGAATTCTAAAAATGGCGGAAGATATCCCCGCAGGAAAATTCCCTAAGAAAAAAATCCGTTCCGGAACCTGCGCCCGCATTATGACGGGTGCTTTCTTGCCGCAGGGCGCGGATGCGGTTGTTCCTTTGGAGCAAACGGACATTCCGGCTCAGGGATATGTGCGCGTGCGCTCGACCGTTCGGGAAGGTCAGTATATCCGTCCCAAAGGCCAGGAAATAAATTCCGGAGATAAAATATTCTCCAAAGGGCGGGTTTTGAAACCTGCGGATCTGGGACTGTTGGCATCCCTCGGGATCAACGCGGTGCGGGTCATTGCGAAACCCTCGATTTCTTTGATCACATCTGGTTCTGAAATTGTGGGCTCATCCGCAACGCCGCGATTGGGGCAAATCCGAAACTCCAATATCATTTCGATGAAAGCCGCTTTGACCGCGCTGGGGGTTTCGATCCGCAGGGCGGAGCACATCAAGGATAATCTTCGGGACATAAAATCCGCTCTCTTGAAATGCGATTCGGACGTGATTATCACCTGCGGAGGGGTGTCGGTCGGGGGGTGCGACTTTGTCAAACAAGCTCTTTCCGAATGCGGGAAACTTATTTTTTGGAAGGTCGCTATGAAACCCGGAAAGCCTTTCCTTTTTGGGCAGATAGGCTGGTCGTGGGTTTTTGGATTGCCCGGGAATCCCGTTTCCGCGCTTGTGACCTATGAAATCCTGGTCAAACCCACGCTTCTCGCGCTCGCGGGTCAAAAAAACATTCTTCCAATCCCTGAAGAAGCTGTTCTGACCTCACCCCTAAAGCACGCGTCGAATCGGCAGGAATATGTCCGGGCCCGCGTCCATCGCACCAAGCGCGGGTCAAAAATAACGCCTCTGCCTTGGCAGGGGTCCGGAATGCTTCGTTCATTAACCGAAGCCAATGCCTGGATTGTGGTGCCGCGAAAGGTCAGGCGATATCCGGCCGGAAGCGCCGTCAACTTTCTTCCCCAGCGGTAAAGGCGCGGCGCCAAATTTTGTAATATCAAGTTTAAAGGTAAATTCTATGACAGAATATCCTATATCCGACCTGGTCACCATTCTGCAGACCGCCATAAGCCCGGTCATCCTCATTTCCGGCGTGGGGCTTCTGCTCCTCACTATGACCAACCGCCTGGGCCGGACCATTGACCGCGCCAGAGAAATTACAGATCAAACGGAAAAGGCGTCCCTCGAGGTGAAAAAACAGCTTGGCGCTCAGCTGGACATCCTCTGGCGCAGGGCGCGGCTCATCCGTCTGGCCATCATCATGGCTTCGGGAAGCGCGCTCAGCGCCGCCATGCTGGTCATCACGCTCTTTTTAAGTTTTTTGCTCGGGATGGACGCGACGCATCTCATCACGGGGTTTTTCTGCCTCTGTTTGCTGCTTTTGGTGGGCTCATTAGCGCTCTTCATACGCGAGGTGAACGAATCGCTTGGAGCTCTGCGGCTGGAAATGAAACGGTTTGGAGTGGACTAGGCGCGGGAACGGTTTTCTTGTGTGAGTTCCAGGATATCCGCGATTTCATTGCTCAACCCGCTCATGCCCAGGCCTCGCATTGCGCTCACCCAGCGAATGTCTTCGGGGCGCCTGCCCAGTTTGTCCGCCACCGCTTTGCGGGAGGCCTGCTGTTTGGCCGATGCGATTCTGTCGCACTTGTTGGCCACAATGATGAAGGGTAAGCTGTTCATATCCAGCCACATGGCCATGCGTTCGTCCAGCTGACTGGCCCCGGTAAAACCGTCCACAATCATAATCACTCTTCGTAAAGAGGGCCGGCTGAGCAAATAACCCTTGAACATGGCCTCCAGGCGCGGCCAGTCGTCTTTGGGCCCCACGGCAAAGCCATATCCAGGCAAATCCACAATCCACTTGTTCTTGCCCACCAGCACGACATTGATGGTGCGCGTCCGGCCGGGAGTTTTTGACGCGCGGGCCAGGTCCTTTTTGCCGCAAATGGCGTTGATGGTTGTGCTCTTGCCCACGTTGGATCGTCCGATGAACGCCACCTCCGCCGCGGTTTCTTCCAGTTCTTCCGGGCGGTAAACCGATTTGATGAAGCGCGCGTCGCTGAAGCGGTTCATGTCTTAATTGTGCGTCGAATGCTCCTTAAATTTTTGTGTAGGACGCTTTGGGGGATTTTTTGGCGACGAGTTTCCATCCCAGCTCGAAGAGTTTGGGCTCGATGGCCTCATCGTGCGGATATTTGTTGATGTCGTCAAACACCCACAAGCTTCCCTTGGGTGAGCGGGGCTGGAAGAACTCGATTTCCTTCATCACCGATTCGATGTCGTGCGGGCCGTCGAAAAAGACCAGGGCGTATTTGTTGATGAGCTGCTTTTCTTTGTTATAGATGGGGTAACCGTCCGCGAAGCGCTTGAAGTATTCGGTGTCCTCCAGGGTGATGAGATAAAGATCGACCGGCTTGCCGTGGGCAAATTTATAAAGGTTGCGCATGGTGTCGCTTCTCATGCGGTTGGTATAGTCCACACGGTCAAATTTGCCTTCTTCGTTGGCATGCACGATGTCCCCGTAAGGATCGATGCAGAGGAGGCTGCGGCCCAAATCGCCGTTCTCAATGAGCGAGTTGATGATGATTTTGGCGCTTCCGCCCCGGCGGGTGCCCATTTCCAGGCACAAGCCCGGCACGCCTTTGATGGCCTTGGCGGCGCCGCTTAAAATCTCATAGGAGCTGCTGTCGACTTCAATGCCGTCCGAGAAGACCTTTTTGATTTTTCTGATGTTATGGGTCAGGATGGACATAAGATAATCCTTATTTTATGGGTTTTGGATGAACATCACTACGCCTTTGCGGATCATCATCACCGCGATGGCGGCCAGCAGGAGGCAGGAAACTTTGGAGACGATTTTGGCGCCCACCTTGCCCAAAACATGATAGATCCGCTGCGAGAGAAAGAAAATGAGGCCCGCGGCCAAAACATTGGCGACGGTGGCGGCTATGGTGGGCAGCATCCCATGCTGGTCCGTGAGCAGGAGGATGGTGGTGAGCACTCCGGGCCCCGCAATCAAGGGGACTCCCAGAGGAACCGCGCCCAGGCTTTCATGGTCCGTGATGGCCTGCTGGATTTTTTCCGCGGAGAGCAGGTCTTTGAGGGAGATGATAAAGAGGAGCGCGCCGCCCGCGCACATAAAATCCGCCACGCTGACATTTAAAAACCGGAGCAAAAACTGCCCGAAGATCAGGAAGGCCAGCGCTACCGCCAATGCGGTGCCCATGGATTGGAGAATCACCTTGTTGATGCGCGATTTCTCCACGCCTTCGGTCAAGCTCATGTAAATGGGCAGGATGCCGATGGAGTCCACCGCGATAAAAAGAGGGACAAAACAGAGCCAGAATTCCTTAATCATCCCGTCATTTTATCAATTTACCCGGCCAATCAAACTTTTACATCAAGTAATATGAGATGTGAAACGCAGGGTCTACGGCGGGTTTAAAGCGGTGGTCGAATACGCTCTTTTGGTGTGGATGCGCAGCAAAGGGCGAAAAGGACAGTTTTAATCTGCATTATTTTCCCGCCGGCACCAGCCCGCTTCCCCCGCATTTCTTGCAGTCCGGCTTGGTGGCATCTTTGCAGTCGGGGCAGGGAATGAGTTTGATGGTGGAGTCGTCAGGCATGGATTCATTCCTCATAGAGGCGGCGGGCTCCGACAATGCGGTTCAGATAATAAGGCTGGGTGATGTTGCTCACCGCCACCCCGCGGCGGCGGCCG
>MGUQ01000029.1:24477-30827 GCA_001799975.1 Elusimicrobia bacterium RIFCSPLOWO2_01_FULL_54_10 | reverse complement strand
TGTTGGAAACGAAGAGAACGAAGCCAAACCTGAAACGCATTCCAAACCACCCGAGTTTGAAGTCGGCCAAGTCATCCTGACGACAGATGGCTCGCGCACGACTGTGGAAGAGACCGACAAGGTCCTCTATGACGATAAGGGGCGGCTCCTGGAGCGCGTCAGCCGGCTGACCACGCAGGAATTAGCCGGAGATTCGTCATTCCTTTCGATGTCTCAGCTGACGCGCCGTAACACGGGTTTTGACGGACAGGACCGCCCTTTAGGATTTGAGATCATCAAGGAAACTCCGGGCGGCAAGACGCTCACAGAGAAAGTGGAAAAGGTGGAATACGACTCCGAAGGCCGTATCCTGAGCCAGATCTCTCATTTTACGGAAGTCTCCGGTCAGAGTCGAAAGGAATGGACCGCGGCGACAGATCAAACCTACGACCCTTCGGGGAGCATCGCTTGTTTTCAACGCACGACCCGGGAAGACGGCTGGGAAACCCGTGAATCATCTTGGGATCTGGTCTATGATCCCTCCGGCCGGCTCGTCGAGAGCAAAATGAATGTTGAAGAACTGGACATCGCTACGGGCGGACGGGAATTCAACAAAGCTCAGTCCATCCATATGCTTCATTCCTTCAATGCGCTGGGCCAGGTGAGCGGCTATGTCCGAACGGTCCAGGAGAACGGGAACATCACAACGGAAACCGCCTCGGACCTTGTCTATGACCGTCAGGGACGCCTTCTCAAATGGCGTTCGGAACGGGACGGACAGGTTGCGCTTCTGAGCAACTCCTATGACCGTTTCGGGCGTCTCTTCTCATCGGAACAACAAAGGACTCTGGACGGACAGAGCGTGACAGAAAAGACAGATGAGATCCTCTACGATTCCCAAGGCCGGGTTATAGGAAGCCGTACGCGCGTGAGCAGCCCCGAGAGAACCTATACTTTCTTCTCCGTCCAAGAACAGTTCAATGCGCTCGGGCAGGCCACGAAGATGAGCCGCACCACAGTTGAGGAGCACCTGTCCGGCAAGGAGGAAATGTCCGGCATCCTCTATGACCGCTCCGGGAACCTCGCGGGCCTGACCAAGACCGTGCAGGACGAGGGCCGCACGCAAGTGGATGTCCTGGAATATGATGCCCAGGGACAACTCATCAATTACGACAAGCTGACAACAGAGGCGGACGGCAGGACCCGCCGCGAAAAGACTGCGGGCTCGCGCGTGCAGATCCATGAGAGCGGCCGCAATTTAGACCGTCTGTATGAGACGGATAGGGACGGCCGCATCCTCCGCATGCGCTCGGAGACAACCGAGGGTGGCAGGACCACGGTGCAGGAGACTCTGGAGAATCTGTCCTATGACGGCTCGAACCATCTTTTGGAGAGCAAATATCAGTACAAGGAAACAGCCGGTTCCGCCCTGGAAAGGACGTGGACCGTTCACACCCGTAACAACGCCTTCGATGCCGAAGGCCGGATTACGCAGTATTCCCAAGAGACCCGGGAAGGGGGGAAGGTGACCCTGGAGCAGACCGTGGGTGACCAGCGCTACGATTCTTTGGGCCGCCTCGCCTTCTCCCATCTCCGTCTGCGCGAGAGCGGCGAAGGATTGGACGCCGGGCATGATCTCATCCGCAAGGATATGCTCTACAACGCGCAGGGGCAGCTTCTTTGGCAGAGTGTGCTCTCAAGCCAAGAGAACATCTGGACCTTGCGCCGCTCACTCGAAGACATGCGCTATGACGCCGAAGGCCGCCAGGTCTTCTCGCGCAATGCGGTGATGGAGAAAGGCATCCGATTCGCATATTTAAGGATCTTCAACCGCCATGAGACGGTGGAGAGTTTCAACGCTTTGGGGCAGGTGAGCGAGCGCACGACCCTTACCGATTCTGATTCCGCCGCTCCTGCGCGCGTGCTGGAAGTCAAGGAATCAGACATCAAATACAACTCTCAAGGCCAGGTCGATTCTTTCGTGTCCACCGTGCGTTCTAATGCAGCCCGGGGCCGGCTCACCCAGGTCACCCGGGAAGGCACGCGCTACAACGCTTTGGGACAGGCGGTGGAAAGCTTTGAGCGGGAATTCTCCATTGATGAAGTCAGCTTGGGAAACCAGGCGAAGCGGGAGGCTCTCACCCTCCAAACCCACACATTCAACATGCAATATGATTCCCTGGGCCGCTTGACGCATGCGGAGGGCGAGCGGTCCTGGAACGAGGTGGGCGGGGGCAATATAGCCGGTCTCGACACGCGTTGGAAGAATACATCTATACTTTTTGGTTTTGATCGATACTATGTTTCGGATACAAACCGCCTGGAATGGGAGGCTTATCGCGCCTTTAACATCCCTTTTGCGCATGTGCAGAAGACCCTGGAGTTCGACTTGACCGGGCGGGCGCTCGCGACCCTGAGCCTCTCCGTGCAGAACCAGGAGACGAGCTATGAGTGGATTGATGACAACAAGCTCACTCGCGTGGAGCATGGCGTCTACGGCATGACCTCGAACATCGCCACATTCATGCTCACCATGGTCGAGCACTATGACAGCATGGGCCGGGCGGACAAGTTCACAAGTTTCTCCGTGCGCGATGACGGCAACCGCACGATCCGCATCGAGTCCACAGATATTGTCTATAACTCTGACGGCTCGAGAAAAAGCGCTCACGCTAAGTTTACGACGGTCACAAACCGCCCCGTGGACCAGGAAGAGGTGCGCCAGGGCTGGAAGGCCGCAGATATCCTGAGCAACTGGGACCCCAGAGGGTGTGCCCAAGGGCTTGAGGCGAACTTGGTAGGCCTTATCTACAACGACAATCAAAAAGTCATTTCGGGAAAATCCGACACCCCGTTTCATTATGACGCTTTCGGCAATGTGGATGAGAAGGCCACTCAAAATGCCGCAAAGCAAAGCGTCCGCTTGGTGCAAAACTCGGGACTTGGAATG
Source organism: Elusimicrobia bacterium RIFCSPLOWO2_01_FULL_54_10 (assembly GCA_001799975.1). Classification (GTDB taxonomy): domain Bacteria; phylum Elusimicrobiota; class Elusimicrobia; order 2-02-FULL-39-32; family 2-02-FULL-39-32; genus 2-01-FULL-60-11. Next base: position 27,898 of record MGUQ01000029.1, on the reverse strand, counting down.
ACCCATCTTGGGAACTTTGCCCTGGCCGGCTTTACTGCTTTGCAAATCGGCTCAGCGGCCCTGCTCTTAATACCCGTGTTTGGAGTTTTTCTCCAAGCCGCGGTCAACTTCGGAGCCAGAATGGCTCAAGCCTCCGCTTTTAAGCAGGATATGACCCGCGCTTTGCAAGAAGGGCTTGTAGATTTGGGCGTAGATGTCGCCTTGGGGTTTGTCTCATTCGGATTGGATAAGTTAAGCAGGGCTCAAAAAATAACCCAGAATGCTAAAACTGTCTATACCCTTCTCTCATCGGGTGCGGGCAGCGCCGGCTCCACAGCCCTCAAAGGCATGGATGGCTCCGGAATATTCGAGCAGGCCGGAATGGCACTCGGCATGAATCTCGCAAGGAGCATGTTCTTTGGAAAAGACAAATTGCTCCATCGTCTTGCGCGCTCCCAGTTTGGAAAGGAAGCTCACGAGGCTCTGCGTTACACTGTGGAAGCAGCCAGCGACTTTATCGTCAGCACCAAGGAAGCCGCATTCACGGTTGCTGCGGGGCTGGCCTTGATTGCAGCGCCCGCCATTCCTTTCCTTGTGCGTGGCTCGCCCTCGGACTGGGCCGGCCAGGCAGCCATTGCCGGGGCCGTTCTCATGAGCGGCGCTTTTGTCGCCCTCGCATGGAAAGCCGGCCAGGGCAGCCCGAGAACCGGAGCCAGCCTGTTTGTGAATGCCCCTGCCAGAAAAATCAAGGATGCGGGCAAGGCATTTGCAGTTCATTTTTCGGATGAACTGGGAAGATTTGGCCAAAGTGATCGCCGCACATCCATTCGGAGGTCCATGCTCAACATCGTTTCCATGATGCCGGTTATCGGGAGTTTCATTCCCGGGGAAAAAACAGAATTCAATAAAATTTCGGGCATGGTCTATACTCCGGGAATTCACATTACGGACACTCCCGAAGCCAAAAGAAATGAAAGTTTGTTTTCCCAACGCTTCGGGAGCACGTTTCAGCTGCCCGCATTAAACGCTGGATACGACTTCGGCACAGTCACCGATGTTTTCATGGGAATTTTAAATCTCGAACATTCTGCCAGCTATGACATGGCTCTAAAATTTCTTGAGAGCGGCAAGAATGAGCAAGGCATGGGCTATATTTTCGTTGGGCACAGCGGCGGCGCCCAAAGATCGGCTCATGCCGCCAAGATCCTGGGAGGCTTGGGATATGGCGGAGGCATGCTGCTGGGATTGGCCGGACCTGTTGTGGGCACTTATAACAATTTTGAAAGGATCGATCTGATCGGCTCTTCCAAAGACGATTTTATCGCCGCGTTCGGCCAAATGCTGAGTCCTTTGGCGTTTTTACCGGGCGGGAAAATCCTGACGGATTTTTCATTCTCAAGCAGCAATGGAACATACTCTCACCGCAACATCGGAGCCGATATGGAGTCCAACCCCTACTTGATCGAGACAGAGAGCAGGATTTGGAATTACTTGAATTTACTGCGGTAGGCGGATCACAAACCGGCTGCCTTCGTTCTTCTTGCTTTCCGCCCAGATTTTTCCGCCGTGCGCTTCCACGGCCATTTTGCAGAAGGTGAGTCCCACCCCCTGGCCCTTGCGCGTGGTTTCCAGGTCGCTCCCCTGATAAAATTTCTCAAAAATCTTCTCTAAATCTTTCTCCGGAATTCCGATGCCCGTGTCCTGAATGGCGATCTCCTGTTCATCGCCGATTTTTTTGACCGAAACGGTGATGGAGCCTTCCGGCGGTGTAAATTTTAAGCTGTTCGAAAGGATGTTGGTGACCACCCGGTTGATGATGACCGCGTCTGCGTTGATCTGGGGCAGGCCGGCTTCGAAATCTTTTTTAAATTCCACCCCGTACTTGACCCGCAGGGGTTCCAGGAGATCAATACATTTCTGCAAAATCGTCTCCAGCGATCCCATCTCTTTTTTAAGCGGGAGCTCCTTTTGCTCCATGCGGCTCACGTCCAAAATGTCGCTCAGCAGTCCCATCATGGTGTGGCAGCTGTTTTCCGCGTTTTTAAGGAGGCGGATGTCTTCGGGCGCGGGCGCATGGTTGGTTTCCAGACTGTCCAGGGCAACCTGCAGGCTGCCGGAAATCACATTCAAAGGGGATTTCAGGTCATGAATGATCATGCCGGTTAGGGCGTCGCGCAGGGTTTCAAGCTCCTTCAGGCGCACATAGCTTCGCTGCAGCTCATCGTGCAGGCTTTTGGTGCGCAAGAACGCGCGCACCCGCGCCAGAAGTTCGGCTTGGTTAAAGGGTTTATTGATGAAATCGTCCGCTCCAGCGTCCAGGCCTTTGACGCGCTCTTCATTGCTGTCCAGCACGGTCAAGACCAGGATGGGAATGTGTTTTAACGCGGGGTTGCCTTTGACGGCCTGGCAGACTTCATAGCCGTTCACATTGGGCATTTTTACGTCGGTGAGGATGATGTCGGGCTTGCGCTCGTTGATGAACTTAAGCGCCTCCTCCCCATCCTGCGCGGCTGTCACTGTGTAGCCCTCATGGGCCAGGATTTGGCGGATCATCGTTCGGATGGCGACGTCATCATCCGCAATGACTATGTTTATCAGCGCTTTTGAGGGATCTTGAGCCATCTAACCTTCAAATATAAGTTTTTCCTAGGGGCATGTCAATTTTTTGTAGAATTCTTGCCATGAGCGACGCCAGAAAACTGCTGCATTTCCTTTCCAAAAACCGGGCGCGGATTTCGCCGCTGCTCATCCTCACTCACGATTATCCCGATCCGGACGCCCTGGCGGGGGCCTTTGGATTGCAATATCTGGCCGAAAAGCATTTCAGCATCCAAAGCCGCATTGCTTATGGCGGCGTCATCGGCCGCGTGGAAAACCGCGAAACGGTGAGAATTCTTAAAATCCCGGCGTTCAAGCTGAGACCGGGGGATTTCAAGCGTTACAGCCATGTGGCGCTCATCGACACCCAGCCGGGGTTCGGCAACAACTCTTTTCCCAAACAAAAGAAGGCCGCGCTGGTGATTGACCAGCACCGTTCCGACATCCGCCCCAACGCGGAATTTGCCGTTATCGACCCGGACTGCGGAGCCACGTCGGTGATCGTGGCGCGGGCGCTCCTGCTGCAATCTAAAACCATTTCAAAAGACGTCGCCACCGCCCTGGCCTACGGCATTCTTTCGGATACGCTCAATCTCTACCGCGTTTCCAACCCCGAAGTGATTTCCACCTATTCCAAAATCCTGGCTTTTTGCGGCATGAAAGACCTTTCGCGAATCCTGAACCCGGCGCGGGAAAAGAGGTTTTTCATCACCCTGGTGCGCGGAATTCAAAATGCGGTCATGGCCTCCCATTTGCTTGTCACTCATCTGGGGGATGTGGACCATCCGGACCTCGTGTCGCAGGTGGCCGATTTTCTGCTCACTTACCGGCTGGCCAACTGGAC
>MGUQ01000029.1:20663-24428 GCA_001799975.1 Elusimicrobia bacterium RIFCSPLOWO2_01_FULL_54_10 | reverse complement strand
GACATCTTTCCCAGCCGCAAGGATGCGGGCGGGCACAAAAGCATCGCCGGCGGGAGTTTCAAGGTGGACGCCTCCTCCGATCCCCAGGCCTGGGAAAAAGCCGAAGAATCCATTGAGAGCGGATTCTTGAAGCGCCTGCGCGTGAGCCGCAAAACCAGGTTCCATTCCATTTTCCGGGAAAAAATCACGGAGGGAAAACAGCCATGAACTTGATCGGGCTTATTAAAGAAATCGGTTTTTCAGGCGCCATGGACATTGTGTTCATGTCGGTGCTCATTTATCTGGGGCTGGTGCTTCTCAAGCGGACGAAGGCCGTGTTTGTCCTGCGGGGCATTTTCATCATCGGCATTGTTTACCTGGTCGCCCGGCAGTTCAACCTGGAGCTTACCGCCTCCGTCTTCAGAGATTTCTTCGCGGTCATCTTGATTGCCGCAATCATTATTTTTCAGGAAGAGATCAAGCGGTTTTTTGAGCGCATCGCGGCCTGGAGCGTCATCCGCGATTTCAGGCTCAAGCGCGTGAGCCATCTGACCAGCAAGGAAAGCGAAATCTTGACGCGCACTCTGCGGGACCTGGCCGAAGAGCGCATCGGCGCGCTCATTGTGGTGCAAGGCAACGACCCCATCCACCGCCACCTGCAGGGCGGCACCGACTTGAACGGTGAGCTGACCGAGGAGATTTTAAAGAGCATCTTTGACCCGCATTCCATGGGCCACGACGGCGCGGTGGTCATTGAGCAGAACCACATCCTCCAGTTCTCCTGCCATCTGCCGCTCTCCAAAGACTTCAAAAAGCTTGGCAAAGGGGGAACGCGCCATGCGGCGGCTCTCGGGCTGGCGGAGCTTTCCGACGCGCTCTGTTTGATCGTTTCCGAGGAGCGCGGCACCATTACCGCGGCGCGCGACGGAGAGATCGAAGTGATCGACGACCCCGAAAAACTCACGCTCCTCATTGAGCAGTTCTACCGCGAGATCAATCCCAGCCCGGCCGCTCGGCCCTGGCACGATTTCATCATGCAGAATCTTCGCGAAAAAATCATTGCGGTGATGGTGACCGGAGTGCTGTGGTTTTTCATTGTCCACGAATCTAAAATGGAATATCGCACATTTTCCGTACCCGTGCAGGTCACGCATGCGGACCCGGGAATGGAAATCCGCTCGGTCACCCCAAAAAATGTGGATGTCACTTTTCTTGGACATCGCAGGGGATTCTATTTTATGAACAGCAAAAGCCTCAATCTTTCCGTCAAAATATTTAATCTACAGCCTGGCAATTACGTGCGCGCGATCACCAAGTCCAATTTCGCTTACCCCAAGGACCTCACTTTTGAAAAAACAGATCCCGATGTGATCGAAATCAGCCTGGGGACGCCGGCCCAGCCGTGAGAGTTATTTCGCCGCGGGCGCAGCCGGAGCGGATTGAGTCATCGGGCAAGACATGGCGCCGCTGTGCGAGTACATCCCCTTTTTGCCGCAAAGACCGCCGTTGGCCATGATAAATCCCGCCATCCAGCCCAAAAGAATCAGTACAATCGCTCCAATCACCTTCGTGCAGCCTCCTCTCCTGCCGCCGCAGCAGCTGCAATTGCTTCCACAACACGATTTTGATTCCTCACCGCCTTGAGATTTTTCTTCCATATAAGCCTCCTTGATTTGCGCGTGACATTAACCGATGCCTTATTGGATGCATGCGAAGGTAAAAGGATTCAGTTTCCGTCATCGCGTCGTCTTACCAGCAGCAATTTCTGGGCGCGGGAAAGCGCTTTAATGGCGCATTCCCGCTTTTTTGCGGAGCTTTCATTGCGCCGGGGCTCTGTGTAGACACACCGCACGGGGAGCTTGGCGCGGGTGTATTTGGATGCCTTGCCCAGGGCATGCTGCCTGAGCCTTCGCTTCAAGTCTGTGGTAATACCGGTATAGAGCGAGCCGTCACGGCATTTGAGAACATAGACGGTATAAATCATAAGTATATCTACATGATATACTATTAGTATCCCCTTATGAATAAGCGCATTTTCCGCCTTATCTTGCCGGCAACAGCCCTGTTTTTACTTGATATTCCGCTCCATGCGGTCCCCTATCAGGGAGCAACTTCCTATTATTTGAACTGCGGCTCGACGAACGCATTCACGGATTCGCAAGGGCGCCTCTGGCGCGCAGACACAGCCTATTCCGGATTGCCAGGAGAAAGCAGTTTTGGGCATGTCATCGCAGGCAATGTTTTCCGCGCACCCGATGACATTTTGAATACAACGGACGACGAGCTTTATCAAACAAACCGCTGGGGCCCGCGGCTCGAATACCGTTTTGATCTGCCGCCTGCCGCTGTGGGGGCCAATGCCGGCATCAACTACATGGTCAAAATAAAATTCAGCGAGACCTTTTGGGGCCAGGCCGACAGCCGCAAGTTCAGGGTCTGTTTGAACGACATCGATTGGAGCAACCGCGGCTACCGCGTGATGGACGACGCCGACATCTTCACCTTGGCAGGCGGGCGATTGCGCCCTTACGAGTTCACATTCCGCAATGTCACGGTCAATGACGGCGTGCTCAAAATCACTTTGAACGGCGATTATCCTGGAGGCATGGATAACGCCTTCGTCTCGGGGATCGAAATCCAGCAGATCCCATATGAAGTGGGGGATATCGGGATGAGCGACGACCAATTTTTGGACGCGGTGGAGCAGAAGGCCGCGCAATGGTTCATCGACAGCGCGGTGGCCCCGCATTGGCTCGTCAATTCCTGGGGCGTCAACGACCAGCTTGGTTGGTTCGTTCCCGAAGCCAGCATCGCTTCCATCGGTTTTCAGCTCATCGCCTATCCCGTGGCCGTGCACCGAGGCTGGATGACACATCAAGAGGCCTATAACCGCACCCGTGCCATCCTCTCAGCAGTCAAAGCCATGCCCAAGGGCGAGCCGCCCTATGACAACCCCTATGAAACCTATTGGCATTATTACGAGAGAGAAAACCCCGCGGTGCCCATGCCGAACCTAGACCCTGTGCGCTCCATCTTTGACAACGGTGACTTGATGATGGGCGTGGTGTTCGCCGTGGAATATTTCAAGGGCACCGAGGTGGAGCTGCTCGGCCGCCAGATCTTCGAGTCGCTGGACTGGAACAAGTTCGGGAACTATTCCAACCCCACCTATTCGGAAGAAATGATCGCGGTGCTTCTGGGCGCCTCAAGCCCCCGCGCCTCCTGCCGCAACGAGAGCATGATCGCGGGTTTTGACAACCCCGTGACCAATCTTCATGATCCGCTTTATTTTTATCAGTGGATTAACCTTTTTTACGACGGCCGCAACACCCGCCCGCCCTCGGGCCGGAACGATTTTGCCTATGCCCGCGAAGCCACCTTGACCAACCGCCAGGATGCCATCGATCTGTGGCAGGCCAACCCGGGGGAATATAACACCTATGATTTTGACACCTGGGGTATGACCGCCGCGCAAAGATCGCACCATTACAACATGTCCTTTTACAACGGGGATGTGAGCCCCTTTGCCATCGCCGCTTCCATGCCCTTTGCCCCGCAGGAATCGCTCAATGCGATGAAGCACATGTATTACAGATATTTCAGGAACGGTTTTCCGGAGTATCTGGGCTCCATCTGGTCCGATATTTATGGGTTTTGCCAAACCTACAACATCGGCACCACCCAGGGCGGGGCGCCCTTTTCCCGCATAGCTGGAAATGCGGGATTCGATTTTGGCGCGAGCGTGATGGGCATCCAGAACTATCGGGACGGCTTTGTGTGGCAGGT
>MGUQ01000029.1:10478-20588 GCA_001799975.1 Elusimicrobia bacterium RIFCSPLOWO2_01_FULL_54_10 | reverse complement strand
CTTCGATGACGATCTGATCACGCGTTGGGAATCTGCAGCAACAGATCCTCAATCTATTTATGTAGATTTGGGAGCGCCATACCGCATCAGCTCGGTGGAGCTTTTCTGGGAAACAGCCCATGCCACACACTATGTTTTGGAAGTTTCAGACAATGCCACTGATTGGGCCCCTATACAAACCGTGGCCGGGGGAGACGGCGCTGTGGACCGATTTACCTTTACCCCATCAAGAAGCGGCCGATATGTCCGCATGAGGGGCACCAGGAGAATCAATAACGACTGGGGTTATTCGCTTTGGGGATTTAGGGTTTTCGGATCAGATCAGCCTGGCACGGGAGAACCCGAAGAAATGGTGGACTCTGTCACTATTCCTGTCAACGCAATAGTCAATCCGTAGTGTTTTTAGGGGTTGGTAACGGCACTGTCTGATGGTGTTTTGCATCCCGCCAAACCCTTTCCTTGGGGTTATAAAGGATGTCTTTGGTGAGCTTTTCGACTATCTGTAGAAACAGGCTTTCATTGGGTTCCCTGCCTTCCAAATCAATCATTCCCGGGTTTTCTGTCAGCCTTCGCAAAGCCACATGGCGGGCTCTTTGGTGAAGCACTTCCTGAAGGGGGCCGGCCGGCCGGGGTTCCAAAACCATCTCACAGGACAGGGCTTCAAAGATCTTTCTCAGGGTGCTTAGGCGGGGGTCGAGTTTGCCCTTTTCTATGGCCGCGATGTGGGACTGGGGGAGCTTGGCGTGCTGTGCCAGCTCAGACTGTGTCATGCGTAGATCGAGGCGGATTAAGCGCACCCAGTCTGCATAGGACCTGATTACTGGGGGTGGGGCCTTTTTGGATTGCGGCGAAACCGGGACATCATCTATGCTGTTTATCTTATTGTTTAGCATGCCTGCCTAAGTTGTATAAGCGATTAGATAAAGACTATCTAACTATATAATTTCGAGATTTTAATATATTAATCGCACTAGATAAAGAGATTTATATGTTTATTCATATAAATCTAAACCGGAGGTGTCTCCAAGGCGCTGGAAACACCCTGGAAAAACCTCCGGATTGAATTCTGTTTAAGTTAATTCAACGATGTGAGGCAACCGTTGAATTGGATGTTTTTTCACTGTCAGCCTCTCCAGAAGAAGCGATGTCTTCAGCTCCGGTCCGTTTGAGAAGCTCCTTTGCGCGCTTGACCCAATCGGAATTGTCGCAATGGACAGAAAGAAGTATGCCGCCTTCCTTCACCCGGCCTTCATACCTCTTGGCTTCATATTCCGGCATGCCCATACCCACTAGAGCTCCCACAATTCCGCCAACCGCACACGATAACGTAGGAAGCGCTATCCGGAAAAGAAACCGGAAAGAACCCCCACCTAAACATGATAAGAGGCCGCTAGGCCTAGCGGGACTTGTCAATTCAGGATTTAAAGAAGAACTGGAAACGGAAAAGAAATTGAAGCAAAAAGAGGACCGCCAAAAGAAAAAACAGGACGCGCTAAAGAGTTACGACGAACTTGCGGGGAAAGACATTAAAACACGCACGGATGATACCGATTCCGTCGTCGAGGATCAATAATTTCATAGCATCTGGGCGTGACTCATACCCTTTGACATCACTTTTTTCAATCGCTACCCAGACCTTGCTTTGGACATGATCGAAGGATTATGACCAAGATAGAAATTTGCATATCTCAGAGCGCTCCAATATATCTCACCGTAATGGCTTCACATTCAGAATCTATTTTATTATCCTTGATCCAGGCTGGTTTTTCCTTGACGGTATTCATGTAAGCTCCTTTGATCTGTCATGGGTTTCGAGAGAATGGAACGAACCACGTTGTATACGAAGAGATAGACGCCAAAAATCTGAATCAATCCGGATACGGCCAACGGGATGGACCATGATCCTTCCTGAAAACGATTCAAAAAGAAAAAAACAGCCATTCCAACAAGCCCTATATTTGCGCACCAGAAGTGAATCCAGGCCAATCTCACAGAATACAGGCTTTTTCCAAAAAAGGCGGGAAACGCGCGATAGCCCATGGCATAGATGGTCATTGACATCCAGCCCAATAGATTCAAATGTGTATGGGAAGGAATCAAATAATAATCCCATCCGCCCCACTGGGAGTGAATTCTGCTCAAAAGCATCAAAAGCCCGAGGGTGGTTCCCAACGCAAAGCAGATGACGGCTGATCCAATAAAAGCTTTAGAAAGATTGTTCATATTGATTCCTTAAAATTGTGTGTTGAAAATTAATCACATAACTCCGGCTATCGTCAGGAAGTTGACCAAAAGTCTTTCCCCAGTCGTTTCATATTCTAGTTGATAATCCCTCTTCAAAGAGTCCGGGCTCAAGTTTCATAAATCATCATCTTGGCCCACCCAGTTCTCGAACATTGTCTGGGTCAGTTCAAAGTGAGCCTGAATTCCATATGCATTTCTTCCGACTCTCACAATCTGGTTGCGGCAATGTTTGCCGACTGCAAGCAAAAACATATCCGGTCCAAGGCGAACCGTCTCTCCATGTAATTGAAATACCTTCAAGGGCGATGAAAGTCCTTGGAAAAGCGGATCCTCCCTGCCTTCCTGAGTCAATTCGATCTCAAAATACCCGCCATCAGGATCCCTCCAACCGATCTCCTTCATTGTGTGCTTATGGACTTCTCCGCCGGCCGCCTTGATCAGCGCCTGCATTCCAAGACAAATGCCGAGGTAAGGCGTTCCTGTTCGGATGATCTCTTCAATTTGGGTTAGTTCAAGCTTCATTTTTTCAGTTGAATCATTTGCGCTATCGGGGCCGCCGAGAACGACCACCGCCCGATAGCTTTCGGGGTTGGAAAACTTTTCTCCTCGCTCCAAATCGATGATGCGATGATGAATCTTTCGGGCTTTTAGAAGCAGCTCGATCAACCCGGGACCTTCACGGCTGATATTTTTGACGATCAGGACTTCATTCATGGCTGTGCGCGGACTCCCTTCGAATAGATGCAAAATATTTTCATGTGTTAACGATATCGCTTTCCTTAGAAACCGGGCAAATGCTAAACTCCTGGCACAACAGAACCCAATCCGAGTGAACGATTCCCGGAGCATCCGCAGGGACGATCAAGATGCGTGAACGATGCTTCTTGAGGCGGTCGCAAAAAATCCTGACGCTCCGACCTTCAAAGCTTTTCAGCTTTTCGAAATCGAGAACGAGCTTCTCTTTTCGCTGTCTGAGAGAATGGATGATCCTTGTGCAGAGCTCTTCGGTGTTCCATGAGTCCATAACGCCATCCAAGCGAACGCGGATCATATTCCTATGCCGGTTCCATTCTACTTTGACCGACAGCGCTGCGCGGCTGCCATCTTTCCTTAATGCTTCCCACCAATGGCGGCTCAAGAGGCCCAGCTTAGGATCGCGATAGACATGACGCACAAGGGAAGGGTGTTGAAGCAAATTGAACCCTACTTTAAATTTCGTCCACAGAGCAAATGCGAAGGCCAACAGGGATAAAACTCGTTCCCTAATTGAAGGAATGCCAAGTTCCCGGTGCATTTTGTGTTCCAGTTCTTTCAGCCATCCCCGAACCTTCGAGCCGGGTATCAGGATTTTGCCCGGCAAAAATATGGGATAGGCTTTGCGGACTTCGTGGGCAAACCGCTCCGCTTTTTTCTTCAAAAATGGTCTGGTGGAGTGTCGGTGTTTCAAGTAACCGAGGAACCATGTTTCCAAAGCTCGATAGATGGAAGGCCCCTGCCGCTCAAAATCTTCTTTGAAGCACCGGCGCTGCAACCGCTCGATTTCTTCAGCGGGCATGTTGGGATGGCGAACCATGGCGGAAAACCCGTCAGCGATCCGGTAATATTTCTCCGGCGTTTTCACCAAGTCTTCTCGCAAGCGGTTTTCTTGCATGATCCGATCATAAAAAGGGGTCCCCGGGACTGGCCCATAGATCAGAATTTGAGTCAATGTCGGCTTTAACCTTAGCAAACCGTCCAATTCCTCTCGGATGATTTGTTCGTTCTGATAATCGAACCCGATTACCATCGAGGCAAGGACGATGATCCCATTTTCCCTAAACTCTGTGAGGATTTCGGCGGCTGGCCGGCCCTGTTGCTTCGCGTAGCCGGACATTGATCCTTCATAGCCGATCCAAAAACCGTCGATCCCCATTTCAAGGATTTCCTCAACCGTGTATTGGCTGATCGCCCGGATGCTGGAAAATACAAAGAGCGAAACAGGCCTGCTTCCTTTCAGAACGGCGTCTCTCAGCTCCATGGCCCTTTTACGATTCAAAAGGAAATCCTCATCCAACACGACAAACTGCATATCGGGATCGAGGTCCAGGTAGCGTTCGATTACGTCATAAATGTCCTGTCCGGTAGGCAGCAGCCGGATGTGCTTCCTTTTGAAAAAATGAGAAGTACAGCAAAAATCACACCCGTTGGGACACCCGAGCCCTGCGAAGATCATTCCCGTCTTGCTTACCGGCAATGAAAAAATTTTCATCCGGCTGACAATGAGCGGATGGGAATAAGGCATCTCTCCTTCGGGCTCGCCCAGAAGCTTCCTGAAAAACCCCACGCCTTCCTCTCGGCAGATGTAATCGGCATATGGCTTTAAAACCTCATCGCTCAAGATCGTTCCGTAACCTCCAAGAATGATTTTGCATTTAGGCGAATACCTGCGGATCAGCTCGACGCTTTCCTTAAGGTGATGGAAGATGGCCATGAGAAAAGTGATGCCTATGAAATCGTACCCTTTCTTCAGCTCACGAATCAGTTCTTTTTTAGAAGGGTACTGAAGGACAGTGGTTGGTGCGGATAGATTTTCCGCGATATATTCGAGAGAAAAATTGAGATGGAGCGACCGTGGACTAAAAATGCCTTGAGCGCGGGTGACCTGACGGTAAAGTAGCTCGTACCCCACGCTTGGGGCATCTCCCACGTCCGGCCCGATTGGTCGACAGACGCTGGTCAGCAACACTTTTTTCATGGCCGAAAATCCTCCCCTCGCCGTTCTGGCAAAGCTGAAACAATTTGCTCATAGACTTTCCCGATATCCGGCTCATCATAATTAGAATGGAAGCGCTTCTTTACACCCACCCGGGTAAGAATAAAATGTTGCGAGGGGTTTAGCCCGTGCCGCGCCAAACATTTTTTGACGCATTGAAGCGGACAACCGTCAAGCGCTAAAATTTCTCTGCCGGATTTGGCCACCTTTACTAACGGTTCCACGTCGCCTCCAACGCCCGCGATACAGGACATCTCCGCGATTCCTTCCTTGTCCAAACGTAGCGCAAGACCGTTGGCTATTTGCGCGGCGCTGGAGCAGCCGGAGCAAGAGTAGACCAACGGGACTTCTTTCGCGGCGGCCATGTTATTGAGCCGCCTGCTTCACAGTGAAGCGGGCCATTAAAATGGAAATTTCATAGAGCAGATAGGTGGGCACCAGCAGGGCCAATTGTGAAAACAAATCCGGTCCCGGAGTGAGCACGGCGGCGACGATGGCCAAACCTAAGATCACATGGCGTCTATAACGGCAAAGGCTTTGGGGAGTGGCAACACCGATCTTGACGAGGAAAAATACTATGATCGGCAGTTGAAACGCCAACCCGAAAGCCGCGGTAAACCAGGCCGCGAATTCCACGTAGGCCTCGATCGAAAGCATGGGCCGAAGGTCCTGAGTGGAAAAACCGAGGAGAAACCGAACGGCCGTGGGCAAAACGATGAACCAGGCGATAGCCGCACCGGCACAAAAAAGAAGGTAGGAAAAAGGCATCATCCATAATACTGTTTTTTTCTCCGACGGGGTGAGGGCCACGGCGACAAACCTCCAGACTTGATAGATCACCACTGGGATAGACAGCAATACTCCAACGATGAGGGCTATTTTGAGACGGATAAAAAATGCTTCGGTCGGCTTCATGAAAATGAACGTCCCCGCGGGGCGGGAAAGATAATGGATGATGGAATCCACATAATAATAACCGACGAAAAAAAAGATCGCAACCGCCAGAAAAACAATTCCCAACCTGCGTCTCAATTCATCGAGATGGTCCAAGAAAGGCCTGGATTCGTCCGTCATCCGTAAGAAACCCTCAGCATTTTAAATGCCGCGACAACCAGGACTCCCGCCAAGACGCGTTTCATAACTGGAACCGTAAAATACCTCGCTCCGATGGACGATCCTACCACTCCTCCCAAAAAAGCAGCCAAAACCAGCGGCCAAAACTCGACAATGTTAAACCCATGTCTGCTTGAGTGCCCGTAAAGACCTGCGATCGAGTTGACCCAGATGAAGGCGGCGGACGCGGCGGCGGAACGCTTCGCGTCGGCCCAGCGGAATAATAGCATGACCGGGGTTAAAAAAATCCCACCGCCTACGCCAATCAATCCGGAGAGGAGTCCGATCCCGGCGCCGACCGGAAGAGCCACCGCCAGGCCCGGAACACGGAGGGGTTCTTCCTCGCCGTTACCTTTGCCGGCAAACGCCAGACGAAAAGCCGCGTAGGCCAATACGATCGCGAGGAGCCCGGAATAAACCCGAGCAGGCGCGTCGATCAACCCTCCGATCAGAGCGCAAGGCACGGAGGTGAGCGCGAACGGCCAAAAGAGCCGGGGCAGAAAATGCCCGCTTTTCCAATAAGCGACAAACGCCGTTCCCGCCACCAAAAGATTGAGCGCCAGAGCGCTGGAAGCCATCTCTTTTGGCATGAATCCGAACAGGGCCAAAACCGCCAGATAACCGGAAGCGCCCCCATGCCCGACCGAAGAGTAGGCCAGAGCGACCATAAAGACCAGCGGGTAAATTTCTATCGGCAGGGTCATCCTCCAATCTGGCACATCTGCCGCGGGTTGGAAGAATTCACGGCTGCTTTTTCCAGCATGTGATGACGCTCCGGTTTCTGTTGAACGGTGAAAAGAATGGCTTCCTTCAATTCCCGTGAGCTTGTTCCCGATCTCAAAAGCGCTTTCAGGTCCGTGCCTTCCGCTGCGTCGAGGCAGGGAACAAGAACCCCCTGGGATGACAAACGCATCCGATTGCAGGAAGAGCAAAACCCGCAGCTCAACGCGCTGATGACCCCGATGGTGCCCCGGGCTCCGGGCCGGCGAAAGTAACGGGCGGGGCCTTCTCCCCGCGGCCAGTCTTCTTTCTCCATCTCTTCCAGAGGCTGGGCTTTTTGCAGGATTTCATTCATGGAAACCCATTTTTCTTTGCTGAAAAACCCCGTCTCTCCCATGGGCATCAATTCAATAAAACGCACGTGCAGAGGATTTTTTTTCGTTAGTTTCACGAAATCGGCGATCTCATCGTCGTTCATTCCCCGCGCCACAACAACGTTTAATTTCACGGGCGCCAGACCCGCAGACAAAGCCGATTCAATCGCGGAAAGAACTGTTTCCAGTTTGCCGTACCGCGTAATCTGATTGAACTTTTCCGCGTTGAGGGAGTCCAAACTGATGTTCACTCGCTTCAATCCTGCGCGCGTGAGGTCCAAAGCCATCTTGTCCAGAAGCAGCCCGTTCGTACTTAACGAAATATCCTGGATTCCGCGAATGCCGGAGATCTCGCGCACCAGACTCACAATCCCTTCGCGAACCAATGGTTCCCCACCTGTGATTCTGATTTTGGAAATTCCCAACTGCGCAAAACAAGAAAGTAGCTTGAGGATTTCAGCATCCGACAGCATCTCTTCTCTGGGCCCAAAGGATGTCATGTCTTTAGGCATACAGTAAACGCAGCGCAGGTTGCAGCGGTCCGTCAGAGACAGGCGCAGATAATCGATCTTTCTGTTGAAGGAATCAGTAAGCATGTCAAAGTTTCCTTGCGCGCTCGTAATCTTCCTGGGTATCGATGTCGTTAAAGGTCCGGCCCTCGGGATCCGTAACCCGGACAGAATCCTCATCCAGAAAATGGACGGGTAAAGAATCGAGCACCGCGCGAACCGCAAAATCCTTCCGCTCAATGGCGCGGCCGATTTCATTTTTTGCGGCCTGGGAATAGAACGCACAGAGCGGCTGGCGTTTGCCCTCCCAAACCGGGACCACGGCCTGACACCCTGAACGGGCCCGCCAAAGCGCTTGGATAAGTTCCGGCCTGACAAAAGGCATATCGCAGCCGCAGACAAAAATCCATTCGCTCCCGGCGTGCTCGAGCGCGGAATAAATTCCACCCAAAGGATGGACCTCTTCAAACAAATCGGACATGACCTTAACCCGAGGGGTCTCAAGAAACGAATAGTCTTCCGGCTTTTTGACGAGCGCCAAAATCGAAGGGAAGAGAGGATTTAAAATCTCAAGAACCGCTTCCACCAGACATTTGTCGTTCCAGGGAGCCAGAGCTTTTGGGGAACCGAACCTCCGGCTTCTTCCCCCGGCAAGGATCACCCCGGTCGCTTCCTGAATCACTTGATCCACCTGAAGGGAAGTCTGTCTCCGGGGCAAACCTGGTCTATTCCGATGCGGGCCACGGCCAGAGCGTTGGCCTGACACGCCATCCCCAGCATCGCCGAGCCCTGAGGCCGGATGATTTCCAGTTCCCAATCGTTTTCGCTTCCACGCGCGTTGCAGAACAGGTATTGCTGGCGGTCTTTGGGTTTGGGATAAGCGTTCACCGCTTTCCCTTGAAGATGATAGCTCGGATGTTTGGGCGTAAAACCTTGCAGTTTCTCCAGCGCTGGGCGCACAAACTCTTCCAGGCACACGAGCGCGGAAACTGGGTTTCCGGGCAATCCGAAGACAATCTTCTTGCCGCCGCCCTCGTCCGCCTTTAAGCCGTAAAAAATCGGCTTCCCCGGCTTGATCGCCGCCTTCCAAAAAATCTCCCTGACTCCAGATTTTTCGAGGACCGCTTTCGTATAATCAAAATCACCAACGGAAACGCCGCCGGAAACAAGCAAGACGTCCGCGAAGGCAAAAGCGTCTCTCAGCATTTCTTCCAGCCTTGCCGGGTCGTCACCCGCGATCCCCAAATCACGGCAGGGAACCTTCCAACGGGAAAGGAAGGCCGCTATGGCCGGACCGTTCGAGTTACGGATTTTCCCGGGAGCAAGCGGCTCCGTCAAGGACACAAGCTCGTCACCCGTCGCCAAGACGGCAACTTTTGGTTTTCGCACCACGGACAACATTTTAAATCCTTGTGCCGCCAGAAGCGCCACATCATAAGGCCGGACGCGCAGTCCCGACAGCGCCAAGGATTGCCCGACGCGAATGTCTTCGCCTTTCGGGCGAATGTTCTCATTTTTTTTGGGCGCGCGAAAGATCGTAATCCAATCGTCTTCCGTTGAACTCGTAAACTCTTTCATCACCACCGCGTCCGCTCCTTTAGGAATGGGAGCGCCGGTCATGATTTTAATCGCCTGCCCCGGTTGAAGCGCCAAACGCGGTAAACTCCCCGCGCGGACCACGTCCAGCATTTTAAGTTTGACGGGACGATCCGGACCCGCATCCGCCACATCCGCGGATCTCACCGCAAAACCATCCATGGCGGAATTGTCAAAGGGAGGCAGTTCAGACTGGGCGAATAACTCTTCAGCCAAAACCCGGCCTTCGGCTTGCTCCAAAGGAACGGTCTCAGGGAGCAAAATCGGAGTATGAGTCAAAATCTGCTGAAGCGCTTCTTCAGGCGTCAGCATGCGAGCGTTCCTTGTCATTCTCATGAGTATGATCCTCCCCCTGAATGATCGCCAAAGCGTGCGGGATGACATCCAAAATAAGTTCCAGACACTCTTTTGCGCCCTCGGGGTTCCCGGGCAGATTAAAGATAAGGCTTTTTTTTCTGACTCCAGCAACGGCGCGAGAAAGAACGGCCAAAGGCGTTTTCCGCACGCTTTGAAAACGAACAAATTCCATCAATCCCGGCAATTCCTTTTCAAGCAGACCGCGGGTTGCCTCCGGCGTGACGTCGCGCGGGCTGATCCCGGTTCCTCCGGTGGTAAGCACGAGATCAATTTCTTTTTCGTCCGTCCAATTCAAAATTGTTTTCTGGATCCTTTCGATCTCGTCTGGGACAATGGCTTCCACCCCGATCCGCCATCCCATCCCGCTCACCACGCTTTTGAGAGCGGGGCCGCCCCGGTCTTCGCGTTCTCCCTGGAAGGACCGGTCGCTTACGGTCAAAACGCC
>MGUQ01000029.1:9948-10433 GCA_001799975.1 Elusimicrobia bacterium RIFCSPLOWO2_01_FULL_54_10 | reverse complement strand
AGCTTCCTGCCGGTGCGCCCCGCCGCAGGCAATCACGACGCTGGACTCGCCAACGGGAACTTCCCCCGTGCGATGCTCCAAAGCGACTCGAACCGGCCACCGGGTTTCGGCCTCAACAGCAATTTTTTTCATTTCCTGAATCGCCATCTCAAAGTACGCCTCGTAAGTGATGGATTGGATCGCCCGGCCTTTCTCCGTATCCCGAACGCATCCGGAAAAAGTGACCACCGCGCCGTATCCGGGCCCCTGGACTTTCTCGATCAGGCCTTGCAGATCAAGTTTTGCGTCCGTCAGGCGGACGCAATCATCCGCCGCTGAAGGGGGGAAGGAAAGCGATTTCGTCTCCATCTTTGACCTCCGTTTCGAATCCGGTAAACTTTTGATTGACGGCCACTTTCAACAGGGAGCGATGTTCCAGCAACGGTTGCAGCCGAGGGTTTTGTCTCAGCAGATCGACCAACGGTTGGGGCGTGGAGCAATCCACT
>MGUQ01000029.1:574-9929 GCA_001799975.1 Elusimicrobia bacterium RIFCSPLOWO2_01_FULL_54_10 | reverse complement strand
GTCCGCGCACTGGGCGAAGAAAAGTAGTTTTATTGCCACTCAAAGCTCCCGGTTTCCCGAGATAATTGTTCTTTCCTCACATAAAGTCCGGATCTGCCTCCGGATTTTAGTGTCAGACAAACCGGACCAATGACCATGCCCTTGTCCACGGCTTTGCACATATCGTAAATCGTGAGTGCCGCCACGCTCACCGCGGTGAGGGCTTCCATCTCCACCCCCGTCTTGCCTTCGCATTTGACTTGCGAGCGGATCCAAACGCCTTCCCTCACTAAGGCGAATGAAATCCTAACATCCTCTAACTTTAAAGGGTGGCACAGAGGGATGAGTTCATGCGTTTTTTTTGCCGCCAATATCCCCGCGATCCTTGCGACGGACAGAACATCTCCCTTGGGCACTTTGCCGGAACCAATGAGCCCGGCCACCTTGGGTTTCATTTGAACTTTCCCCGTCGCTTCGGCCGTCCTTTGCGTTGGAAGCTTATCGCTTACGTCCACCATCTGCGCCTTTCCCTTCGGATCGAGATGGGAAAAAAGGCGCCGTTTTGTATTAGGCCTTCTTGTCTTTATCTTCACTGGAAGAATCTCCCATCAAACTCTGTTTTAATATTTTTATTGATTTGCCCAGCGCCTGGGCCAGATCCGGAATCCTCTTCGCCCCGAACAGAAGAATCACGATCACCAAAATCACCAGCAGTTCACCCCATCCCAAGTTAGGTATCATAAACTTAACCTCCTTCCCATTTCTATGACCTTGCCTTCGACTTCCATGACTTCATCCTGCTTTTGTGACCAGTTTCGTTAGAATTTCGCCTCCGTATGAACAAATAAAATACTTTCATCCTGACGCGTTGTCGATCTTCTCTCCTGTTCAACATACTGGTGATCAACCGCGATCCTGACGCCTTTGACCACCTGATATCCCGCGCCCCAGTAATATCGATTTCTGGAGTCGCCGCCAACATTAATGTCCGGATCATACTTGTCGAACCTGGCAAAGAGCCAGAATTTTTCAACCGGCGTCACGACCGCGTGAAATGAAAAACCTTCCCCGCGGGACGGCGCCGTTATCGCGCTGTTGTCCGCGTTATAATAATGTCCGGAAAAGTTGAAGAGATTTGACTCGTAGGAAAGTCCGGCAAACATTCTGTTCCTAACTGTGCTTTCATTTTTGTCGCCCTTATGTGCAAGCGCATTGATTTTAAAACCCTTGAACGCATCGCCCAGTTTTTCCAGCGGGGAAATCGCAAGTCTTAGGGTATAATCCTTGAGCCTCCCTCCGGCGTCTGAAGTGGTGGTTTCGTTTCCGCTAGTTCCATCCCCTCCGGTCCCTTCGCCGTTTGCCGCCATGGCGTCGTAGGCCAGAAACGGAACCTTGCCGTTGAAACGGATCCCGCGGTCTGAAGCCGGAAGGAGGCCTTCAACATCCTCCAAAATCTTGGCGGCAAAGCGCTGTTTCCATATGCCTTCCTCGTACCCTCGCCAGGGAGCGGCTACAATCCCGGCTGTAATTTTAGCCGCCGGATTGAAATTAAAACGCAGTTCCGCGTTTTTCAAATAGACCCGGTTGTTTTTACCGTCGCGCGAAGCGAGGTTCGCTTCCAGTTGGACGAACGCGCTGACTTTTTCGTCATACTTGGCATCCGCATTCAAATAAATGCGGCTCACTTCAAAGGCGCTGTAGTTTTGCGTCGTGGTTCCATTCTGCAAATGCTGGGAGGCGACAAACTCGTAATGAGCGAACATCAGCCCTCCGGGCTTAACCTCAACAGCGCCGACAGCGTTAGAAAATCCTGTAACTGCGACCAAAACAGCGATCATTCCATTTATTTTTTTCATAACAATTTAAAATCCTCCCTGTATTCCGATTCGCCAAATCAGCATCGCTAAATGCCTGCAAAAACCATCTCAGAATTAATGATGGATAACCTCAATTCAAACCGCTCCGGCCCCAAACAAAAAACCAGGCCTTTCACTTGAATGAAAAGCGCCTGGTTCAGCACGAACCCCGCTTCTCCTTTCCAAGTGACCTCCGGACTAAAATCCGGAGAATCGAGAGGCAAAGCGCTTTCGCGCCTTACCCTTGCGGCTTGAGAGCCTTAGCTTTTCAGCCTTAGGTCTTCAAGCTCGGAGAATCTAACTGCTCGAATTTCTTAGACTTGCTTATGGTCTAACTTCTGATCTTGCGGCAAAGCCGCGGTTTTTGTTTCCTCCACTTCGCTCATGGTATCCCGTAGTCCTTTTTTGAATGCCTGCACAGACCGTCCCATTCCCTGCGCAATTTCCGGTAACCTTTTGGCCCCAAAAAGCAAGAGCGCGATTCCCAGGATGACAACCAGCTCACCAAACCCTATGTTAGGCAACATTACAACACCTCCTCATTATGAAAATTCTCACATCACCACTCCTCGCCTTTGGGAGCGAGGGTCCAAAGATATTTGACCAGATCATGCAGTTCTTCCTCGCTCATTACTAAACCCCAGTTATTCATGCGGAGCGACGGCATGGGAGCGTTCGCGTCTTCCGGAACGGAACGGCGGCCCAGACGGATCACCTGTTCCACCTCCGCTTCCGTAAAACCCTCTCTGACTTTATAAATTGGCGGAACTTCCCCGCCCTGGGCGTTGAGATTTTTTACTCCGCCTCTTCCAGCCGGCCCATGACAGGTGGCGCAACCATAACGACCAAATATCCTCTCGCCCCTTACCTCCGGCGTCCTGAGTTCCTCCGGCTTTGCCTCGCCCAGAATGAGCGTCTGCCAAAGGGAAAGTGATTTAGCGCCATCCCGCTCCTGATCCTCGCCATCCCAAACAGCAAAAGCGATTGGGGTTAAAGAGTTCTTTATAAATGCCGTTCCCTCTTGGGAAGTTAAAGCGCGCTTGAACACCACACTCCAGCGACCGTCCTTCCAAACACCGGCGGCAAGCACATCCTGAACTTGTCCTGTAGTGAGCGTGCCGAAACCCTCGGCATAGAGACTCCGGGCGGGTTTGGTGGAGAAGAAAACGTGCTCCTCTATTGCGCCAGGCCGATGATAGTCAGAATATGCTTTCTCGTAACGGTTATCCTCACTGTTGGCGGCGCGCCAATGCCAGATGTTGACGGGGCGACCATCTTCTCCCATAAAGGGAGAGGGCAAAATCCCCTCTTCAACCGGAAACTGCAGAGCGCATCCGTCGGAAAAACGCCCTCCAAAATCATGCGCAGCGTTCCGAGAATTATCATCCCAAGTTAAGCGGACATAGAGATCTGTCATAGTAAAAAAACTTTTGACTTCCACGAACTTTACGGAACCGCCGCCGTGGGGCACGGTGAAAGTCTGGGGAATCAGAGTCACCGCCGATGAAGCGGCTTTCTTCCAGGCCTTGTCGAAGGGGTCCATGGAAATTTTCTTGACCTCATTGGACCGAACAAAAATTTCCGCGCCGTTCGCCACGGCAACGGAAAAGATTACGACTGCAAGGGAATATTTAAGTTTCCGCATGATATCTCTCCTTCGTCCAGTTCGCTGGACCTGGGCTCCCAGTTGGAAACGATCTCCGCGGGGGGCTCTTGAATGGCGAAAATTTCCCGCCGGAGAATTTCCGCCAGGGCCAAATAAAAAGCGTTCGACGTCAGGTTGGCGAGTTTCCCGGTAAAAGCCGCGACGCCGGGCGAAAGAAATTCCCGCGCGAAATCCGTGATCGCTTTTGAAGTGATCTCCTTCGCTTCATCCATGTGGCGATCGGCGGCATTTTGCTCCTTCAGAGTCAGAAAAGATAGAAAGGACAGGGCAACGCTTAAATTGTCGGACCGCTCGCCCTCTCCGTGTTCCAAACCGAAAGCCCTGTAAAAGCCGGCCATATGAGCCATCATGCGGGCCTGCTCGAAAGGATTTTCCGCCAGGTGCAGAGTCAACTCCATGGGACAGGTCGGCGCCGAACCGAACAGTCGGAAGTGTTCCTCCCTTAAATTCTCAATGTCGAAGGCCGGCAGTTCAATACCGTCTTTGAGAGCGTCTCCGTAGAGGGAGACAAACCGTTTCTCCCAAAGCGCATCAGGATTTTGGAAGGCTTCCGCGAGAAAATGCAGAACGAAGGATTGTTTCAGGGACAATGCAGGATTATTCATATTGAACCTCCCTTACGTTACGCTCTGCCGGGTAACATTACGCTCTTTATCTCTCATCGCCCGAAACACAAGAGGTTCTTTCACAGGTACAGTGACCAACTCCTGACCGTTCTGATATCCCGTAGCCTGGCCGTTTTCGACTTTGAATTTGTCCACCCAATGATCGGTTGATCCGAACAGGGTCAGGAGTCCGACCAGTTTCTCAGAACGTTTTTTATAGGTTTCGACGGCATGATCTGTGCCGGGTCCGAAGATCTGGTGCAGATATTCATGAGTCACGTGAATGGGCGGAATGTAATAAACGTTGGGTCCCGTTCCAAACTGCGGATAAAGAGGCAGCGCGACTTTGGCCACATGAACCAGATAATCCATGGGGTTGTCTTCATCGGCTTTTTCCGGCTGGTTGATGAACCCGGTCATGCGGATTTTCCCGATGCAGGTTTGCACGCAGCGGGGAGCGATGCCCTTTTCGATCAGGGGATAGCAGGCGATACATTTTTCCGATTTTCCCGTCTGCGGATTGAACATGGGTTTTTTGTAGGGGCAGGCGGCCACGCACTTTTGGTAACCGTTGCAGCGGTCCTGATCGATGAGAACAATGCCGTCTTCCGGCCTTTTGTAAATGGCTTTGCGCGGACAGGCGGCGAGACAAGCCGGGTTCGTACAGTGATTGCAGATGCGGGCCAGATAAAACATCCAGGAAGAATGCGGCAGTTCATAACTTGCTCGGTCCTCAATTTTACTGGAAAGCTCATCTTCTCCCATGTTGGGATGAGACCAATCTTCCTCGTGGGGAAGATAACCGGCAACCTCTTCACCTTCCTTAGCGGCTTCAAACACCGTCTTCCCCAGATAAACTCCGTTCGTCCAGTTGCCGGGCCCGATTTTTCCCAAACCCTGAACGTCCCAGCCGAGAGGATAAAAACCATGGGGTTTGGTTTCCACGTTGTTCCAGAACATATACTCTTCCCCTTTGCCCGAGGTCCATGTCGTTTTGCAGGCGATCGTGCAGGTTTGGCATGCGATGCACTTGTTGGTGTCAAAGACATAGGCAATCTGCTTCTTGGGGAGCTTCCCTTCGTATTTGTAGAACTGCTCGCGGCCGATCTGCCAGTTTTTTACCTTAGGCATAGAAGCCTCCCTTTAAATATTTTTTCATCATTTCGTTCTCATATCCGGGCCTGTACCCGAGAAGAGCCGGTCGCCAGAGAGCGTTCTCAACGCCGCCCGGTTCGGCCTTCTCGATACGCACATAAGATTCTTTGGGAGCGCCCGTGGTGCAATGAATGTCGGCGGCAAATCCTTTACCGATGGTTTGCCCGAACATATCTTTGCGCGCCAGGCTGTCCGTCTGCAGGGTGGGTTTCAGCCAAGCCCTTGTCGCGGATTGATGCGAGCCGTAGCGGAACATGGCCTGATATCCCGTGCGCGGGTTGCGGGCAAGCTTGTCGGCGTTTTTCTCGTGCCCTTCGACCGAACCGTAAGTGGCCACATACATGTGAAACCAGCTTCGCGCGACGCCGTGCGGCAGTCCCTGGTAATGGCGTACCCTCATCAGGGAACGGTGAATTTTGTAATCCTCGGGCTTTTTCTGCCAGCCGCGAAATGGCCTGTCCGATGGATCGGCGTCGACATGGACGTAATCACCATCTTCAAGACCCAATGCTTTCGCATCATCAGGATTTAAGTCCACGTACCCTTCACCAACCCATGGCATACGCTTGTCGCGCCTGTAAAAATCACCGAATGGCCCAAACCACACGGAGATCAAATCCACGTCCACCGGCGTGGTGTGAGCGCCGTGGCGGAACTTTGGCGTGATATAAATGTGCGTGAACCCCTGGGCTCTCAAAGGATGCGCCGTCTTGATGACTTCGGTCGGGCTGTATATGACGTTTCTCACCTGACGCGTTTCCGTGCCGAGATCGTCCTTCATGATCCCGTAATCCTTAAGCTGCTTAGGCCGGATCAAATCTTTCGTTCCGCAAACGATGACGTTGGGTTCGTAGTGAGTCCCGTCCACCGGCTCGCGATGCACGGGGATATTTTCTCCATACTCAATGAACTCATCTTCATCACGGTAGAATTCCATACGTCCGGATTTGGTGTAATGGGCCTCTTTTTCAACCGATTGCTCGTGGCCCATGTATTTGGGATAGGTGCGCGTCATCAGAAGAGCCGGAATGCCTTTTTTTGCATTCTCGTGAACTTCTTTAATGTTATATCCTTTGAGGGCGGTTGAATTATCCGCAATCCGCTGCATGTAGACCTCAACATTATCTTCGTGGACAAACTTCCAGTAATCGATGAAACGGGTGTCGCCCGTCACCTCGGCCAGGGCCTTTCCCACTCCGGCCAGAACTTCGATGTCGCCGCGCGTATCGTGAAGACGTTTTAAGGGTGTTTTGGGAAACATCTGAAAGAAAGGATTGGTCACAGCCGCAGTCATATCAGGAAACTTGAATTCGCCCCAGGAATCCACGCCAAAGGCAATGTCGGAATATTCACAAGACGCAGTCCACCACCAGTCCGTGGCAATAATCATCTCGATTTTGGGCAGAGTGTTCATCACCACGTCATGATGCCACTTCAGGTTTCCGAGAATGGAATTTCCATTAGAGAACCACATGGTTTTTGTGGGGGTGGGCATGTGAGTTTTTCCTGTGAAATTCTTGTTGCCGATGCGCAGGGGGCGATCACCATAGTTAAAGTAGTGAGCGGATTCGTATTTTGCATAGTATTTTGTTTTTGGAGTTTTCTTTGGATCAAGCTCCGGATGGAACGGATCTTCCAGCAAATAGGTCGGCAGTCCGTTAAAATAGGCGCCTCGGTAGTTGCCGGCATAGGAACCGATATTCCCGCCGGGAAACCCGATGTTTTTGGTAAGGGCGCAGACCAAAAATGTCAGGCGGTCTTTCAGGTCGTTGTTATAGAAATGATTGGGTCCCATTCCGATGGCGATCAAGGTTTTGGTTTTATTTTTTGCAATTTCCCTGGCAAGCCAGAGGACAGCGTCCTTGTCAACGTGGCAAAGCTCGGCCACCGCTTCCGGCGTAAAATGGCTGGCATGTTCCTTAATAAGGTCAAACACGGGCCGAACCTTCACCTCTTTTCCATCAAGAGTTTTTACCGTAAATTTCCCTTCCAGAGCCCAGGTCTTTGCGGTGGCGGCGTCGTCACGGGTGACTGCTTCAAGAGACTTGGACTCGGTATTCCAGGCCACAAAATCGCCCCATTCCTGGCGCAACTTGTCCGTCACAATTTGTTTTTCATGAGTGATGGGCAGGCCCGGCTTTTCGCCCTCCTTTAGCATGCGGGTATTCCGCAAGACTTTATTGTGATAGCCTGGAATGACTTCTTCAGGTTTCAGAAGTTTGAGGGTATCGAGACGAACCAGCAGGGGCAAATCCGTATGGCCTTTCACAAAATCCACGTCATAAAGATTTTCCGACATAATAATATTCGCCAGACCGAGAGCGAGGGCTGGATCCGACCCGGGACGGACCACAATGACTTTGTCCGCCTTGTTTGACGTGGACTGATACTCGCAGGCTACCGTCACGACTTTTGTGCCCTTGAGACGGGCCTCGGTGAGCCAATGAGCGTCGGGCATTTTGGTGGATATCCAGTTCATGCCCCAACAGATTACCATGTTCGCATGCTCCGCCATGGCCAGATCAAACTCAATCGTTTGGTGGCCGCAGGTCATGGTATGTCCGGGAGGCAGATCCGTGTGCCATGAGTAGCTGTCCCACACTCGGCCGCCGAGAGCTTTTTCCGGTTCCACGCCGCGGATATTGGCATCCAAAAGCGCCAGGGAATTGGTGAACCGGTTCATCCCGAATATGCGCGTGGCCCCGAGAAGAGGCATGCCGCCGCGATGCTTTAAAACCTGCACTCCGGCGCCGTGCATCACTTCCACCATATCGTGATCATAGCCTTGGCCTAAAAGTTTCTCTGCGCCCTTTTCACCGTCATAAGTTCTGGCGACATTGTCCATGGTTTTGGCAACGATCTTGAAGACTTCATCCCAACTGACCCGGACAAAGGGCTCCTTGCCGCGCTGCAAATATTTCGGATCGACTTTACCGTTCTCCCCGCGAGGGTACCCCGCATCCACCCATTCTTTGAACCCCTTACGGACTGACGGATATTTCACCCGGCGCGGCCCGTAAATTCTCCGGATGAGCGCCAACCCCTTCTGACAGCAGCGAGGGTCCCAGCGGTGAGAGGCTTTGTTGCCGTAAACGTCCTCCGACTTCCCGTAGCCGTAGGAAGGTCCCAAATAGATGACCACGCCGTTCTTAACGTAGGCCTTCAACAGACAGTTGTGGGTGTCGTTGGGCGCGCAGAGGAACGTGAACCAGCTATCGAAACTCGCCATGTCGCGGTAAATCTTCTCCCAACCGCGTTCGGGATAATAATCCAGGGGATTATCGATGGAAACGACGGGTTTAAGGAGGGCGAAGAGGGGCTCTGTAGCCATCAGGGCCGCCGCTCCCGTACCCGCATATCTGAAAAATTCCCTGCGGTTTATTTTCTTTTCAAATAAGTTCATGGACGACCCTCCTTAATATTGGCGTATTAATGAGCATGCGGCCCGCAGCATGCCATGTACTTTTCTTCCGGTATTTCTTCCATTGCAACAAACAAGTCCGAAGCGTCTTGCTCCGTCACCAGTTCGTCAATGGCCGGATAAAGGAAACTTTCTTCTTTCCTGTTGTGTTGGCCGAGGATTTCCAAGAGAGCGCCTTCTTCCGCATCGCTTGCCGGGTTTTGCGCGTGAACTTTGTCATGGATCCTTTCCAATTCCCAGGCGATATGCCTTTTTAAGCCCCGCAAGAAGTTTCTAAAGTAGGATTTCGCCCTGGGAAAATCAGACTTCTTGTGCGCCTGAAAATGTCGAAACAGCAAGTCCAAGCGGTCATGGTCGGTTTCAAAATAGGTTGAAAATATCTTTTTTTGCATTCTTTCCTCCTCCTTATTTTCATGCCAACGGCAGCCGGATCGTGAAGGCCGCGCCCTTCCCGTCTTCGCTTTCCACCGCAATCGTGCCATTGTGCGCTTGAATGATGGAAGCGCAGATGGGCAGGCCCAGGCCCGTGCCTTTGGCCTTGGTTGTAAACAGCGGCTCAAAAATCTTGTTTTTAATTTCAGGCGGGATCCCTGTTCCCGAATCCTTGAATTTAATGGAGAGCTGCGCCCGTCCTTCGGGGTTATCCGCTTCGGCGGTGATTCTGAGCTCCCCG
>MGUQ01000029.1:0-564 GCA_001799975.1 Elusimicrobia bacterium RIFCSPLOWO2_01_FULL_54_10 | reverse complement strand
GTTCAGGATGAGATTGGCAAAAACCTGAACCATGCGCCCGGGATCAACAAGAACTTGAGGAAGATCCGGGGCGGCGTCCACTTGAATTTTTACGTTTGAAGGAATCTCCAGGGATTTCAGGGTTTCACGGAGCACCACGGCAATATTCGTGAGCCCCCGAAGGAGTTTGATGGATCTGGAAAAATCGAGGAGGTCGCCGATGATTTGATTTGCCCGGGACACTTCTTTATCGGCCAATAAAATAAATTCTTCCAGCTCCGGATCTTTCTTGAGGATCTGGGCTCCTTTTAAAGACTCTCGAATGTAATAGATGGCATTGCGGATGGCCCCCAGAGGATTGCGAAGCTCATGGCTGACCGAGGCGGCCAATTGTCCGATGGCGGCCAATTTTTCAGTGCGCATTAGTTTCTCCTGGGCATTATTTAAGTCCTGGTTAACCTTCTCAAGTTCCCGGGTTCGCTTGTGAGCTTCCGCCTGCAGGTTTTGCAGGCGGGAGAAAGTCTCGCCGGACAAAAGGGACTCCGTTGTGAGGCGGTTTTTCAGCGAGTAGATCGCGAAATCTTT
>MGUQ01000028.1:13710-15615 GCA_001799975.1 Elusimicrobia bacterium RIFCSPLOWO2_01_FULL_54_10 | reverse complement strand
CCCTGCTTGCGGGGTTGTTGCTCGGCGTGTTCGACATGTCCGGGTTGATGCACCTCGCATACGCGGTCTGGGTCCTTGCGATGGGATATGTCTATAGCGGGGCGCATCCGGACATGAAATACTCCAAAGTGCGATTTCTCCTGCCCGGGGCGACATGGCTTCCAGCGGTCTTTATGGCGCCTTTTCTCTCAAATATCCTCATGGCTCCAGGTGTTCCAGTGTGGATGTTATGGGGGATATTGGCGCCGGCAACCTTCTTTGGCGTCATTGCGTACGGTTTGATTGTGGGCGGGTTGTTCCATTTCGCCTACAATTCAGGCGCGACCATCTACAACGCCTGGAGGCCGTCCGCTCCCAGGTGGCTGGACTGGCTTCCGGAAAGGATCGCTCCGGCGTCCATCCTGGACGATGAAAGCCGGAGAGATGGGGAGACGCCGCTCTCAATTCCCGATGGGCAATTAGGGGAAGGACGTCTGACGATTGAGAAAAATGAAAAGGTAGAAGAGGCGGTTCGATCGATAATCGAGATACTCGAGAAAAACCAGGGACCGGAATTGAACAGCACCGCTAAAGAAGAGTTTAAAAGAATTATGCACGGCATTAACAGAAATGGGGAAAGCTATATTTTCGACGATACGATAAATCAGTCCTTCAATCGTTATAAGATTACTACCGGGAGGTTAAAAGAAAGAATCGAGCTTTTGCCTTACCTCTATGGTCTCAAATATGATGGCGGCTATGTTTTAAATGGAACGCAAGCTGTCAGAATTATCTCGAGCTATAAACGACGGGAGGAGATCGAGAAATTCATAAGCATTTTGGCGCCTACGGGAAGACCGGTTGGGAATATCATCTCGCTATTGGCTGCCAGCAGCATGACGTCGGAAATGGTAAGGAACTTCGTCAAGTCCATTAAGGAAACCACTCTAGAATCCCTCATGAAGGATTATCATGGCGACCAGGGCCAAATCAGATTCTACCAAATGACGGTCGGAAGCAAACCATTGCCGGTCATATTGCAGGTCATCATCAAACTCATGCGGCCGGATATCTGGGAAAGCATGAAGCAGTTGAACTGGAGACGAATCGGGAGCGCTCGGAGCGTCATGATTTTAAATGAGGATGATCCTGCCGTCGACTCCGGTTCATTTGAGCTGAATGGAAGGATAATAAATGCGGGTGAAGAAGTCGTTCATTCCCGAATGGGTGAGGGCACCATCATAAATGTATGGAAAGACGAGAGAGGCCGCGATCTCGTTAAGATATACTTTTCCGGAGAAGTCAAAGAGAAAATGATGACTTTCATTTTAGGCGAGGTCCGCGGGCTGCTAAGTCACCCCAACGATAAAAAACCGGCGGACGGTGGAAAGATCACTCGAACAAAAAACAAACGGATTTCACCCCCTCCATCAAAACCGGCGATCGACAATGGCGTTCTTGATAACCCCGAAATAGAAAGAATTAATGAGTATAAGAGAAGGATCAAAAGTTTTGTTTTCTTTCATAAAGTCCCTAGAGATATCGCTAAGGATTTAAACTTCCAAACCAGTTATCTACCGGCTGTGAAAATAATCATGCAAGACAGCGCCATCAAGATGGCTTGGAATTGGCTTCGCAAGGGAATGCCCGACAGTGAAGTCCTGGGAAAATTGAATGAATTTGAGCAGGTGATTTCCGGTTTGGTGCCGGATGGCTTTCCCTCCGGCAAAGAAATATTGGAAGTTGCTCGCATGATTAACGATATGGGGCCAACGGGCGGCACGGCCTCTGTCCTGGGGGCGGCCTATGCCGCTATTGCCCCTATCTGGGAGGTCGTTTATCATATCCCGCTCCTTGGAGCGTACGCGAGTCCGCTGGCGCAGGGGGCGCTCGAGCGCGCGGGGCGGCCGGACCTTGCGGAACGGG
>MGUQ01000028.1:11824-13693 GCA_001799975.1 Elusimicrobia bacterium RIFCSPLOWO2_01_FULL_54_10 | reverse complement strand
ACCTTGCGGAACGGGTGGGCGAGGCGCCTTATTCCAGATTGATCGGGCTCGCGGGTTCATTGGCCCTGGCGGCTGGCATGATTTCAGGCGCATCCCAGGCCATGACGGCGGGCTGGGTGCTCTGGTCGCTTGCGAGCGGCTACGTCTTCAGCGGCGCTCATAAGGGAAGGTCTTTCGGACAGAGGTTGGCGCTTTTCGCGGTCGGCATAGTGTTGGCAGGGGTCCTGACGGCCCCTGCTGTTTCGTTCATGGGGGGATCCATACCGTTCCTTGGGCAGTTTGATTCGCTCCCCGTGAGCGTCTTAACGGGATTTGCGCTCAATATTTCCCTGCATTTCATCGTGAATCTTCCGGAAATCCTGAAATCCGCCGCCCCGGACACATTCTTCTGGCTCCCCGTTCCCGCCCCGGCCAGCGTCCTTAAAGAGACCACGGTCAAGGAGGCGATTGATGGAGTCCGGGCGGATTTGGCGAAGCAAGATACCGAAAAAATCACCAACGCCGCCCAGATAAATATCGATCGGATTCTTGGAAATTTGAGGAGGGACGGGAAGAGAGTCTTTGCCTCCGGGTCGCTTTTGGGGCGCCTGGGGGAGATATCGCCGGCCAATCTTCATGACAGGATCGACAAGCTGTCCTATCTTTTCGATTTGAAGATAGACGGCAAGCACGTTTTCAACGGAACGCAGATGTTCGACGTCGTCGTGCATAAGAGCGGCCTGGACAGGGTCAAGGCGTTCGTGCAGGTCTTGTCTCAAGCGGGGAAGGCGGACGGCTACTGGATCAGCCAGCTCGTGATGAGCACGATGACGCCGGAAACCGTCGCCCTGTTCTACAAAAAACTTTCTGAAACTCCCATCGAAACTCTGCGTAAAAATTATCCGGGAGACGCGGGTCAGATGCGCTTTTACAAGGAAGTGGTCGGTCCCGACGAGATCTTGCGGACGGCCATCCTTTACGGGATCCTGCCGGAACCGATCAAGAACGACCCGGAATTGGGCTGGAGGAAATATTCCAAGGAGCCGGTCGCTTCCGCCCGGAGCGCCGTGAGCGTGCCGGTCGTGCCGGGAGGCGAGTTCTCCCTGAACGGGACGGTATATCACCCCGGCGACCTTATCATGCACGCCGATCATGGGCCGGCCACCGTGGCGGAGATCAAGCAGGTGCCCTATCGGGGCACATTCGTGACCCTCTACTTTCATAATTCCGTTAGACATGATCAGTTGACTCTTAAAATCGACGAAGTGCCGGATAAGCTGGGCCCGCCTGCCGCCGGGGAGATTGCTCAACCGCCTTTTGCCGCGGCCGGCGTCACCTTGGCGTTCACCAGGTTCATGAACCGGGTCTGGCCGGGAACGTATTTCGGGAGAAAGGGGGCGGCGTTCGAAGAGCTCCTACCCATCGCCATATTCAAGGTGGCTCCGTGGTTCGAGCCGCTCCTGGTCCTTGGGCCGATCCTCGCCCTGCGGGTCTTTTCGGGGTATCTGGGCATCGACCTGGACATGATCACGCGGATCGTTTTAAGCGTCCTCTCGCAAATCGAATTCCTCTACCTGCATCGGGGCGGCGTGTGGCTGCCGGAGAGGGCCGGAGGAATGGGCAATCTGGAATCCTACCGTTTCAGATTCTTGCGGTTCGATGGGAGCCGTTCCCCGCTTCCTTACCTCGGCCAGGTTTTTGCGTCCGGCCTCGTATTTCACCTGCCGTTCTACCTTTTCTTCATCCTCGAACCGCTCCTGCCCGGCTGGACATCGGGTGTTGCTCCCTTACTCTACGCGGTTTTCTTCGGCGCCGCAGTTGAGACGCACAGGATGTACAACCGTTATCTTGGCTGGCCTTTGAGAAACGTCGTGCGCGCGCTCACCGGCT
>MGUQ01000028.1:10370-11809 GCA_001799975.1 Elusimicrobia bacterium RIFCSPLOWO2_01_FULL_54_10 | reverse complement strand
CGGTCGCGTCAACTACGATTACCTGGCCCGCGTGAGGGACCTGGTCAACCCCTCCCGCGCGGAGGGGAAGGGCAAGGCCGGGCTTTACATCGCTTCCGGGCCGGACGTCGCCACGCCTTTCCTCGCCACCGACGCGGATAAATTCATTTTCGTGGACCAATCCGACTTTCGCAGGAGAGGTGCGGAAGTTGACCCAAAACGTGTAGATGAAGCTTTGGAGCAGCGCAACAGGAACGGACATTGGTACAACCAGGACCTTAGGCCCGGGAATGACAGTGCCGTTTGGCTTGAGCCCTTCATCCGTAAAGAGCTTGAAGTCATGGGTGCGAAAGACGTATTTATCAACCGGTTTCCTGCCCCCAACGTTTATAATATCAGTTTCATCTGGAGGGATCGGGTCCGCAGCATCACATTCGTCGGCAAGACCAGATATGAAAGCGTGGGGGATTATGAGAAATATCTCCCTCAAGGAGGGATTGATTTCCTGCTCGTGAAGGCGAAGAACGAGGAAACCCCTAAAGATCCCCGATTGGCCGGTCAGGTCATCCAGGACCTGTCCGGGCGGCATCTCAAAGCGGGAGGATTCATCATTACCGATGATCGTAATAATCTGCCCAATGACCTTAAATCGGCTGGTCTCGGCTCAATTCATAGCGTCGGGGGCGCAGAAGACAAAGTTCTTAGAGAATTAGAGAGCGGCTATGCCAAATTCGGCTACAACCAGGGACCGTATTTCGCAGCAAATATCGCTCGGAAGGCCGCCCCTCCTCCCTCAAGGGGGCTGATGCCTCCAAACGAGATGCAGGCGAGGGACCTGGCGGACCAGAAGGCGTACGCGGCGAGGACCGAGGAGATCGTCAAGGGTTTGCGGAACCGGTTCGGGGACCTGTCCGGCCGGGTGAGCCGGATCGTTTATCCCGCGTCGGGCGACGACGTTTTGACGGTCCTGGGATTGATCCGGGCGTTCCCCCAGGTCAAACAGGTGGTTATGATCACTCATTTGACGCTAAAGACAGGAGAGGACGACGATTGGCTGGAACGCGAAAGATTGCGTAAGTCCGGACAAATCAAACAGCGGTTCATCGAGCTCGCGGACGAATTGAAAATCAATGTTCAGAACGTTGATATCAGTATCTATGACCAGGACTATCTTACAATGGGTGAGTTGCCTCGAGCCAAATCGGACGGCGTCACGGTCATGGTGGACAAATATCCCGGAACAAAATTTATATACCTCCGCTCGGACCCAGAGTACCGGGCGGCGATATTAAGACATGCGGCGCCGGGGGACGTCCTGGCCGCCGTGGATGACGGCCTCGTGGCTCCACTGGAGTTCCGGAACGACCCGATGGCCGTGAATCTCGACATGCCTTACCTCTTTGAATCGCAGGGCAAATGGCGGTTCACCCGGCTGGCGAGGGAGGATTTCATCGAAGAGG
>MGUQ01000028.1:0-10295 GCA_001799975.1 Elusimicrobia bacterium RIFCSPLOWO2_01_FULL_54_10 | reverse complement strand
GATATGCCGGAATGGCTGTCGGACGCGTCTTTCATCGCGGGGGTCCTTGGGACAATCGCGGCGGGGCTGCCTCTTATTGGCGGAATGGCGCTGGCCCGGGGCAAGCCGAGAGGTCAACCGGTCAAATACGGCATCCCCCTCTCCTATAACCGCAGAGGAACGGTCCCGATCGAAGTGATAGATGAGGTCAAGGGATTGATCCAGGCCGGAAAAATCCCCATGGACGTAGGGGATGTCAAAAAAGCCGAGGTCTTATTCGTCGAGTCATCCAATAACGGTCTGAACGAGATACACCGAAGAAAACTTTTCAGAGAGCTCGCTGAACCGGAAAGAGTGTCGGAAGACACGCTTCGCCAGGTCCTCCCGACCATAATGGGCCTGCCCAAGGGAAGCTTTTCAAGGCAGAATGCAAAGACGCTCTACGCCATCTGGCGGGAACAGTTGGGCAAAGAGAAGTTTCAGGGGGCGCTTGCAGATCCCAGCATGCTTCAGGTCAATTATAAGCTGACTGTCACCATGAAGGATGGCACAAGGATGGAATGGCTTTTGGAGACGCACAATGGAAGGTTGGATAAAATCAGTGAGCCAAAAGAACTGCCTGTTTCCCAACTTGCCTTGCCTATGGAGGGCGCAACCGAAGTCCAGGCAAGGCCTGCGAGACGGATCGGTCGCGCTCCAAAGATCGTCGGGATGAATATAGATCCGGAATTCCTGCGAGTCCTCGATGCCGCCCTGCATGTGAACCCGGGCATGATAGGAGATTCCCTTTATGCGCTGCGCGGCGATTCCTACGACCTGAACGTGGACGGTCCCCTGCGGCTGGTGGAAGTGTCCGATCTGGGGGCGGAGGGCGGGAATGTATTGAGGATCGACCGCGCATTCATCAACGACAAAGACGTCCTGGATGGTTGGCCTCTTGTCGCCAGGATCACCCGCCTGCCGGATGACAATAATGACGCGGAGGCGGAAGCAGAAAAACTCAAAAAAGCGGCAAAAATAGGCGGGAGCATATCTCTTACGCTTGGGGGCCGTAACTACTGGGTGGCGATAGAAGATTATACAGGTGAAACCGGCATCGCCCCCGGCGCGATGGGGTTCTGGAAGAGGTGGGTGTCATTGGACCCGGGGAAATCGAAGGACGCTCTCTGGCGGATAGGCATCTTGGAGGGATTGATCTTTGGGGTCACAGGGGCGCTGATGCTGTATCTCTTCGGCCTCACTCCGCAAGGGCCGCCTTACGCCGATATGGCCAGGTTCGCAGGATATTTCTACGCTCCCGCCTACGTTTTATTGACCCTCCTTCACAAGATCACCGGCGTCATCCACCATTCCGAACAAAAGGTCCATACGAACTGGCAGAAGGCCTCCAAAGCCGCTCTCGTAGCCAGCACGAGTCTTCTGGGGCCGTTGGTCTTTTTCATGAACCCGGCCGGCCCTCTTATCGTGAATATCCTGGCCGGACTTCTTTTGGCGACCCTCCCTCATGCCCGGCTCAATAACCTGGCAATGAAGACCGTCACGAAACGCGACATGATGAGTAACGCCGTATTCAACCAGATCGTCAAGAACGTGGATGGGATAGGATTCAGTTCCGTGGTGGGCGTTCTGTACAAGAGAAAGATCATTGATAAATTGATGAAAAATAACTCGGTCTCCATGAAAGACGTCATCGTTGAGTTCGGCGGGAATAAGGGTTATGTGCACGGAGTCCTGCGGTCCATGGCGTCCCAGGGCTGGCTGAAGCGCCGAGGCGTTCCCGGGACCAACGAGATGCGGTTCTCCCTCACGCCCAGAGGCAGGATGGCGCTCGCCCATGCTGAACAATACGCCCGGGTCCATGATTTCATCCCAAAGTTGATGAAAATGCATGACCTTCTGCTTCATGGTCCGCGCGATCCCCCTGCCATTGAGGAACTTGGGAAACTGGTGGAGCTTGCAAAGCGTCAATGGGACATACCCGAAGGGAAGACCCGCATGGAACGCAAGGTGCGCGACCAGGTCATCAATCATCTCACCGGGACCCTTATCGGACCCGCCATGCTCGCCTTGAAGGATTCACTGTATGAGGACAGGGAGGAGAGGAAGGAAAAAAAGGAGATTTTGGGGATTTTCGACGCCCTTTTGAGATGGAAGGGCGATGAACCTCTATCCATTCGGCAGATGGCCGGAGAATTCAACGCGAACGAGAGCTGTCTCCGGTCCTGCTTTGAACTCCTTCGGCTCCAGGGATGGGCGCGGATTGACGGTGGTGAAGGGGTCCTGTTGACCCCCGAAGGCGTTAACGCCGCCGGAAGAGCCTGGTCGTACGGCGTGCCTGTGTCCTACATGAATACGTTCGCCATCCTGGACGATTTTCTATTCGGCGATATGAATGAGATTTCCAGGAAAGATAAAGAAGGGCATGAGACCCTGGTGAACCGGCTATTGAACATACTCGGGAGCGGCGCAAGCCACGCGACCTACTTTAAACAGATAGATGATGTCATCTTCGATCTGTTCAACAACGACGATTTTAATAATCAACTGCAGGGCATCGCCGACATGGGCTGCGGGGACGGCACGTTGCTTAAACACCTCTACGAAGTATACAAGAAGACAAAGCGCTGGCAAGCCGAGCAAGAGGGCTTGGTCCCTCCTCTCAAGATCGTCGGCGCCGATTTCAATGAAATATCAAGGGAAGAGACCGAAAAAGCTTTGACCGCCGCGAATATACCCAACCATCTCGTCGTTTTCGCAGACATCAACGACACGGAGGGGTATGCGAAAACATTGGCCGATAACGGGATCGACACGAACAAACTGCTCCATGTGCGTTCCTTCCTGGATCACAACCGGCCTTTCAGCCACCCGGAGGACATCCCCGCGGCGGAAAGGAGGAGGAATGACCCTGTGGGGGCTTTCGCCTCCTGGGGTTACGTGATTCCGAACCACATGGCCGAGCAGAGCTTGCTGGAGCATTTCAAGAGGTGGGCCAAGATAGCCAAAGGCGGCATGCTGGTTCTTGAGCTCCACACCGTTCCGGAAAGCATAGCCGTCCGGTTTCTCGGCTGGACTCTCGACACCAGTTATTCCCTGACCCATCTGTTGGCGGACCAATACCTGCACACGATGAAGGATTATCTGGCCATAGCCGGGGAAGCGGGTCTAGTGCCCGTTCGTAAGTATCAGAGCGCTTTCCCTAATTGGAGGAGGGCCACGGTCAGCCTCAATTTCTTTGTCCCAGCCGATCAGGTTGTGCCACAACAGAGACTATTCGGTTCGCGTATAGGCCATATGCCCTGGCTGGTCGACGCGGCGAATCTCGCGGGACGCGCGCTTTCGGGTATGGCGCGGACCGTCGCCGGATCATGGGATAAAGCGGTCGCGCAGACCATAAGGAGATTTGTCGAATCGATAAAACGGCCGCGGGAAGCCGGAGTTTGGCGGGAGAACTTAATGGAGGATCATTTAGACCAGCTTAAAACCCTCATTGAGAACGAGGAGACGGAATCGTTCTGGGAATACGCGGTCAAAAGAGCCGCCGGCATGCAGGAATATCTTATATTCGCGGCTGACCTGGCATACCTGCTTGCCAGCGATAAAGAGCTAAAGCCGAAACTCGACAGGATACTTTACGCCCTGGAATCTGATGAAACGGATTGGCGGCGCGTCTATTATATCGTGAAGCTGAAGCGAATCTCCGGATGGGCCGCGGCGGACCACGCGGCTTCTATCTCCCAAACCGGCAAAACATTTTATTTTGACCATTGGCTTTTGCCGTCCGATCAGGCGAGGGAACCATTGGAATTCAGCGACCTTAATTATATGGAATCGTGTGATGTCCTTCGGGATTTGATTGAAAAAATGGACGGCGACGAGAACCCGTTGTCAGCAACGCTTAAAGACAACCTTGGAGTCGATATGCATGACATCGACTATCCGGTCCGCGTTGTGCGCTATCAGGCGGGTGTCGATTCGAACCTGTTTGCCTTGGTCTTCAAGACAAGACAGGGCAAGACGGGGATTTTTTCAATCGCGATGGCAAAAGATACGAAGGAAAAATCCGACAGATTGAAAATCGAGTTTGAATCATTGTCCGAACTCAAAATGGGGAGCGGAGCCGTTCCTGTCGGCCGTCGATTCACCGCCGAGACCATCAGGGGGCGTGTCGGCCTCTATACGAGCCGGTTTTTGAATGTCGGGGCCTTGGGGTACGTGACGTACATCGACCGGTTCCCCGAAGGGTCGGGAATCCAACCTGGAATTATGGTTTTGAAAGGGGTAAATCCGCTGCTTTCGGGGAAGGCCTTGACTTCGGACGACATGCGGGAAGTCATCGCGCAGATCGTTTCGTTCCTGACGTATCATTATGACCCCGTACGCGAGAGCATGCTCCACGGTTTTAACGTGAACGCCGGCGAGGCCGCCCTGGACTTGGAGCGCGTATATCTGGAGAAAGTCCATGAAAATACTCTTTCATTCAAGGCCGCCGGCCCCAAAGTCATCATGACGGCTCTACGAGGCCGGGAGGCGAGGGTCTCCATTCCAAAATTCCTTGACTATCTTTTCAGTCTGAAATGGCTGGAGGAGAATCGCGGCATGATTTCGCTTGAGGTCCCTTATAGGAATCCGAACACCGGGGAAACGGTCCGGGTGATGAGGGGCGGGGTCATGGCCGATCTTACGACGGGTGACATCCTCCGCGAAGGCGTTCTCGACGGATTGGTCAGGGGGCTGGATGGCAAGGTCCGGTCCGGCGAGGTCCGGGGGCAGATCGCGGAGGAGGTGGCGGGCGAATGGCTGGTGGCTTATTGGAATTCCAGAAATATTGATTTCCGCCCGCCTTTCACGATACAGGAACTTAAGTCTGCGAACCGCAGGATTCAGTTGCTCGGGAACCTGCTGGACAGGGCGCTGACATGGAAAAAAATCAGAGAAAAGAACAACGGATATCAATTTCTGCTCAATAACGTCTCTTTCATTGAGGAGCCGTCCGAACCGGGAAATCCCAGGATAAAAATCGACGGCCAAGTGCTGTCCGTCGTTCAGAACGGCGGGGCCCCCATCGCGCGCTTGCAGTTCAGCCATAACAAGACGTTCGAGACGGAGGCCATTTCCGTTCACGAATTCCAGGTCATGGACAGCGCCCCGCCGGGCTTGGCGGCAGCCATGATTTTGGAGCTTCTCTTGAGGTATCCGGACGTCACGGCTGTCAAAAAGTTTCCTTCGCAGCGGAATCTGAATAAGAACTGGGTGGATGACCTGGCCGCGCACGGATTGTTGGGAAAGCCGGAAGAGAGAACGATGCCGGGCATGGATGAATTGGAATTGAGCATGGAAGTGAATCGGGAAACCTTCGAGCGCGTCAGGCGCAGGGCCGGCATCACCGAGAAAGGAAAGGGCTATAAGCTCAATCTTGAGGCCTTGACGGCAGGATTGGCGGCCATGATCGCCCCGAAGGTTGCATCCATGATGGGTATTGACCTGCCAGTTTACTCTGATATCGTCGGACTTCTTGGCGGCTTACTTGCCATGATCGCCCCGTTCCAGACCTGGTCGGAGTTGCTGGACGCGGTTTTCAGGAATGTTTACACGTGGCTCACATGGATTCCCGCGCTGGCTGCGATGGTCTCGTTCATGGATAATGGGGGCGACGAATTCGAAAGAGACGGAGACGATCTCACATGGACGACGCGTGAGCAGGGGATCGAGAACGTGCGCGCCGCTTTGAGGCGCGAACGGCCTGATTTGATCGAGGAGTATGAAAAGGCAATTTCGGCGGCGGATGGCGGACGGGAACTGGCGCTCCGCCTGTTTCGAGATAAGGCCTATAGGATCAAGAACGCCCACTTCAAGGTATGGGGTTTGAGCGGGGCTTCCAGTCACAGGGTCGCGCCTTATTTCGGGGGGAGTTATATCAATGCCGTGACGTCCGTGTTTTCCGATGCGGGTCTGGACAGGTTGGGGTTCGAATTGGATTGGACATCGGAGGAGCGCGGGATTGCCAGCGTCAGGTTCATGTTGCGCCGTCATGCGCCGGATCTCATGAGGGATTATGACCGGCTGATGACTCTGCCTGCCGTCGAAAGGGAATCCGAACTCATATCCTTCCGTGACAGGATCTACAGGATCAATCTCGCCTACTTCAGGTTGTGGGGCCTCGGAGGCGCCGCGAACAAGGCGACGGCGCCCTACTTTGGCGGGTCGTACATGAACGCTCTCGTGGCGGTATTCCCATCCGCCGGACTGTCCGTAGGGGGATTTATCCATTACAGGAAAACCCATACGAAAAAGAAATATATCTGGAAAACCGGCGGATTCAATACTCAAGCCGCTTTCAACCTCGGATTGGACAACGTGCGGGATGCCCTGCGTCGTGAAAGGCCGGACTTGATAAGAGATTATGAAAATTTAAAGGGACTCCAAGGGGAAAGCCGCGATGGAGCGTTGAAAGAGTTCAGAGAGAAAGTTTACGGAATCAGCAACGCGCATTTTCAAGTATGGGGACTTGGGGCCGGACTGAACGTCAGGATATATCCCCATTTCAACGGCTCCCATGGCACGGCGCTCATGGGGTTGTTTCCCGGAGCGGGTCTGGAGCGGTTGGGTTTCAAACTGGATTGGACCAGTGAGCGGAACGGGATTGAAAGCATGAAATATGCTTTAAGGAAAGAGGCGCCTGGTCTGGTCGAGGAATATGAAAGGATAATGACATTAACTGGCGAAGAAAGGGAATCCGCCCTTCAGACGTTCCAGAAACATATTTACAGGATATCTCAAGGTTTTTTTCAGATCTGGGGGCTGAACACGGCGATTAACACAGGCCGAGCTCCTTATTTCGGCGGGTCCCACATCAACGTGCTGATGAAGGTGTTCCCTGAAGCGGGACTCGACCGGCTGGGTTTTGGCCGCTTTGGCCTTGACTGGACCACGTTGGAACGCGGTACGGCCAGTGTCCGGTTCGTCCTGAAGCGGGGAAGGCCCGATCTGATCCATGAATATGAGGCGATTCTCGCTAGCGACGGCCGGGAAGGCGGGCAAGCATTAATTGAATTTAGGAAAAAGCTTGATGCGATTCGGCGTCGTGATATTCTGGACTGGGGGTTAAGCACTGGTCTAACCATGAAATATGCCCCGTATTTTAACAGGTCCTATAAGAGCATGCTCCAGGCGGTATTTCCCAATGCCTATCCCGAGCTTCTGGAGCGTCTTGAAGCGCAGCTCTCCATTGAAGAAGGAGACGGCCTGCCCCGTCCCGGCCCGGGGGCGACGGAGGCGCGGGTAAGAAGCTGGGATGATGTTTACAAAGGCATGAAGACCTGGCTGGAAACCGAGCCCTCCGACGATTTGAAAAACATGCCGATTAATAATGTTACAGATACATTGGGAAGGGTCCTGAATACCCTACGGGGGAGCTTCCCTGGGATGTATTTCTATTCGAACGACCTGCAGGTATTGGGCTGGAATTACAGAAGGATCACCGAACGTTCCCTTTCGGAATTCGCCGGAGGAAGTTTGGAGAGTCTGACAGCGGAAACCGAGAAGCTATTGCAGGCAGTCAAGGTTGAGGCGTTTCGTTCGAGACACACCAGAAGACGATATGGCAGACCCGGAGTCAACAAACAGCTTGACGAAAGTATCAAGGAGTTGTTCCAGCAGATCCCCAATAAAAATGCCGGAGAAGAGATTCTTCGGATCGCGCGGGCCTCGGAGGGAGATTTCAGGCTGGTTTCCAGATACGCGGTTCTCTCCCTCCTCCATAGCGATGAGTATATCCGCGAAGGGGCGAAGGAAGTCGTCGAGTCGTTGATTCGAAATGACTCGATGGAAGTCAAGTCCGGCGATCATAATAACAGGATATCAGGGACCGAATCGGTTTTCAGGAAGCTCGCCGCCTGGATCGCGTCGGATTGGGGCCAGAATGCAATATTCATCATCCC
This sequence comes from Elusimicrobia bacterium RIFCSPLOWO2_01_FULL_54_10, assembly GCA_001799975.1. GTDB lineage: Bacteria > Elusimicrobiota > Elusimicrobia > 2-02-FULL-39-32 > 2-02-FULL-39-32 > 2-01-FULL-60-11. The sequence goes on along the minus strand of MGUQ01000028.1, from coordinate 2,376 downwards.
CCACTTCAAACTGCTTTACGGGGACGCGCACCTGATCAGAAGGGACGATCGCTTGCGCCTGGGACGGAGCATCATCAACGAGTTCATCGAAACCGCGTCGCTTGAACAGCTTGGACACATCGTTGCCATTCTCGAATACCTGATTAAATTCAGAGGCCGTGGGCAATTAACACCTATCCAGGCAAACAAGGAGTTCCTGGAACAGGCATTGGAGAAAACCAATAAACGGCTTGAGACACTCCTCTCTGATCTGCCCCGCGAGGAGCAAGTCAGGATCCATGCCCTGCTTCAGGCGAGGGAAGAGAGTCGGCGGGCCCGGAGGGGCGAGAGGACTGTCGCCGGGGGGCTCTGGCCCTGGATGCGCGACATCTATGACGGCGTAGAGATGCAGGTCATCTCATGGACCGGCAGCGCGAGGTTGGGAGCGTTGGCCGGGCAGTCCCTCGCTCCGGCGCTTATCGAGCTTGCCGTCTTCATCCTCCCATTCGGGATCAGCCATATCCTCGCGCAGGCGTTCGGACTGCCTTTCAATATCGGACCTCCCTTCATAGCGGGGCAGATTCTCTGGCACATCGGGCACCTGTTCAACGAGGAAGGGAAGCTGTTGCCTCTGCGCGATTGGCCCAGGGCCCTGGCCGGGAAATATGGGGAGCGCCTTGCGATTACGGGATTCGCCTCTCTCATCCTCTTCGGTTTCAGCTCTCCCCAGGGTTCGATCCTGGGTTCGTCGGTCCTCTGGGACGCATTCCTAGCCCTCGTCCTGCCCCACGCCGCCGTGAACTACCTGTTTGCCGGAAGGTCGGAGGAGAAACCGTTCATCGAGGGAGAGGATCACGCGCCGGCCCTGCCGTTCTGGATGGCGGTCCCCCGGAGTAGGTTTGGTGAAGGCGCTGTCCGCGACGTCCATCTTGCAGGGTTTCCCAATGATTCCAGGGGATATTCGGGCTGGTCTGACAGCCCGGAGGATTCTCCCTACCGTCAGGCCATAGAGGGATCCCTGCGCGGGAATGCGAAGACAGTGGTCGCGGTGGCCTATTCCGGAAAGGAAGGAAGGTTTGTTTCGTCCGATCGCGTCCACGAAGAGACGGGAGAGAAGTTCGGCAATCCGACGGCAGAACACCTGGATTTCCTGAACAGGATCGAATTGAGCGAAAGCGACCGCAGGCGGCTTGAAGGCGCCGCGATCTACTTTATGCCGGGATTGGATGACAGGGTCGAGGCCGCCGCGCGGGACTTGGAGAATGGACGAATGTACGGGTACGGTTCCCATTACGGGATTGCCCGGCACCAATATTATTTTGACTCCCGGTTCTTGAGCCCGGCCGACCGGTTCATCAGACAACATTTGAGAGAGCTGAAGATCCATCTTGTCCACGAGATCAGGGAAAGGGAGCGCATCCTGCGCCGCCTTACCGATGGAGGATGGATCGGACCGGACCAACCGGTCCCGGCGCTTCAGGACAGGCCGGCAGCCCTGCAGGCGAGGATTGGAGAGATAGCGGCCAAAGAGCATGACCGGGCCATAGAGGAAGAGAAAGCGGAGAGGAGGGCCGTTTCCAAAGAGATCGTGGAGGGAGCGGTCGCCGAATCCGGAATACGGGATTTCGATATCTATCTTGTCGGCGATTCCGTGCCTGACTGGCCATGGAAAAGGGATATTGATTACCGACGCCGCCCGGACGTCGATCTCTTCATCGACGCGCGGTCCGGGAACGAATCGGCCCGGAAGCTGGCGGAAACACTGGTCGCCGCGGCTCATGAGGAAGGTTTCGAGTTGGACGTCATCTATCAAGACACGGAATACGACTTGAGGGAGATTCTCGGGGAGTTGGCTGACATTTCCATGGACGCCAGCAGGTCCTGGGAGGATCTCATCAGGCCCAAGATCGTGCCGTCCTTCCGAAGGAACGGCATCAAGCTTTTCGGCCGCGAGGATTCCGCCTCTTCCCTGCCGGCCTTCGTCCTTTTGTCCCTGGCAGGTCTGCGGCTTTCCGGCATCCCGCTTCCCTATGGGCTGGACTGGGCGGTTTACCTGGGAACTCTGCCCCTGGCGCTGTGGATGGCGGCTCCGTTGGCGATGGCGCTGTGGACTGGCGGGGGGGATAGCCGCGGGAAGATGGATTTCCCCAAGAAAAGGAAGGAGTATCTGGATAAGGAAGGCTTCTCAAGCTACGGCAACCTTGAAAACCTTTTCACTCCCCGCCTAATAGATGCCCTCACTGAAGACCCCATGCTGATCCCCGTTTTCCTCATGGTCCTTCCCGACGGAAGCATGGGGCCTTTGGAGGTCGGCGACGTTGACGCGGTCGGGAGCGTCGGGGGAGAGGAATTCCTGCGGGCGCACAGCGTTTTCTCCGCCGGATCCGCGGAGACGGC
>MGUQ01000027.1:4881-15303 GCA_001799975.1 Elusimicrobia bacterium RIFCSPLOWO2_01_FULL_54_10 | reverse complement strand
TTTTAGATACTGCCTGATTACTCGAATTGAAATCATTTTGAGCATTTTGTAACATTTCAAGCTTGCCCCAATACGCGAAGTACCTCGGCATCGGCCTTCAGCTGGCTACAGCCATCCTCAGCGGCATTTTCCTGGGGTATTTTTTGGACAAGAAGTTCGGCACCATGCCCTTCTGCACCCTGGGAGGGTCGGCATTGGGTTTTATCATCGGTTTTTATTCATTTTTAAAGCAAATAAAAAATAATGATCGCTAAAGGCCTGCTCTTAGGAAGCGTCCTGGCCCTGGTTAACGGGGGGCTGGCATTTTTGCTTCTGCGCTGGGCGGCCGGGCGCAAGGACAAGATTTTTTACGGAGCTTTTTTCGGCGGCATGCTCTGGAAGCTGGCAGGGCTTTTTGGAGTTTTTATTTTCCTATTGAACCGTCCGCTCGCTCACATTCCCTCTGTTCTGCTCTCGATGGCCGCGGTCACCTTCCTCATCAATCTGGTTGAAATCCAATGGACTTTAAAGAAGTTTTAGAACACCACATCCTGGACCATTCCTTCGCCACTCTGGCCACCATTGGCGGCATCCAGTTTTCTTTTACAAAACACCTTCTCATGCTTTGGATCGGCTCGGCCCTGCTCCTGGCCATTTTTGCGTCTCTGCGGCTTTTCAAGCCCCGCCGTCTCCAGCTTCTTTTGGAGGCCATAGTCATTTATATCCGGGACGAAGTGGTGTTGAAAGCGCTCGGCTCGCACGGTAAAAAATATCTCCATTATTTTTTAACCCTGTTCTTTTTTATTCTGGTTTTGAACTTGATCGGGCTCATTCCCGGAAGCGCAACCGCCACAGGCAACATCGCGGTCACCGCTGCTTTGTCGCTCTGCACTTTTTTTCTCATTCACATTGCGGGCATTCGCGAGCAGGGTTTTGGGCACTATGTTAAGAGCATTGTGCCTTCGGGTCTGCCCACCTGGCTCATTCCCCTCATGTTCCCCATCGAACTTTTAGGCTATCTCACTAAAACTTTCGCGCTCTCCATCCGTCTTTTTATGAACATGATCGCCGGTCACATCGTGATTCTGGCTTTCTTGGGGCTCATCTTTATTTTTGGCGCCATCAACCCCTGGGTGGGCTTGGGCACGGCGGGACTTTCCGTGGCCATGTCCCTCTTTATCTATTTTCTCGAACTGGTGATCGTCGTTCCCCTACAAGCATTCATTTTCACGTTTCTGACTGCTTTGTTTGTGGGGTCGGCCGTTCACCCTGAACACTGATTCATCATAAACTAACAGGAGGACACACATGACATACTTAGGACTAGGATACTTGGGAGCAGGATTGGGAGCGGGGCTTTGCATGCTGGGCGCGGCGTTCGGAATTGCGCGGCTGGCGGCAGCGGCATTGGAAGGCACGGCGCGGCAGCCGGAAGCGGCAGGCGCGTTGAGAACCTCGATGATCATTCCCGCGGCGCTCATTGAAGGCTTGGGATTTTTCGCTCTGGTGATATGCCTGCTGGTGGCGTTGAACTTGGGTCTCCCAAAAGGCGGAGCGCCCGAAGCGGCTCCCACCTCTCAAGCGGCTCACTAAGGAATTTAAGTGGACACCCTTCTTAAGCCCGATCTCGGGCTTATGATCTGGACCATCATCACTTTTTTGGTGATGGTCATGATCCTTAAAAAAGTGGCCTGGGGGCCGCTCTTAAAATCTCTCGACGACCGCGAAGGCAAGATCAAGGCCGACATTGAAGCCGCGGAAAAAAACCGCGCGGAGATGGAGCGCATCAAGACGGATTATGAAGCCCAGCTCACCGGCATTGAAGCGCGTGCCCGTGCTCTCCTCGCCGAAGCCGAAAAGACAGGCGCGCAGGCCCGCGAGACCATCCTGAAAGACGCGGAGGCCCAAGCCCGGAAAATCCACGATAAAACTCTGGCGGAGCTCGAAGCGGAGAAGGAAAAAATATCGCGCGAACTGCGCACGGAGCTAGGCGCTCTGTCCATGGAGATTGCGGAGAAGATTGTGAAGCGCACCATCGACAAAAAAGTCCAGGAAGACGCTCTCCAAGACTTCCTTAAAAGCCTCAAGTGAAAGAAACTGCCGTTGCCGGGCGCTATGCCAGGGCTTTATTTTTGGCCTCCCAGGAGGCCCGCAACGCTGAAGCGGAGCGCTCGCTGATCCTTAACTTTCTGGACATATTGAAGGCAAATAAGCGATTGGCGCTCCTGCCGCTCATTCTGGCGCGCTTTCAGAGCGAAACGGAGAAAGCGCAAGGGCGAGTGCGCGCGCAAGTGCGCTCCGCCATTCCGTTGGATGCGGCCGCACAAAAAGAGATTGAGAAAGCGCTCTCCGCTTATTTCAAGAAAGATGTAACGGTGGAAACCACCGTTGAGCCCGGCCTTCTCGCGGGCCTTGTCGCCCAGGCGGGCGACACCGTCATTGACGGAAGCCTAAAAAACCGCCTGAAAAATTTACAGTCTATCTTAAGGAGTTCCCATGGCCATTAAACCGGAAGAAATCACAAGCGTATTGAAAAAACAGATTCAGGGATTTGACGCTAAGACCGAGCTCAAGGAAGTGGGCTATGTGCTGCAGGTGGGCGACGGCATTGCCCGCGTTTGGGGTCTGGAAAACGCGGTGGCCGGAGAACTGCTGGAATTCCCACGCGGCGTTTCCGGCATGGCGCTCAATCTGGAAAAAGAAAATGTCGGCTGCGTGCTTTTGGGCGAGTCCCGCCTGATCCGCGAAGGCGACGAAGTGCGCCGCTCCGGGAAAATCATGAATGTGCCCGTGGGCGACGGCATGATCGGGCGTGTGGTCAATCCTCTCGGCCAGCCGATAGACGGGAAGGGCCCCATCAAAAATACGGGCACCCGGCCCGTGGAAGTCATTGCTCCGGGCGTGGTGGAGCGGAAATCCGTTCATGAACCTTTGCAAACGGGCATTAAAGCCATCGATTCCATGATTCCCATCGGCCGAGGACAGCGTGAGCTCATCATTGGCGATCGCCAAACAGGGAAAACCGCAATCGCCATCGACACCATCATAAATCAAAAGGGACAAAATGTGGTTTGCATCTATGTGGCCATCGGCCAAAAGCAGTCCACCGTGGCCCAGGTGGTGCAGAAACTGGAAAATTTCGGGGCCATGGAATATACCATCGTGGTTTCCGCCTCCGCCTCGGACCCGGCCCCCCTGCAGTTCATCGCCCCATATTCGGGCACGGCCATGGGCGAAGAGTTCATGTGGAAGGGCCGCCACGCGCTTTGCATTTTTGACGATCTTTCCAAACACGCTCAGGCGTACCGCCAGATTTCACTTCTGCTCCGCCGTCCGCCAGGCCGCGAGGCATATCCGGGCGACGTATTTTATTTACACTCCCGCCTGCTCGAGCGCGCCAGCAAACTGTCGGACAAAAATGGCGGCGGCTCTCTGACAGCGCTTCCCATCATCGAAACCCAGGCCGGCGACGTTTCCGCCTACATTCCCACCAACGTCATTTCCATCACTGACGGCCAGATTTATCTGGAATCGGGGCTTTTCTTCTCCGGCGTGCGGCCCGCGGTGAACGTGGGCCTCTCCGTGTCCCGCGTAGGCGGCAGCGCCCAGATCAAAGCCATGAGGCAGGTGGCTGGCCGCTTGCGTCTGGACCTGGCACAATACAACGAGCTTGCCGCTTTTGCCCAGTTCGGATCCGACCTGGACAAATCTTCCAAGCAGCAGCTGGCCCGCGGCGAACGCATGGTGGAAATCTTAAAACAAGATCAGTACCGTCCCTTGCCCGTGGAAAAACAGGTGGCCATCATTTTCGCGGGCGTCAATGGCCTGATCGATGATGTGCCCGTCACAGCCATCAATAAATTCGAAACGGAATTCTTCAAGTTCCTGGAACAGAAGCACGCGGACATTCTTTCTGAAATCCGCGAGAAGAAGACGATCGATGATGCCCTCAAAGGGCGCTTTTCCGTCGTCGTTGCGGATTTTAAAAAGGGATTTGCCGCATAACATGGCGCGATACCTCGTTACCGGGGCTTCCGGCTTCATAGGCTCCAACCTCTCCGTCCTGATCTCTCAAAAAAACGAAGTGGTGGGGCTTTGCAATTCCACGCCGGGATCCAAAGACAACTTGCGGGACTTCAAAGGAAAATTTATTCCCGGGGACATCCGCAATCACGATTACGCCTCTCTCGGAAAATTTGACGCCATTTTTCACCAGGCGGCCATCACCGACACCACGGTGACCGATTCCAAACTGATGTATTCCACCAATGTCGAGGCCTTCTTGAAAATTCTGGAGTTCGCCAAATCCACGGGCTGCCGCAAGGTGGCGTATGCTTCAAGCGCTGCCACTTACGGCAAAGGCAAAGTGCCCATGAGTGAGAAGGACACGCCCGCGCCCGCCAACATTTATGGCGAGAGCAAGGTGGAGATGGAAAAGACCGCCGCCCGGTTTTGTGAAAAAAACCCGGAGATGTCTGTGGTGGGCCTGCGCTATTTCAATGTGTATGGGCCGCGTGAAGTGCACAAAATGCATGCGGCCAGCATGGTGTACCAGCTTTATTCTCAAATTGCTTCCGGAAAAGCTCCCCGGGTTTTTAAATGGGGAGACCAGTTCCGGGATTTTATTTATGTCAAAGATGTTGTGCTGGCCAACTTGAAGGCTTTGGAATTTTCCGAGCGCGGCGCATTTGCATTCAATGTGGGGACGGGCATTCCCACTTCCTTTAATAAAGTGATCGAGGCTTTGAACGGCGCCCTGGGCGCGAGCAAGCCCACGGAATATTTCGACAATCCCTATTCGTTCTATCAGGACCAGACCCAGGCGGACATGGCGTATTCGCAGAAGGTTTTGAAATTCCGCTGCCAGTTCACTCCGGATGCGGGCATCCGCGACTATGCGGCCATCTTAAAAAGCGCTTCCGTGCCCATTTAACATGGCTTCCCTGCGCGAATTCCGTAAAAAAATCAAGACGGTCAAATCGACCCAACAGATCACCAAGGCCATGAAAATGGTGGCTGCCGCGCGCCTGAAATCCGCGCAGAGCCGGATTCTGCAGGCGCGTCCTTTTGCCGTCAAAATGCGCGACATGCTCACAGATTTGGCTGGGCGCGTTGTGACGGGCGATGCCGCCGACTTAAATCTTTTTCCCCACCCGCTTTTTGCGCGCCATGCCACAAACAAGGTGGGCCTTCTGCTGGTCACGGCCGACAAAGGCCTCTGCGGATCTTTCAATACCAATTTAATCAAGAAGGCAGGCGAGTTCATCGCGACCAACAAGGACAAAGAAATTCATTTTTTCATCGTGGGCCGCAAGGGGCGGGATTTCTTGAAGCGGCTCGGGTTTGAGCTCCGCGGCGAGTATGTTCAGATCTTTGGAAACCTTTCTTACAAACACGCGGAAATCATCGGCGAAGACATCATGGCCGCTTTCCAGAAGGACGAGCTGGCCGAGGTGACGGTGATTTACAACCAATTCAAATCCGTCTTGCAACAGAACTTGACGGCGGAAAAACTTCTGCCGGTGGAGCGGCCCGCTAAAATTTTGTCGGACGCACAGACTGACTTCATATATGAGCCTCGGAGGGAGGACCTTCTGGCCGCGCTTCTGCCGCGCTATGTCAAGTCCCAGATTTTCAGGGTGCTCATGGAGTCCTACGCCGCGGAGCTGGGTGCCAGGATGTCGGCCATGGACAGCGCCAGCAAAAATGCCAAGGAACTTATTGAAGCGCTCACGCTCCGGCTCAACCGTTCGCGCCAGGCCATCATCACGCGGGAAATTGCCGAACTTGTAGGCGGCGCAGAAGCTTTAAGCTAATATTGTAAGGAGAAACCATGAATCAAGGAAAAGTCGTGCAAGTCATCGGACCCGTGGTGGACCTGGAGTTTCCCGCAGGCCAGTTGCCGGACATTTTAAACGCCGTCAGAATCAGGCGGGGCGAAGGGGAGAACGGCGCAGGATGGGTCACCGTGGAAGTGGCTCAGCATTTGGGCGACAACACGGTGCGCACCGTGGCCATGGCTTCCACGGACGGCTTGAAGCGCGGCCTGACCGCCGAAGACACCGGAGCGCCCATCTCCGTTCCCGTCGGACAAAAATGTTTGGGCCGCTTGATGAACGTTTTGGGCGAGCAAAAGGATTATAAAGGCGACATTGTCGGCGAGCAAACGCTTTCAATCCACCGTCCGGCACCGTTGTTCACGGATTTGGAAACCACGCCGCAGATTTTTGAAACGGGCATTAAAGTCATCGATCTTCTGGCACCCTACATGAAAGGCGGGAAAGTGGGCCTCTTTGGCGGTGCGGGCGTGGGAAAGACCGTGGTCATCATGGAGCTCATCCACAATGTCGCCCTGCACCACGGCGGCGTTTCCGTTTTCGGCGGCGTGGGAGAGCGGACCCGCGAAGGCACGGCCCTTCTTGAGGAAATGAAAGAGTCTGGCGTGCTCGACAAAGCCGTTCTGGTTTACGGCCAGATGAACGAACCCCCCGGCTCCCGCTTGCGCGTGGCCCTGACCGCGCTCACCCAAGCGGAATATTTCCGCGATACCAAAGGCCAGGATGTGCTCCTTTTCATCGACAATATTTTCCGATTCACACAAGCAGGCTCTGAAGTTTCGGCACTTCTGGGCCGCATGCCTTCCGCGGTGGGTTATCAGCCCACGCTCTCCACGGAAATGGGTGAACTGCAGGAACGCATCACCTCCACCAAGAAAGGCTCCATCACCAGCGTGCAGGCCATTTATGTGCCCGCCGATGACTTGACGGACCCGGCCCCGGCCACGGCCTTCGCCCATTTGGATGCCACCACGGTGCTCTCCCGCCAGATCGCGGAGCTGGGCATTTATCCCGCCGTGGATCCGCTGGATTCCACTTCAAGAATTCTGGACCCTAAAATTTTGGGAGAGGAGCATTACCAGGTCGCCCGCTCGGTGCAGAAAATCCTGCAACGCTACCGCGACTTGCAGGACATCATCGCCATTCTGGGCATCGACGAGCTGTCAGAAGAAGACAAGCTCATTGTGACCCGCGCCAGAAAAATCCAGAAATTCCTCTCCCAGCCGTTCTTTGTGGCGGAAACCTTCACCGGCACCCCGGGTAAATATGTGCCGCTCAAAGACACTCTCCGCGGGTTCAAGGAGCTTGCCGAAGGCCGTCACGACGCCCTTTCGGAGCAGGCCTTTTACATGGTGGGCGGCATTGAAGAGGCTGTGGAGAAGGCCCGCCAAATGCAGACCGCGTGAGGCTCCTCCCGTAACTCCATGAAACGCTCCATCATAAACCGTTTTCAGAAAATATTTGTTCTCCCCCTCATCGTCCTTCTTGTCTGTTTTGTCATCGGCCTTTCCTGGTGGACCCTCCAGCTTTATCTGGGAATTGAAAAAGCTGATAGGATCAGGGCGGGTCAGAACATGGTGGAAACTCTTTCCAAATCCGGGTCCACCCCGTTCTTAAACCGGGACGCCGAATCCCTGAAAAATCTTTCCAATCTGGTTCGCGAAAAGGACAAGGGAGTGATTGCCACGGCCTTCCTAAATTTCAAAGGACAGAAAGCATATCAGGACGGAGAAGAATTTGACCTTCCCCTGGACCCCGACCGCCTCAAATTCTTAAACGCCACGGAAACCCACGAAGGCGCATACCGCAACCTGTACTTGGCACCCGTGATGGGCCGCCAGTCCAGATCCATCGGCATTGCGGCTGTGCAGATCTCGAATGAGGATTTCAACATGCTGCGACGCAGGGTGCGCATGATTTTGGCCGCGATTGCCCTGCTGGTGGTGGTTTTTAACGTTTTCATTTATCACTACTTGGTGCGCGAGGCCCTGCGGGCCTCCCAGCTGGAGCGCGCTTATAACGATTTGACGAAACTTCAGGATCAAATCCTGCTGCAGGAAAAAATGGCGGCCATCGGCCGTCTGGCTTCCGGCGTGGGCCACGAACTGCGCAATCCGCTCGGCGCCATCAAGAACGCCGTGTACTACATCAAAGACGCCATCCCCGCCAGCAACCTGGTTGAAAAAGACCCGTCGATTCCCGAATTCATTGAAGTGATCGAATCCGAGATCAAGAGCGCCACCGCCATCATTTCAGACCTTCTGGACTATTCCAAAGTGGGCAAGCTTCACCCCCACATGACGGACATCAACGGCCTGCTCGCCGAAGTGAAAAGCGTGCTGGATACGCCGCCCGGCGTGACCTGGACTGAATCATTCGCGCGGGGCCTGCCGCAAGTTCTGGCGGACCCGCTGCGCCTGAGGCAGGTGTTTATCAACCTGGCGACCAACGCCTGCCAGGCCATGCCCGAAGGCGGGAGCCTCACCATCACTACGGAGCTCGAAATCGGCGAACAGGGAAAAGCCGTTCAGATTGTTTTCAAAGACACGGGATCGGGTATTCCAGAAGAAAACATCAATAAGATTTTTGAGCCGCTTTTTACCACCAAAGACAAGGGCACGGGCCTGGGTCTTGCCATCTGCACCGGCATTGTGGAGGCCCACGGAGGAAAAATTGAGGTCCGCTCGGCGGTGGGCAAAGGCAGTGAATTTATTGTAATATTGCCCCTGGAAGCGAAGAGGGTTTTTTAAGGAGGACATGAGAGTGAACATTCTTGTCGTGGACGACCAGGCCAGCATGCGGCTGACTTTGAAAGGCATCCTGGCCAAGCGGGGATATGAAGTTTATGTGGCTGAAGACGGCCTAAAAGCCCTCGAAGAAATCAAAAAGCGGGATTACGGCCTGGTCATCATGGACATCAAAATGCCGGGATTGAACGGAGTGGACGCCTACATCAAGATCAAGGAAATCAACCCTAAAGTGCCGGTCATCATGATGACCGCTTTCGCGCTTGAAGATGAAATCCGCCGGGCCATTCACGAAGGCGCGTACGCGGTGCTTTACAAACCTTTTGACATGGAGCGGATTCTGGAAGTGATCGGCGAATGCATTGAAAACAAGACGCTCATCCTCCTGGTGGACGACAGCGTGGAGGACCGCGCCTCCTACAAGGTGATTCTGGAAAGAAAAGGCTACAAAGTGATGGAAACTCAGAGCGGCGAAGAGTGCATCAAAAGCATCAAGGAACGGAAATTCCAGGTGATCCTTCTTGATCTCCAACTTCCCGGCATCAACGGCCTGGAAACATTGAAACAAATCAAGACCGTCCGCCCGGACCTGCCCGTCATCATGGTGACGGGGCACTCGCAGACGGAGATGATGGAAAACGCCATGAAAAGCGGATCCTTCGCGTATCTGTCCAAACCCGTGGACATCACGAAGCTGATGGAAGTGATCAGCCAAACGCTGGACATCAGCAATCCGTCCGGCGGAGGCAAAACCGGTGCTTGATCTGGAAGTCATCACGCCCGAGCGTCTGGCGTTTTCCGAACAAGCGGATTCCATAACGATTCCCGCATTGGAGGGTGAAATCGGCATCCTTCCCGGCCATGCTCCGCTGTTGGTTCAGCTGGCCACCGGGGAGCTCCGAATTCAGAGCGGAGACCGCACGGAGTTTTTTGCCGTCTCCGGCGGTTTTGTGGAAGTTTTGAGAAACCGCGTCCATGTTTTTGCGGAAACCGCGGAAATGCAGGGCGAAATCAGCGCTGAACGCGCCCGCCAGGCCGCAGAAAAGGCCCGCAAGGACATGCAGAAAGCGGCCAGCCCGGCCGATTTGGAACAGGCGCAGGCCGCGCTCCGGCGCGCGCTTCTGAGGCTCCGCATTGCCGAAGGCATGTCCAGGCGGAGAAGCAAATAATCCGCGTCCGTCCCCTTTCCCTTCTTCCCCTTCTTCTTCTCGCCGCAGCCTTCAATCCCGTTCCGACCTTTGCCCTCCTTGGCGGCGACGCCGGCAAACTGGAGCGCGCGCAGGAAGCTCTGACCAAAGGCCGGGCGGAGGAGGCCATCAAAATTGCCGACGGCCTCCTTAAAAAAAATCCGCCTCCGCAGGGCGCGTTCACCGTCAAAATCAAAGCGCTCGTCGCTCAAAATAAATTTTTGGCCGCTCAGGAAACATACGATCAGATGATCGTGGCATTCCAGGCGGACGACCCCATGACTCTGGCGGCCCTGGCCTGGGGCGTCATCAAGGAATCGTTTGCCGACAAGTCCTTTTATGTTCGGGGCAGCGTGGCGGAAGCCCTGGGCGCGGTGGGCGACGCCAGGGCCATGGCTCCGCTCACACACCTGCTCAAGGACGAATTTGACGTGGTCAAGGCCCGGGCGATGAAAGCCATGGCCAAAATCGGAGACGCGCGGGCCATTCCCATTCTTAAGGAATTTGTCTTAAGCGACAAATACATTCTCCGCACCCAGGCCGTGGAATCTCTGGCCGTTTTGGGCAACACGGATCATATCACCGTGTTGATGAAAGACTTGGCCGATCCTTCCCCCCAGGTTCGCGTGCGGGCGTCTGAGGCTCTCGGAACCATCGGAGACGCTTCTGCGG
>MGUQ01000027.1:0-4835 GCA_001799975.1 Elusimicrobia bacterium RIFCSPLOWO2_01_FULL_54_10 | reverse complement strand
GCGCGTGCGCGCGTCAGAAGCCCTGGCCAAATGCGGGGACAAGAGCGTCAGAACCCTGTTTGAAAAGACCGTCAACGAAGGCGCCTGGGAGGACCGGGTGCGTTCCGCCAAGTCTCTTCTGGCTCTGGGCAATGTTGACCAAGCCCTGGCCTGCCTGCGCTCCGCCATGCGCAACAAGGACTGGAAAGTCCGCGCGCAGGCGGCCGAAGTTCTGGGGGCCAGCCGCGTGGCGGAGGCGTCCGACATTCTCCTCAAATACATGGATGACGAGCGCTGGGAAGTGCGCTTCGCCGTGATCAAGGCCATGGTGGACCTGGGCGACAAGCAGGCCGTTTTCCACCTGCGCACCCTGATTGCAGGCGATGACGCCGAAGTGCGCAGCAACGCGGCCGCGGCCTTGGGCGAAGTGGGCGACAAAGACGATTTGTTTTATCTCAGACAGGAGCTGAAAGATTCTGACGGCCGCGCGCGGGTGTCAGCCGCCAAGTCCATTATCCAGATCAGCCGGCGGTAAAATAATATAATAGCCATGGATATGCTCTCCGCAATCATTCCCCTCCTTATCACCGTGAGCGTCACGCTTCTGTTGTCCGCCGCGATTTATTTTGCCATCCGTTTCTTCGCCTTCAAGCGGTCCTTCCCGCTGCCGCATCAGTTCGATTTTCTCTGGATCACGGCCACGCTGCTGGTGCTCCTGCTGCTGGCCGTGGAGCGGCCGCCTCTGGAAGGCGCTCTCTCCCCCAAAGCGCTTGTGTGGACCACCTTCGTCACCTTCCTTCTTTTCTGCTACATCGGAATTTTTATTCTGGACCAGTTCATCGTGGAATATTTTCTGGTGACGGTCTTGAAACTCTATGTGGCGCCGCCTCTGCGCAAAGCCACGGTCATGTTCATCTTTGCCATCGGCGTCCTGGTGGGAATGCAGAAAATTTTCAGCATGAATCCCTGGGCGGTTTACGCTCCCACGGGCGCCATCTCCATCGGCATCGGCATCGCGTTGAAAGACTCCTTCGGGATGTTTTTCGCGGGGCTCGCCCTTTCCAGAGTGGTCCGCATCGGCGACTGGATCAATCTGGGCGAGCGCGAAGGGCAGGTCACGGACATCAACTGGGCGCGCACCGTGCTGCGCACCTGGGAGGGCACCAGCGTTTTCATTCCCAACAGCGAGCTTCAAAAGACGATTTTTCAAAGCTACAGTTACGGCGATCCCCGCCAGCGCTGCCGTCTGGAAGTGGGCGCTTCTTACGACGCTCCTCCGCAGAAGGTCAAGAACGCGCTCAAGGCCTGCGTGCAGAACGTGGACGGGGTGTTGAGCGCTCCCGCGCCTGAAGTCCTTCTTCTCAACTTCGCCGATTCCTCCATCCATTACGCCCTTACTTTTTGGATCGCGGACTATTCCAGGCACCGCGAAATCACGAGCGACGCGGCCACCCGCGTCTGGTACGCGTTCCAGCGTGAAGGCATTCAAATTCCTTTCCCCATCCGCACCGTGCACATGGTGCAAGGCAAGCCGGAATCGAAAGCTCAGGAGCCGGAAACGATTCTTTCTGGAGTCGAGCTGTTCCAGGCGCTTTCAATGAGCGAGAGGCAGATCGTGCTTGAACGGCTTTTGAGGCATGTTTACCTGAAAGGCGAAGTGGTGGTTCGGGAAAACGAGCAGGGCAGTTCATTTTTCATCGTCCACAAAGGCCGCCTGGAAGTGCTCAAGTCCAACCGCGACGGAACCTCCACCCAGCTGGGAGAGCTGACTGCCGGGCAGTTCTTTGGCGAACTTTCCCTGCTCACCGGGGAACCCCGGACCGCCACCATCCGCGCTCTTGCGGATTCAGAACTTCTGCGTCTGGAAAAAAGCGATTTCAAGGAAATTCTGGAAAAACATCCCCACCTATCTGAAAAACTTGCCGAATTCGTAAGCGCGCGCCAGGCCATTCTCACCCAGGTGACCAGCCGGCAGGAAACCCCCGCTGCCGCTCCGGCCGCCGTCAGCAACATTTCCCGCAAGATCCGCGAGTTTTTTAACTTAAAGACGCGGCTATGAAATCAAAACTCAAGTTCAACAGCCTGGTAATTTCATCCGGAATCTCGCTCATAGTTTTCTTCCTTGCCTGGAATCCATTGGCGCACATTGAAACGATGAACTTCGAATGGATTGATAAATTGGAATATAAATCCCTGGATTGGCGGTTTAGAATGCGCGGCGAACGGAAATTGGAGTCCCCAGTCGTCATCGCCGCAATAGATGAAGATTCCCTGGGGATCATCGGGAAATGGCCCTGGCCCAGGAAGATCCATGGCAAGCTGCTTGATGTATGCAGAAAAGCGGGAGCCGCCGCGGTCGTCTTCGACATCGTGTTCAACGAACCGGACCGCTATGAGCCGGAGAACGACCGCCTTTTCGGACAGGCCATCAAAAGATACGGCAAGACAGTGATGGCGATGAATTTTAGGCTGAATCAAGAGCAGGTCGCTGAAACCGACGATCAAGGCAACCTCGTTAAAAATCTTGAATCTGCCGTTATCAAAGAAGACCCCATTCCCCAGGCTTATTTCGCCCAAGGCATCGGTTTTGTGAACGCCTGGCCGGACAGCGACGGATATTTGAGAAAAGCAACGTTGTCCCATGAATATGACGGTAAGATCTATTATGCCCTTAATGTTCAGGCCGTGGCCGTCGCAAAAGGGATTTCTCCTGAAAAAGTCATCGAGTACGCGCCCACGTCGGAAGTTGATAGGGACGGGTATTTAACGAAAGAGGCGTTCATCAACTGGCAGTACAGCCGGTACAGTTCCAATGACGCGGATGAAAAAAGGATCCCCTTTTATTCCTGCTCAAAGATATTGGATGAGGATGTGCCAATGGAATGGAAGACGGAATGGCTGAAGGGAAAAGTTGTGCTTGTGGGTTCCACCGCGTTGGGGCTCTATGACCACTATCCGACGGCACTGGAATCTTCAACCCCCGGCCTCTATATGCATGCAAACGTCATTGAAAATCTCTGGGACCGGATGTGGGCCAACCGTTTTCTGGAGCCGGTCACAAAGAAACTATCCTACTTCCTTATCTTTATTTTTGCGATCGCAGTGGGCGCAATCATCTCCAATTTCTCCGCGACATTGGGCGCGATTTCTACCGTCGGCTTGGCCGCGATGTTCTGGATGTTCGGATATTATTTCATGATCCATAAACTATACTATATTGAACTTGTGGCTCCCACGGCATCATTGGTGGGCAGTTATCTCACCGTCTTCTTCTACCGTTTTATCGTCGAGCAGAAGGAAAAAGCGGGTATCAAAAAAGCCTTCGGAGTCTATGTAAACCCCCACGTGGTGGAAGCCATCGCCAAAAATCCCGAGGCCTTGAAGCTGGGCGGTGAAATGCGGGAAATGACCGTGATGTTCTCCGATGTGGCGGGATTCACCACCATATCCGAAAAACTTTCTCCCGAAGAGCTGGTTCAGCTGCTCAATCTGTATCTCACCGCCATGACGGACACCATCATGAAACTGGACGGCACGGTGGACAAATATGAAGGCGACGCCATCATGGCTTTTTGGGGCGCGCCGCTGGCCCAGCCCAGGCACGCCCAGCTGGCCTGCCAGGCGGTGCTGGAAAACCGCGAACGCCTGCGCGAACTCAACGTGGATCTTGAAAAGAAGGGCCTGCAACAGCTTTTCGCCCGCTGCGGCTTAAACACCGGCCCCATGAACGTGGGCAACATGGGATCCTCCCAAAAGTTCAATTACACGGTGATGGGAGATTCGGTGAATCTGGCATCGCGCCTGGAAGGGGCTAACAAGCAGTATGGAACCATGCTGATGGTGTCGGAGTCCACGTACGCCGCGGCCAAAGACGACATTGAAGTGCGCGAGCTGGACATCCTGCGGGTGAAAGGAAAAAATTTGCCCATAAAAGTTTATGAGCTTGTGTGCGGCAAGGGCCAGCTCACAGACGCCCACAAAAAGGCTTTCGAAATTTATTCCGAGGGCCTGGAGCTTTACCGCAAGCGGCAATTTAAGAAGGCGCTGCTCAAATTTGAACAAGTGTGCGAAATATTGAACGATGATGGGCCCGCGAAAACTTACATGAACCGAAGCAAGGAATACATCAAGTCTCCCCCTCCGGAAAACTGGGACGGGGTGTTTGTGATGACGACAAAATAAAATGGAAATATTTTGGCGCCTGGTGCTGGGACATTTGATCGGAGATTTCACTCTCCAGACCAACCACATCGCCGGCTGGAAGCGCAGGAGCATCACAGGCATGCTGGTGCACTGCGGCGTCCACCCGGTCATTTATAGCCTCCTGCTCTGGAATTACATGGGGCAAGTGTGGGTGCGGATCGGGCCATTTCCCTTCACCGGGTGGGTATGCGTTTTCATCATTTTTGCCGCGCATTTTATTGAAGACCAGTGGCGGGTGTGGGCGGTCCTCAAACGGAACGCGCCGGACAACACTTTTTTCTACATTTGGGACCAGGCCATCCATTACGCTGTGCTTTTTGCCATGGCGCCGGCCATTGACGGTTCCACGGGCAAGTTCGATCTGCTGAATTACCCCCCCATTTCCGGAACGATTGCTTTAATGGACGCCCATGGCCTGAGCCTTTGGGAGCGGCTCATGACGGTGAGCCGTCCGGAACCTTGGGTGTTCGTGGGGATTCTGTTTGTGCTGGTCACGCATTTCACGACCGTTTCCATTTATTTTCTCGAGAAGGATTATTTCGGCAAAGATTTCCCGGGGGATGCGGAAAAATACATCGGCATGGCGGAGCGTCTTGCGGTGGCGGGCGCATGTATGTTGCCGGGAGTTTGGGGATTTGGTCTTGCGGGCGCCT
>MGUQ01000026.1:14838-14946 GCA_001799975.1 Elusimicrobia bacterium RIFCSPLOWO2_01_FULL_54_10 | reverse complement strand
TTTCCATCGAGCAAAGAAATCCTTCTCATAATCCGCGCAGCACCGTGGGCACCGTAACAGAAATTTATGATTATCTCCGGCTCCTCTTTGCGCGCGTAGGAATCCCCC
>MGUQ01000026.1:14580-14769 GCA_001799975.1 Elusimicrobia bacterium RIFCSPLOWO2_01_FULL_54_10 | reverse complement strand
TTGGCGAAGGCAGCAAAATCGAAATTCTTTCCCCCCTGGTGCGCGGGCGCATCGGCACCTACGGCGACCTCTTTGAGAAGCTTAAAAAATCTGGTTTTGCTCGCGTGCGAGTGAACGGCAAGATGCATTCGCTCGAAGACAAAATCACTCTGGACCGATACAAAAAGCACACCATCGATTTGGTTGTGG
>MGUQ01000026.1:11323-14523 GCA_001799975.1 Elusimicrobia bacterium RIFCSPLOWO2_01_FULL_54_10 | reverse complement strand
CGCTCAAGGAAGGCAAGGGGCTGGTTCAGATCGAGAACGGCTCACACTCCATGCTTTTTTCCGAGCATTATGCCTGCGCTGACTGCGGCATTTCCCTCCCGGAAATCGAGCCCCGGCTTTTTTCCTTCAATTCTCCTTATGGGTCCTGCCCCGAATGCGAGGGTATCGGTTCCAAACTGGAAGTGGACCCCGATCTCGTCGTCCCCGATCCCGAGAAAACCATCGATGAAGGCGCCATCGTGGCCTGGTCCAACCCCATCACCACGCGCACCCACCGTTGGAAGAGGGGCTGGTCCGAATATTACGATGATCTTTTGACCCAGGTCTGCAAACAGTTCAAAATCCCCATCCACATGCCCTGGAAACGAATCTCCAAAGACCAACGGGAAGCCCTCCTTTACGGCGGAGAGCACATTAAGGTGAAAGCGCCCTGGGCCAACAACGCGCAGGATTTTGAAGGCGTCATTGGCAATCTCGCGCGTCGCTACCGCGAAACCGAATCCGAATTCGTCAAAGAAGAGGTCATGAATCTCTATATGCGCCGCCACATCTGCCCCAAATGCGTGGGAGCGCGACTGAAACCCGAAGCGCTCGCGGTCACCGTCGGAAAAAAATCCATCCGCGCCATCACGGAGTTCTCGGTAAAAACCGCCAAGAATTTCTTTGAAACCCTCGAGTTCACGCCCAAGGAAAAAATCATCGCGAAGCAAATTTTGAAAGAAATCCAGTCCCGGCTAAATTTTCTCTCCAATGTGGGACTGGATTATTTGACGCTCGAGCGTGAAAGCCAGACTCTGGCGGGCGGTGAAGCCCAGAGAATCCATTTAGCCACCCAAATTGGCTCTGGCCTCACCGGAGTGCTCTATGTGCTGGACGAGCCTTCCATCGGTCTTCACCAGCGCGACAACACCCGCCTTCTGGACACGCTTTTTTCCCTTCGGGATCTGGGCAACACGCTCGTGGTGGTGGAGCACGACGAAGAAACCATCCGCCGCGCGGATTGGGTGGTGGATTTGGGGCCTGGAGCGGGCGAACACGGCGGCTATGTCGTGGCCCAGGGCACGCCGGACAAAATCATGGCCGAAAAAAAGTCGCTTACGGGCCAGTATTTGACCGGGAAACTCGCGGTGGATCCCCGCCCTCCGCGCGCACCGTCCAAAAACTTCATTGAAATCCTGGGGGCGTCCCAGTTTAATCTGAAAAACGTGGATGTCAAAATTCCCTTGGGCGTCTTTGTCTGCATCACGGGAGTTTCCGGATCCGGCAAGTCCACGCTCATTCAGGAAATTTTATACAAGTCTCTCGCGCAAAAGCTCCACCAGTCGAAGGATTTGCCCGGCAAGGCGCGCGCCATCAAAGGCATCGAGCAGCTGGACAAGGTGATTGTGGTGGACCAGTCCCCCATCGGCCGCACGCCGCGCTCCAACCCGGCCACTTATGCCGGGGCCTGGGCGCCCATCCGCGAAATCTTTTCTCTTGTGCAGGAATCCAAACGCAAGGGATATCAGCCCGGACGGTTTTCTTTCAATGTCAAAGGCGGCCGCTGCGAAAACTGCCAGGGCGACGGCACGCTCAAAATCTCCATGCAGTTTCTGTCGGATGTTTATGTGAAGTGCGAAGTCTGCCACGGCAAGCGCTTCAACGAGGAAACCCTGCAAATCCGCTTCAAGGGCAAAAACATCGCCGAAGTTCTGGACCTGCCGGTTTCCGAGGCGCTCCAATTCTTTGAAAGCATCCCCTCCATCCGGCGCGTTCTGGAAACGCTCGACCAGGTGGGACTGGGCTACATCAAGCTGGGCCAACCGGCCACCACGCTTTCCGGCGGCGAGGCCCAGAGAGTAAAACTGGCCACAGAGCTTTCCCGCCGGGCCACAGGCCGCACAATGTACCTGCTCGACGAGCCCACCACGGGCCTCCATTTTGCGGATGTGAAAAAACTCCTGGACGTCCTCCACAAGCTGGTGGAGGCCGGGAACAGCGTGGTCGTCATCGAACACAATTTGGATGTCATCAAAACCTCCGACTGGATTGCAGATATGGGCCCGGAAGGCGGAGACCAGGGCGGAGAGCTTGTGGCCGAAGGCCCGCCGAAGATGATTGCCGCCGCTCCGCGTTCTCATACAGGCCGGTTCTTAAAAAAAGTTCTTTGAACTTATCTCATACTCAAATTTGAATTGACAAGCCGGATGTAATAGAATGGGACGTGAAGCCGAGTAATGGAGGAAATACCATGAAAAAATATGTGATGCTTGCACTGTTCGTCCTGTCCCTCACCGCCTGTCCCAAAAAGCAGATAACCAAACAGACCGATCAAACGCAAGAAGACCAGGATTCAGTGGAGTCCCAGGAGCTCGACATCCACGGAAAGGACTTCATCGCCAACAAAACCCTTGAAACCATCCACTTTGAATATGACTCCTCCGAGCTTAAAGATGCCGACCGGGACACCCTGGCCAGCAACGCCGCCTACCTCAAAAACAACCCGGACCTGCAAGTCCTTTGCGAAGGCCATACGGATGAACGGGGAACGGTGGAATACAACATCGCCCTCGGGCAGAACCGCGCCCAGTCCGTGCGGCGGTACTACATTTCTCTCGGCCTGGACGCCAAGCGGCTCGGATCGCTTTCATACGGCAAAGAAAAACCCTCCTGCGCGGAGAGTTCTGAAGACTGCTGGACCCAAAACCGCCGCGTGGAATCCAAAGTGAGAAACCTCAAAGTGGCCAATGGACATGACAAAGCCGAGCCGTCCGGGGAAGAAACCCGATAATTTGACAATCAAACTCTCCGTTTTATTGTTGAGCGGAGTTTTTCTCGCCGGCTGCGTGGCAACCACTACGGACATTGACCGCCTGCAGGATTCCCTGAACCAGGTGCAAAAGGGCCAGGCGGATTTGATCTCCAAGATGGATGACCTGGACCGCACCATTGAAACCCTGAACGAAAAACTCACCGTCAGCGACAAAAAAATGTCCATCCTCGCGTCCAAGCTGGACGACAGCCAGTCCGCGCTCGGCGGCCGCATGGAATCCATCTCCCAGCTTCTCTCGGAAGCCACCAGCCAGGCCAAAGTCGCAGTTCCTGGAGATGCGTACCGCTCGGCCTATGGCGACTACCTCTCCGGAAAACTCTCTCTTGCCATAGAAGGCTTTTCCTCATTCATAAAAATGTACCCGGACAGCGATCTGGCGGACGACGCC
>MGUQ01000026.1:845-11255 GCA_001799975.1 Elusimicrobia bacterium RIFCSPLOWO2_01_FULL_54_10 | reverse complement strand
TATAAACCCGCCCGGGTGGAATTTGACAATGCTCTGGCCGGCTCCCGCGAATTCCGCCCGCAGGCCCTGCTCAAGCGGGCCTACGCTCTCAAAGGAAGCGGACAGACCAAGGATCAGAAGCTGACTCTGGAAGCTCTCATCAAAGAGTTTCCTAAATCCCCGGAATCCGAAGCCGCGAAGGAAATCCTCAGAGAACTCTCGCCGCCCAAGAAAACACCCAAAGAATGAAGTTCGCCGTCCTCTCGCTTCTGTTCATTGCGGCGCCTTTGCGCGGCGCCGACATTTACCTCCAGATCCAGCGCGGCGAGAAAGTGGCCGTGGCCATTCCTGAATTTTCAACCAAGGACGACACTCCTGAAACCGGAGCCCTTTCCCGCGAAATCCACGACACGGCCAAAGACGACATCCTCTTCACCCGTTTTTTCAATCTCGCGGAAGCGGGCCCGGCCCTGACGGAGGGCAAAATTGATTTCGGCGCCTGGGGAACGGCGGGAGCGGACCTCCTCATCAAAGGCGTGGTGAGCCAGTCCGACGGAAATGTCACTTTCACCGCCTCGGTTTTTGAAGTTCCGGACGGCAATCCCATCTTCCAGAAACTTTACAGGACTCCCCTGAGAAACGCCCGCCAGGCGGCCCACGAATTCGTGGCGGATTTCATATTCCGCTTTACCGGCAGCCGGGGAGTGTCGAACAGCCGCATCGCTTTTGCCAACGACACCACCGGAAACAAGGAAATTTATGTGATCGATTACGACGGAAAAAACCTGCGCCGGCTCACGCACGACAAGAGCGTGGCCATTCTCCCGCGCTGGGCACCGGACAAAAAAGAAATTCTCTATACCACATACCGGCACGGCAACCCGGACCTGGCGCTGTTTTCATTGGCCGCGGGCAAACCCGCAATTTTTTCCCGGCGAAAAGGCTTAAATACCTCAGGCTCGTTTTCCCCGGACGGCAGCCAGGTGGTGGCCACGCTTTCGTTCCAGGGAGCCACCAGCCTCTATCTGCTGGACCGAGCGGGTAAAATCATCCGCCGCCTCACCCACTCCAAATCGGCGGATACCTCCGCGTCCTTTTCCGCTGACGGCCGCAAAATCATCTTCGCGTCCGACCGCTCCGGAGGCCCCCAGATTTACATGATGGACGCAGATGGCTCCGGATTGGAACGCTTGACGGACGGCGGCTGGTGCGACGCTCCCGCCTGGTCGCCTTCCGGCGATAAAATCGCCTATTCCCGCGGCGACGGCAGCGGCTTGCACGACATCATCGTTCAGGACTTGTCCAGCGGGAAAAAAATCAGGATCACCTCCGATTCCGGCAAGAATGAAAACCCTGTTTTCTCGCCCGACGGACGGTTCATCGCTTTTTCATCCACCCGCAAGGGCAAAAAGCAAATCTACATCGCCTCCCTGGACGGCATCGTGCAGAGGAAGCTCTCGGACATCCCCGGGTCTTCCTCAACGCCCGCCTGGGAGCCGTAAAAAGAGGTTTTCATGAGCACATTTTCCGTCAAAGAAATTTTCATGCTGGGCTGGCCCATTCTCTCTCTGCTCCTGCTTTGTTCCGTGATGTCCGTGGCCGTGATTCTGGAAAGATTGTTCTTTTTCAGGAAGCGGCGCCTCGATGTTCAGGATTTCTTGAAGAAGATCCCCAAAGTCCTTTCCAACAGCAAGGAAGGCGCGGTGATTGCGGCGTCCCTGGGCGAACCCGCGCTCACCCTGGTGCGGGAGGCCCTGTCCACCAACGGCAGCCGCGCGGCTCTGGACCTGGCCATGGACCGCACCATCCGCATGCAGATGGCGGACATGGAGAAATTCGTGCCTCTTCTGGGCACGGTGGCCGCGGCGGCCCCCTTCATCGGGCTCCTGGGCACCGTGATGGGCATCATCCGAGCTTTCAAATCCATCGCGGTTTCCGGCGGAGGCGGGTCGCAAGTGGTGGCCTCCGGCATCGCCGAAGCCCTGGTGGCCACGGCCCTGGGGTTGCTCGTCGCCATCCCCGCCCTGGTGTTCTACAACTACTTTTCCACCAAAGTCCGGCGATTAACCGAATCCATGGAAATCTGCGCTGACGAAATCGCCGAACTGTTTTCCAAGAGATAGGGCAAATCCATGAGAGTCCGTTCCCGCCGCGAAGGCAAGTTTCCCTTGATGGCGGAGATCAACATGATCCCGCTCATCGACGTGTCTCTGGTCCTCCTGATCATCTTCATGGTGCTCACGCCGTACCTGGTCAGCACCCAGATAAAAATCAACCTGCCCAAAACCGTTTCAAGTTCGACGCCGGATTCCGACCCCATCAAGGTCCAGATCAGCGCCCAACGGACGTTTTATGTGAACGGCCAGGCGGTGCTGGGAGATGATTTGGGCGGAGTTTTAAAAAACATCCTGCAGGGAAAACCCGATGCCGTCGTACTCATTGAAGCCGACTCCGCCGTGCCTTTCGAGTTCGTGGTCAAGGCCATGGACCAGGCCAAGGCCAATGGAGCGCAGAAGCTGGGAGTGGCGGTTACGGTCCAAAAAGCGCCCCAGGCGCCTTAAAGCTCATGTGGGGCATTCAAAAGTTCGTTTTATATTCTTCGTTTCTGCATTCCTGCATCCTGGGCGCTCTGGGGCTTAGGCAATTTTCCTTTGAGGAAACTAAAACCTATTATGCGGTGGATTTCTATGGGGAGGCACCGGCCTCGGGCGGAGCCGCCATGACGGCAACCCTCACGGCGCCGGCGCCTGCTCAGCAAACTCCTGCCAAGGCGGAAGTAAAAGCCGACCCCAAAGAAGACATTCTTTTGAAATCAAAAATTAAGAAAAAAAAGGCGAAAAAAACTGCCTCTGAGGCTAAGGCCATTCCCATCCCCATCCCGAAAGCTCCCAAAGAATCTGCGGGAAAAAGTGAGGCCTCATCTGTCATCCCTGCCGGCATCCCCGGAAGCAGTGACGGCTCAGGGATAGGCGTGGGATTTGGGAAAGACGGGTGGAGCGGATCGGGAGGCACGGGGAATTTTCCGTATCAATGGTATGTCCATGCGCTCAAAAAGAAATTGGACCAAAACTGGAATGTGACCGGAGGGTTCAGTAAAAGAATTTATGTCCAAGTGGCCTTCCTGATCGACCGGAACGGGTCCATGATCGTTCGGGACGTCATTAAAAGCTCTGGGGACGACTTGTTTGACCGCCAGGCCCTGCGCGCCGTGGATGCCAGCGCGCCGTTTCTCCCGCTTCCAAAGGATTATAAAGAACCCACACTTCGCGTCCACATCCGCTTCACAGTCAAACATTGATGATTGATTTTTTCCTGATCGCGGCCCTCTGGGGAGGGTCTTTCCTTTTCATGCGCCAGGCCGTGCCGGAATTTGGGCCCATCGCCCTCATCGCCGTGCGCGTCCTCATCGCTTCACTATTTCTCTTGCCGTTCGTGCTGGTTCAGAGGGGCACTGCGGACCTCCGCGGCAATCTGCGCAAAATATTTTTCCTGGGGGTATTCAATTATGCCCTGCCCTTTTGCCTTCTGGCCTACACCACGCGCCACGTCACCGCGGGTTTTGCCTCCATCATCAACTCCACAGCGCCGTTGTTCACGGCACTCGTGGGCTGGGTTTGGCTTAAAAATAAGCTAACCCCGGTTCAGCTCATCGGGATCATTTTAGGTTTTGGCGGCGTTCTCATTTTAAGCTGGGGGAACATATCGTTTAAACCGGAAGGGGGCGCTCTGGCGGTTGTTGCGGGTCTTGCAGCCACGTTTTGTTACGGGATTGCGACCATTTATACGAAGGAAAAATTGCAGGGCATCCCGCCGCTTCCGTTGACGGCCTGGGGATTGGCGAGTGCCGCCGTTTTACTGGCACCGTTGTTGTTCTTTGTTTATCCAGCAACGACTCCAAGCCCGGGCGCCTGGCATGCGGTGGTGATGCTGGGCCTGCTTTCAACCTCACTGGCCTTTATCCTGTTCTTTCGCCTGCTCGCCCGCTGGGGAGCCACGCGCGCCATCGCGGTGGGATTTCTGATTCCTGTGTTTGGGGTGTTATGGGGAAGGATTTTCTTGGGCGAGCCCATCACTCTGCAGATGCTCCTTGGCGGCGCGGTCATCCTCCTCGGCACTGCATTAACTCTTGAATTTCTAGGAATTTTAAAGTCATCCTCTACGAAACAATTGTGAATAAAATAATTGTTTTCATGCTAGGTATGGTTCAAATCAACTGCTTTGTTAATATCGTTCAAGCCGAGGATAAGAGTAGAAACATTCTTATTCTGTTCGTTCATGGATTGGGAAGTAATGCTACTAAAGCCTTTACAAATACAAAAACTGGTACATTCTGGCCTATGTTGATGGCTAAGGATGTTGAGTTAGAGCATTTAAATATCTCCACAGCTACTTTTATTTATAATTCTAGCCTTCTCAAAAAGGGTTTAAATATTGAAGAAATTGCCAATCATTTCTCTAATTATCTTAAACTAAAAAATCAATTTGACGATATATATATTGTTTCCCATAGCTTGGGGGGCCTCCTTACTTTGATAAGCCTCGGAAACTTGAAAGAAGAAAATATGGATATTTACAGTCACATCAGAGCCATATTCTTGAGTGGCGTGCCCTTCAGAGGCTCAGATTACGTCCAAAAACAATGGGTTAAGATTAGTCCAAATGTACATTTTAAAGATATTGGCATAATTGATCATAACAAGTATTTGCAAGCTCAAGAATATAAATGGAGAAGAATTATAAAGGAGCGAGATAATAATAACAATCAGTTTCCTCGAATTTACGCTGCATACGAAACACGAAAACAATGGTTCAGAATTGCAGTGCCAAGAGTTTTAATTTTCCCATTTGTAGATGAAAACCCCTTAGCTTTAGAACAAAATCATAAACAAATGGCCAAGCCAAGAGACAGCAATGATCAACTACATCAATGGGTCCGAGATAGAATAAAGCAAATTGATTTCGAGATTTCTCATTTTTCTATTGACACATCAAAGACGGAAAATGCACTAATAATTCTGGAAAACTTTGAAAACGAAATTGATTGGAACATTCGAATGTCTTCCAATATACATACGAATGCACTTATATTTAAGGGGAATAATTCAAGTTTTATCGGTCTTTTTAAATATGACTATGCTCCTAAAGCTTTGGATCAAATTAAGAGAAAAGCGATGAGGGATGGAATTATGGCAGTTCAGAGTAGTATGGAATCGGCTAATACAATAATTAACCACATCAATGGAATGGCAAAAAATTACGAAAATCTAGAGGCATATGAAAACTTTATGAGTTTGAAGAAGCTAAGTTATGAGAAATTATTTGAGATTAATGAGGATGTTTGGAAAAATCTTCAATATCTAAAAATCCATATGAAGCAAACAAAATAGCTTGCGTCTTTTCCGGTGCGGAAACTCTCAGCAAGAATAGCCACGCTTAACGAGATCTGAGAAGGGTATTCTCATCTAAGAAGGAAAGCTGCCTCAACTTCTTAGTAACGGAAAACTGAATTGGTTTATGGACTTTATTTTTACCAATTTCATTTCCCCATTGAGCCCATCCTTTCCGATCATGTCTAGCAAATAATTCCAAATAAGGGCCGGGACTACATTGTTCAATAATGTCATATGATTCATCTGGTTTTCGAGAATGCTCTCTCTTCCTGGTCAAAAGAATGTTGACCTGCCTTCTACCTGGAGCAAGTGTTCTCATTGATCCCCGTGTTCCAAAAAGAATGAGTTCAGTAACATTTCTAAAATAAAAACCAACTCCCCTCCCATCAGGCCCACCATCCTTCCTGATTTTATACCAAACAACATTTGTTTTGTATGTAAATCCCCATCTCTTCATGACTTCCAAACCTTCGAGAATTAACGCATTAGGGACCCACAAATAAAGATGACACTGTGGCAGAGCAAGCTGCGGAATCGGAAGTTCCATTATCTCCGAAAGTTTCATTGTTTGATATCTCAAAAGTCTCTTATGCTCAGGGGCCATTTTCCCGGTTTTGTTTGAAAACTGCCAAGGCGGATCGGCAAGAATAGTTGCAAATCTCTCGTATTTATAAGTTAAGAGGTCTTCAGATGCAGACAACGCGGGCGCATGCTTAATACTCATATTTTAGTCCCCCTTACACCGTTTTTTTGTAATTCCAAATGCCAAAATTGGGCAGCCGCCACCCCCGCCACCTTCAATTCTAGGAAGTAGTTTCTTCATCCAAGTCGTGCTCCATCCATACTTACTCCAGACTTCTGTACCATAACTTTTAAAGAGCTCACTAAGCTCATCGGATTTCGTAATTATGATTCCCACGCTAATCGCGCGCAATTCAAACAGAAGTCTAAAGTTATTCAAGTCTCTGTCAAAAAAAGGGTCTTTGTTATTCCATTCAACCTCAAGAGCTATACCGTTTTTGAAGCAATCAACCTTATGTGTTGGGCTTTCCATGGTTGTTTCATCAACCACAATTTTCGTGTCAAAGGATTTTTCACACCATCCCTTTGAGCAAAATACATCATTAAAAACTTTAGAAATTGGAGAAATCCCGCCCCCAGGAGCAAGAATTTGACTCTTGTAAACATAAAAATTTGAGAGAATTTTAAAAATGTCATTCCACTCATTTGGGAAGTCATTTTTAAGTACTGCGCTCGCATGTTTCCATTCATGAATTTCGTATGTACTCCGAATCGCCTTGGGAATGTCTCTAATCGCCATAAATATGTGTTAAGTATACTACAGAAAATAGTCTATTTCGTAGTAAGAATTTACATCTTCTCCGGCGCGGAGACTCCGAGCAGGGATAATCCCAGCTTTACAACACTTCGGGTGGCCTGGAGGATTTTCAGGCGTTCCTGGATCACGGCAGGCTCGGCGTCCAGCACCCGGCAGGCGTCGTAAAACTTGTGAAACCGCGTGGCCAGATCCATCAGGTAAACCGCCAGCAGATGCGGCGAAGAAATTTGAAGACATCCCTCCAGAACATCCGTAAAAAATCCCATCTTTAAGACCAAGTCTCTCTCGGCCTTTTCAAGCGGGCGGGTATTCTTTGATAATTCCGGGTCGGAATATTTAATCCCCCGCTTTTCGGCTTCCCGGAAAATGGAGCAAATCCGGGCGTGCACATACTGCACATAATAAACCGGGTTTTCATTGGACTGCTTCTTGGCCAGGTCCACGTCAAATTCCAGTTGCGAGTTGGGGCTCCGAAGCGCGAAAAAAAACCTCGCCGCATCCCGGCCCACTTCATCCACCACTTCTTTGAGAGTGACAAACTGGCCGGAACGGGTGGACATCACAACTTTTTTTCCGTCCCGTTTTAAAGACACCAGCTGATAGAGCAGGATCTTGAGTTTTTCCTTGGGGATTCCGAGAGCAGAAATGGAGGCCTCCACGCGGGGCACATAGCCATGGTGGTCGTGGCCCCAGATGTCGATGGCCAGGCCAAAGCCCCGGTCAAATTTATCCTTGTGATAAGCGATGTCGGAGGCAAAGTAGGTGTAACGCCCGTCGGATTTTTTGAGGACGCGGTCCTTGTCCAGCTCCGCATCCTCCTCCGCGGCCTGGGAGATGAACCACAAGGCGCCGTCCTTTTCTTTGAGCAGGCCCTTGGCGCGCAAAGCAGACAAGACTTCTTCCACTTTCCCGCGCTTAAAAAGTTCGGACTCCGAAAACCAGGCGTCGAACGGCACCCCGAAATCTTCCAAGTCTTTGCGGATCCAGTTTAAAATATATTCTCTCGGATACTTGTCAAAATCGTTCCTTCCCGCCGCGGCCATCTCTTTGGCGATATCGCTGACGTAAGCTCCCTGATATCCATTTTCAGGGAAGTTGACACTCTCTCCTTCAAGTTCGCGGCTGCGCAGTTCAGTTGACTGCGCCAAAATCTGCATCTGCACGCCCACATCGTTGACGTAGTATTCCGTCTGCACCGGATAGCCGCATTGGCGGTATATGCGTGCCAGTGAATCTCCGAGCGATGCCCCCCGTCCGTGGCCGATATGGAGCGGCCCGGTGGGATTGGCGGAAACGAACTCAATCATCACTTTGGCTGGCGCAACCGGCGCTTCCGGGCCGAGAGACTGTCCTTTCAGACAAATTTCAGTGGTGATATCCCGCAAATAATTGTCGTGCAACACAAAATTAACAAATCCCCCTCTGGCTGTTTCAAGTCCGGTGAACATGCCTTTCTCAGTGCCCTGGGAAAGGCTCCGAATCAGTTCATCGGCTATTTTTGCGGGAGGAACTCCAAGTTTTTTAGTCAGAGCGAGAGCAGTGTTGGTGGACACGTCCGCAGCAATCCCCGTGCCGGGCTCATCCACGGAAAATGAAGCGGCGGCGGCCTCCGGATATTGTTTGGACAGGGCTTTTTTGATGATTTGGGTGATGCGCGAACGGATCATGATTTGCGCCGCTTTCTGGATGGAACTTTGGTTTTTTGGGGCTCCCACGCCAGCGTCCTGGCTTCGGGCCAAAGCCTCTCCAGGGAATAAAAATCACGCACTTCTTCCAGAAAGATATGGATCAGAAGGCCGCCATAATCCAGAGCCATCCATTTGCTGTCGCGCGAACCGTCCCGGTGAATGGAAGTCAGGCCGTATCCTTCCAAAGACTCTTCAATGGAATCCCGCAAGGTTTTCATGTGGACATGGGAGTTCGCGCTCATCAGGAGCATGTAGTCCGAAGGCCCGCCCGGAGCTTTGCGGATGTCAAGAACGGAGATTTCGGCGCCCTGTTTGGAATCGGCGCTCATGGCCGCGGCAACGGCGAATTTCTTAAATTGAGACGAAGAAAAACTCAAAGAGTGGGCGCAGATATGCCCTGCGTTTGAAGTTTGATCTTCAAGTCGCTGGGGTTATCCGACACTTTGAGGGCTTCTTCGAAGGTAATATAGTTTTCTTTGATCAGCTGAATCAGAGCCTGGTTGTAGGTCTGCATTTTATAAAAAGAAGAAGACTCCTCCATCACTTTGGGGATCTGGCCCGTCTTGTTGTCTTCAATCAACTTCTTGACCATGGGGCTGTTGATCATGAGTTCCACGGCCGCCACCCGCCCCGTGCCGTCGCCGCGCTTGATTAGCCGCTGCGAGACAATGGCGATCAGAACAGAGGCAATCTGCAGACGCACCTGGCTTTGGGTTTCGCCGGAGAAGGAATCCACAATGCGGTCCACGGTCTGCCGGGCATCGTTTGTGTGGATGGTGCCAAATACCAAATGACCCGTTTCCGCGGCGGTGATGGCCGTGGAAATGGTGACGCTGTCGCGGAGCTCACCCATTAAAATCACGTCCGGATCCTGGCGCAGGGCCCGGCGCAGGGCCTGGGCAAAATCCGCCGTGTCCGTGCCGATTTCCCGCTGGTTGATGGCGGCCTTGGCATCCGTATAGGCGAATTCGATGGGATCTTCAATGGTGATGATATGCTTGGGAAAATTCAGATTGATGAACTGCACGAGAGAGGCCAGGGTGGTGCTCTTTCCGGACCCTGTGGGCCCTGTGACCAGAAACAGCCCCTGGGGGCGCGACACCAGCTCTTTTAATATGAGCGGAAGGCCCAGCTCTTCCACGGTGGGGGCCTGGGTGGGGATGACGCGGAACACCGCGGAGAGCGTGCCGCGCTGAAAAAAAACATTGCCTCGAAACCGCGCCACGCCTTTGATTTGAAATGAAAAATCCAGCTCGCGCTGTTCTTCCAGATGCTTTTGCTGAAGAGTGCTGGTGACGGAATAGATCTGGCGCTGCACATCCTCGGCGGAAAGAGCTTCCTGCCCGTCCATGGGCACGATGTCGCCCTTCAAGCGCATGAGGGGCGGCCGGCCTGCCTTCAAATGCAAATCAGAGGCTTTGAGTTCGACGATGCGCTTGAGGCATTCGTCCAGAAGCATGGTTTTTTAGAGGGATCCCGCGCGGCTATTCCCGCCGGACTTCACCAGCTCGGGATCATGCGCTTTGGCGCAGGCCGCTTCCATAGACACCATGCCGGAGTTGACCAGCTCGATGAGGGCTTTGTCCAGAGTGATCATGCCGAACTTGGCCCCGGTTTCGATGGCGTTTTTGATCATGTGCGATTTGCCTTCTCGAATCAGGTTGGAGATGGCGGAGGTGACCACCATGATCTCCCGCGCGGCCACGCGGCCCTCCTCATCAGAACGGGGCAGGAGAGTTTGAGACACCACGCCGCGCAGTACGTTGGAGAGCTGAACGCGGATTTGCTGCTGCTGGAAAGGCGGAAAAACGTCGATGATGCGGTCCACGGTGGAAGCCGCGTCCGTGGTGTGCAGAGTGCCGAAGCACAAGTGGCCGGTCTCGGCGGCGGTCACGGCCAGCTGGATGGTTTCCAAGTCTCTCATTTCGCCCACCAAAATGACATCCGGGTCTTCGCGCAGAGCGCTGCGCAAGGCATTGGAGAAGGAATGGGTGGATTGGCCCACCTCTCTCTG
>MGUQ01000026.1:190-812 GCA_001799975.1 Elusimicrobia bacterium RIFCSPLOWO2_01_FULL_54_10 | reverse complement strand
GGCAAGCCAGTGTGGTGGTCTTGCCTGAGCCCGTGGGTCCCGTCACCAGCACCAGGCCGCGCGGCACGTCGGTCAGCTCGATGACGGACGGCGGAAGCCGCAGGGTTTCCGGCGCAGGAATTTTTGATGAAATCACGCGCAGCACGGCCTCCACCCCGTTCTTCTGCATGAACACATTGATGCGGAAGCGTGATATGTCCTTGACTTCAAAGGAGCAGTCCAGTTCCAGATTTTCTTCAAATTTTTGCTTTTGATCTTCGTAGAGGATGGAGTAAATGAGGCGCTTGGATTCGTCCGCGGTGATCACTGGGAATTCAACAAGCGGTACGATGGAGCCGCTGTAGCGGACCATGGGAGGTTTGCCGATCACCATATGGATGTCGGAAGCCCCGCGCTCCACCCCGGCTTTCAAAATATCAATGAATTCCATGACTTTCTCCTTTTAATTTGAAACCAGCGCCTTCATTTCCTGAACTGCTTTCTCCAATCCCGTAAAAAGCGCCCTCGCTATGATCGAAAATCCGATGTTGAGTTCATGCATTCCGGCAATCCCTGCCACGCGCCGCACATTGCCGTAATCCAATCCGTGGCCCGCATTCAAAATGAGGCCCAATTTTCGCGC
>MGUQ01000026.1:0-177 GCA_001799975.1 Elusimicrobia bacterium RIFCSPLOWO2_01_FULL_54_10 | reverse complement strand
GCGAGAAGCTTTTTAAACTCCCGCGCGCGCGCCCCAGAGCTTACCGCATCCGCATATTGCCCTGTATGAAGCTCCACGCAATCGGCACCAGCAAGAGCTGCAGCGCGGATTTGGAGGATTGAAGGATCCACGAAAATACAAACACGGATTCCTGCTTTCTTCAAGGTTAGAATTTTT
>MGUQ01000025.1:17792-18882 GCA_001799975.1 Elusimicrobia bacterium RIFCSPLOWO2_01_FULL_54_10 | reverse complement strand
TCTGAATATGGACGAAGTATGCCTTGGAGGCCGGGAGCCATTGAGCGTCTTCCGAAACTGAGACATAAATCTTTGGCAGCAGGTCCGCGCGGCCTTTTGCAGCTTGAAAAAGTTCCCCCAGGTCGTCATAAATCACGCTGTCCCCGGAATCATCCACATACCCTCCCGCGTACCGCTTCTCTGATATGATCATGCCGCATCGTGAGCAGGTGTCTTTGCCCCATTCGATATCGGGCGGCCCCACGGGACGGGCCTTCCTGCACCCGACCACAAGCAGAAATAAAATCAGTGAATATTTTATTTGTTTGTTCATGTTCTCAAGGGATCGCGAATATAAATCCTGTAAGAAACGGCCATGAGCACGATCGTCCATAAAATCATCCCCGAAATGGCC
This sequence comes from Elusimicrobia bacterium RIFCSPLOWO2_01_FULL_54_10, assembly GCA_001799975.1. Classification (GTDB taxonomy): domain Bacteria; phylum Elusimicrobiota; class Elusimicrobia; order 2-02-FULL-39-32; family 2-02-FULL-39-32; genus 2-01-FULL-60-11. The sequence continues at coordinate 18,488 of MGUQ01000025.1, read as the reverse complement.
GCGGGCAGAAGCCAGGCGCCCAGGATGTCCTGCGCGCAGTGCCCGGCCGGACCCAGCATCTCCAGGTGCGCCCCGAGCAGATCGATGGCGGCCAGGCGGTAAAGCGACATGGGATTTAAGAGCGTGGTGGCCAGAAGGACCTCCGGCCTGATCTTCATGGCGAGGGAACTTCCCAAAAGCCCCAGGTCTCCTCCCAGAACAAGCACGAGCCAGACGGAAAAAATGAGTCCCACCGCGGCCGCGGTCTTTTTTGAGAATGAGGTGATCCAGAACCCCAGGGCTAAACTGACCCAGGCGAGCGGAAGGGTGACCAGAAAAGATTTCAGAAAATGCGTCCCGTCCCTGAGCCCCCCGGAAAGCGCAAGCCCAAGCCCCGCGACTCCGAAAGCAAGCGTCAATGAGATGAAGAGCGCCGCGGAAAGGCCGGCAAACTTGGCCCAAAAAACCTCCGTTGCGCTCACCGGCAGGGCCAGAAGAATGGAAAGAGTGCCTTTTTCCCGCTCATGGACCACGCTCATGCTCCCAAGGGCCAATGCCAAAAGCGGGACGATGAGCATGACCAGATTGAGCAAGGCCGCCGTCGTGCGGCCGAAACCGGAATAGCCCCCCATGGACGCCGTCAATGACCCGGCCCAGGAAAGGCCGAGCGCAAGCAAAATAAAAATCCCGCCGAAACAGAGGAGCCAGCGGCTGCGG
>MGUQ01000025.1:16846-17783 GCA_001799975.1 Elusimicrobia bacterium RIFCSPLOWO2_01_FULL_54_10 | reverse complement strand
CTGAATTCCTTTTGAATGAGGATCCGGAGGATCCGGAAGGTCTCTTTCACGCGAGGTCCTCCAGGCGCACATCCTCCACATGTTCGAGTTCGCGGACAGGCAAGCCTTCTTCCATGACGACGACCCTGTCCGCCAGGGCCAGGACCTCGTCCAGACGGTGGCTGGTGACGAGCAGGGTACGGGTCCCTTTAAGCCCCTTCAGAACTTCAAGGAATTCGCGGCGGCTCTTCAAATCAAGGTTCGAGCAGGGCTCATCGAGGACCAGGACGGCCGGATCGGCGATGAGGGCCAGAGCGAGCGCCAGCTTCTGTTTCATTCCTCCGGAAAGAGCGGGCACTTTTTTATCTTCCTCTCCGGCAAGCAGGCAGTCCTCCAGGATGGGAGGGATGGCGGAAAAATCCACCTGCCTCACCTGGCATACGAATTCCAATGTCTGGCGGACCGTCCAGTCGTATCCGGTGAGTTCCTGGGGAAGGTATCCGATGAATTTCCTGGCCTTCTTGCCCTGAGCGCGGACATCGCGGCCGAAGATTTCAACGGCGCCCTCAAAATCCATGAGGCCCAAAAGACATTTGAGGAAGGTGCTTTTCCCGGCGCCGTTCGCCCCCCAAAGGACGACGCACTCCCCAGCACTGACGGACAGGTCGAAACCGGACAGGATGGCGCGGCCGCTGAAAGATTTCCCCACTTGCCGGGCCGTGATGGAATGCACCGCTGGTGAGGGAATCTTTTCTTCAGTCCCTTTGCCGGTCTTTGAACCTGATGAAATGACGGCAAAAAGCCCCAGGGCTGCCAGAACAAGCCCCGCAGTCTCCGGAATGGGTATTTTTTTAGAGGGATCCTCGAGCGGCAGAAGGTTTTCGGGCATTTTCAAAAGGGGAAAGGGGTCCGTGATCTTGGGTTTGGATAAAAAAAGAGGAAAAGCTTTGTTCGCAAG
>MGUQ01000025.1:13990-16829 GCA_001799975.1 Elusimicrobia bacterium RIFCSPLOWO2_01_FULL_54_10 | reverse complement strand
GGCGCCGTAGCCGGCATAGTCGCTCCAGAAATTGCCCATCCCATTCTCGTGCCAGAGCACCCGCGAAAGCTGCCCTCCGCCCCGCACGGACACCTGCTCCAAGTTGTCCTGAAACGAGTTTTCCGTGAAAATGTCCCCCTTGGCTCCGGGCATGATGGCGACGCCGATGTCGTTATAGGCAACATGGTTCTTCATAAACCGGTTTGTGTTTTCTTCAATGAGGGGCGACTGGTCAATGAAAATCCCCTGGCGATTCCCATGAAAAACATTCTTAGTCACAGCCACGGAATCGCTTTCTTTGAGCCCCAAGCCGATGCCGCTGGGCCCGCGGTTATTTTCGAAGCGGTTGTTTTCAATGATGACGTCCTGTGAATACATCAAGTACGCCCCCACGGAGTTGCCGCTGAAAAGGTTGCCCGTGACCCGCGCGTTGTGGGTATACATGAAATGCAGTCCGTAGCGGGCGTCCAGGACGGTATTGCCTTCCACGATGGAGCCGGTGGAGAACCACAGAACGGCGTCTCGCCCCTGTTCCAGACGGTTGCGGATGATCTGCGCGCGGTCGCTGTACCACCCGCGGATCAGATCCCCCCGCCTGGAAATATCGATGTCCTTGCCCCGGATGAAATTGTCCTGCACGAGAGCGTTGGACGCGTGCACCAGGAAAACGCCGAATAACACATTCTCGATGCGGCAGTTCTTGACGGTGACGGAGGCGCTTTCCACCCGCACGGCGCTGTCTTCCATGAGGAGGCTGTCCCCGGAATCGCGGATGATGACGCTGTCCAGCGTCACTTGAGGAGATGAAACCGTCACAATCGTGCCGCTTCCGCTCCCGTCGATCACCGCTTGACCCGCTCCCATGAGCGTGAGCGGCTTGTTGAGCGTGACGGGGCCATGGAATGTTCGAGCCGGAAGGATGATGACCGCTCCCGGGAGAGATCCATCGATCATGTCCTGCAGGTCCTGCGCGCGAAGCGAGGGAGAGGCGCTGAATAGGACGCACAGAGCCAGGGCCGCGGCCGCAATACTTTTTCTGGAGATTATCTGACCCGCGATGAGGAGGATGGGAGCCAGAACGCTCAAATAGAACCCCGGCATCGGATAGACATGGCTCGCGAACTGTCCCACTTTTCCGACCCCGATGAGGGGAATGGAAAAGGGCTTCAGTTTGAGAGCAGCCGTGGGGTCCAAGTGAGTGCTGGCATAGTCGAACCAGAATTTAAGATCAGCCGCGAATATCGCCGGGTAAAGGGCGACGGAGGCGAGCATGGACCCTTTCAACAAGTTGTTCTTTGTCCGCGGGATGAGGACGCAGAAGACGCACAGGATGAGAACACCCGGGATGGCCAGCTTCTTCTCTATTTTAGCCAGGTTCGCGAGCTTGGGCACCCCCACATAGTGGTTGAGGTTGTCGATCTCCCCCACATCGCCGGCCGCTCCGAACGCATAGAGCGTCGCGGTGAGGCCGTTCCTATACTGGGGCGCGAAGAGGCGGGCGCGCCAGTAGGGCAGCAGCAGGGAAACGGCTAAAAGAAGTGCGGCTACCCACCCCAGCGCAGCGTTAGAGCGGCTCAGGGGGCCTTGGCCACCGTCATGTATCCCATCATCTCCATGTGCAGGGCGGAGCAGAACTCGCTGCAATAGAAAGGGAACACTCCGCTGCGGTCCGCCACAAAGTCCACATCCGCGGACGCCGCCGGGTCGATGGAGAGGTTGATGTTGTGCGAGGACAGGGCAAAGCCGTGGGTGGCGTCTTCGGCGCGGTCCAGGTTCGTGATATGAAGGTGCACGTTATCTCCCTGCTTCAAGTCGATCCGGTCCGGGATGAAACGGCTGCGGATGACGGTCATGTAAACATGCACGTCCTTGCCTTTCCTTTCGATGCGCTCTTTGCCCGGATCCGTGGCAAATTTGCTTTTCGTGCGGGTGAGAGGATTGTAGCCGATCTCGGGATAAACCGTCCAGGGCTTGAAGATCTCGGCCTTTGCCATGACCGCGTAGTGGGGCTCTCCCACCACGGGAGTGTCGCTCAGGAGCTTCATCTTGGGTCCGGTGATGTCGATGAGCTGGAGGTTCTGCGGGTGCAGAGGGCCCACGGGAAGCGCGCGGTCCAGGGACCATTTGTTCAGGCTCACGAGATATTTTCCGTTGGGCTTGGATGTGTCTCCGCCCGCCACGCACAGGTGGCCGGTGTTGTAATGCACGGAGAGGGAATCCAGCAGGGACCAGGGTTTTTCCCCGCCCGCGGGTTTGTCCAACGACCATTTGACGATGGCTGAATCCAGGAACATGCTCGTGTAAGCGTAGCCCTTGTCATCGAATTCCGAGTGAAGGGGCCCAAGGCCCAACTCCACCTGCGCTTCCACGACCGCGTTGAATTTGAGGATGGGGATGCCGAACGCGTCCTTCCCCTCGAAATTCTTGGCTTCGATCGCTTTCATGATCTTGTCAAAGCTGAAGATGGTCACATGGGGGTCCAGCTTGCCGCTCACCACGATGAAGCGCCCGTCCGGGGAAACGTCGCTGCCGTGAGGGCTTTTGGGCTCGGGGATGTTGTAGAGGATCCCCTGCTTGACGGCTTCGTCCATCATAATCACCCGCATGCCTTTGATGTTCTTTGTCTGGATTGTGCCCGCAGCCAGGAGCTGCTCGGCCTTCTTCCAGTGGATGACATGGAGGAGGTCCATTTCCTTTTGCGAAGCCGCGACTTCCATGGGCGGCTTGCCTTCGAGGGCGCCCGGAGTGGCCATTTCAGAGTTAAAGGTGTTGATGAAGACCCAGCCGTGGCTCACGCCTTTGCCCATGCCGCCCAGGTCCTGAAAATAGGGCGGCAGCT
>MGUQ01000025.1:12123-13944 GCA_001799975.1 Elusimicrobia bacterium RIFCSPLOWO2_01_FULL_54_10 | reverse complement strand
GGATTGCCGAACTGGGCGCCTTCCACATAATATTCCGTGTTCTGGGTCATTTTGGCGCCGCAGTGGTTGGTGGCGATCAAGGGGTTTTTGACGATCTGCTTGACCTTGTAGTCCCTCAGATCCACCACGCCGATGCGCCCGTTGGCCTTGTCGTTGGCGAAGAGGAACTGCCCGTCGTAAACGCCGTTGGTCTGGCTCAGGGCCGGATGGTGGACGTCCCCCCAGGTCTGCACCTGCCCCGCCGCCTTGCCCTGCTCAAAGATCTCTTTTGAATCGTTGTCCCCCGTGCCATGCCCCTGCCAGGAATCCACGGAAAATATGGGGATGTTCTTGATGAGACGCATGGAGGGCACGCCGAAGACCTCCACGTTCCCCGCTTGGCCGCCGGAGGCGAAAAGGAGATATTCGTCATAGCTGCCGGGCGGCACGTATGTCTTGAGAGCGGCTTCGATGTCGTCCGCGGTAAGCCCCCTTGCTTTGATGACATCCTGCAGAGCAGGACCGAAACTCAATCCGTCGATCGCCCCGAGCTTCAAGCCGACGGCCGCGACAAAGAAAACTCCCAAGACGGCGAATACGATTGTTTTGATCCTATTATTCATGTTTTCCCTCCTTGTGATCCTCTTCATCTCCAAATAGTTTCTCATAGGCCTCGTGGTTCGATTTTTTGAAATCTGCCAGCAGTTTTTTGCGGTGAGCTATCCAGGATTTTGCGTTCGCGCCCGTTTTGCGGACCTTGGAATCGTAGGCCAAAAATTCCCAGATCTTCTTTCCGTCTTCTCCCTTCACGGGGCATCCCGGCTTGGTCATCATGCGCTTCACATAACGGTTCCAGATCTTGTCCTCGACGTGGGCCAGCTTTTTATCCTTGAAAAGTTCCGGATTGGCGGCCTTTTCCTTTTTCTGTTCATCTTGACTGAGTTCCAGGAACTGTGAATTGATGGGGCGGGCGATGGTGTGGCAAGCGGCGCATTTGAATTTGAAGACTTTGTAGTTTTGCTTGAGTTCATTTGGGTAGGACGAAACGTCGATTTCAGCGGGCCCCATATCGTTGGGGTAAAGATCGGACACTTTGGTCAGGGAAGATGCCCCGCCCGTCTCGCCTTCGGACGCGCCGACTCCCTGAACCAGAGCGCACCCCAGCATCAGCACCAGCGCGAAAAATCTCATCATCCGTTTCATCTCCTTATTATAAATGAACGCTGATTCAAAGTGATGCTATTCAACTTATTATCATGACCCCCCACTATAATCTGCGTCATACTGGGGCTCAGGCGAAAAAACACGGTTCTCAAGCGGGAAGGGTGGAGGAAATACTAAGTTTTTCAATTTCGGTGCGAGGGGTTTCAGGTGAGGGATTTGCGGGGATTTCACGGCTTTTTACGAGTTCATAGGCCGCATTGAAAGTCGATTCAGGGTTGAATCCGCGCTGGATCATCTTCTTTCTGCAAACGATATACTCGACAAAAGAAAGCGCCCGTGCACTGATACGCTTCCACTGATTCATCCGGTAAAGATCGAGGGTCATGTGAAACATAAAGCCCGCAAAGGCCAACAAGAGCGGCTCGGATTTGTAATAAAGCCCCACAGCCAGAAAAGCTAACAAAAACTCCGCCGTGTGGAACGCCTCCAGGGCGTAGATGTCCGTGCGGTGACGCCATTTGTACAGGACGCCGTGAAACCGGAACATTTGTTTGACGCTCCAGTCGCGGAAGCGAGTGTAGTAGAGGAAATCAAGGTAATGATCTGCGTCAATGAGCACGGAAGGCACATAAAAGAAGAGGACTTTCCACCCGAGGGCTGGATAAAGGGCTGCGGAAA
>MGUQ01000025.1:11484-12107 GCA_001799975.1 Elusimicrobia bacterium RIFCSPLOWO2_01_FULL_54_10 | reverse complement strand
GATTCGCAGGTGGGTGGTGTGATCATTTCAACAGGCGCCGACGGCCTTGGCCGGAGCTTTGCCTTCAGTTTTGACCAAAGTATCGTCCTCGTAAAGGTTTTTGCCTGGGGAGCGCTTATTCACTTCATTCCTCCAGGCGCGGAACGCCATGGCGAGGAAGTTTTTGACGCCCATGTTAACGGGATAGATCTTGAAAATCATGAGATAGCCCTTGGCAATGAAATAAAGAGGGTGATAGATATATTCCTGCACCCATTTCCACTGCACCTTGATCAAATAATTGACGATGAAGTTCCGGGCCCAGGGAATGGCCAGACAGACGGTACCCAAGCTGGAAATGTTGACCTGGATGGCTTTTTCTTCGGGAGTGAAGCAGCTGAGCGGGCTCCAGCTCTGATAGGAATGGTGGAGCTTCTTGAAATCGTCTTTTTGAGAGAACCACCCGTTCTTTTCCACATATTCGCTGAACTCACAGCCGGCGTAAGGATGGATGATGGTGAACTCGCCGAAAGTGACCTTGGCCTTGACATTGATGTCCAGGGACTCGACATCCAGCTCGATGTTGGTCTTGCCCATCTCCGTGAGGATCTCAGGCCTTACAGGGATGGCCAAAATGGTGTTGG
>MGUQ01000025.1:2679-11467 GCA_001799975.1 Elusimicrobia bacterium RIFCSPLOWO2_01_FULL_54_10 | reverse complement strand
TATTTGCAGCAGAGATCGAAGGCGCGGATGATGTCTTCCCGCGACATGTGCCGCTTGATCACTTCGTTGCGGACATAATCGTTGCCGTGCTCGATGGACATGGTCATGGAGTGCAATCCCGCGGGTTTCAAGAGCTTCATGTGGTCTTCTGTGAGAATATTGCAGCGGGTCAAGATGAAAAACGGAAGCTTGATCTCTTTTTCGTACAACTTGGCGAATTGCTCCAGCCAGGGCTCTTCCGCCAGGCTCTTGCGGATCCAGAAAATGTCGTCGTAAAATTTGATGAACTGAGTGGGATAGCGCTCGGTCATGTATTTGAGCTCTTCCACCACGCGCTCGGGGCTGTAACGCTGATAGGGGTGCCCCTTGCCGCGGTAAGTCTGATTATATTTGGGCTCAAAACAGTAGGTGCATTGATAGGGGCAGCCGCGGGAAGACATATAGGAACGCATGGGAAATTTTGCCAGGTGCGGCACGCGCGCATAAACAATCTCGCGGTCCAGGAAAGGAAGTTTATCGAGGTCTTCAATGCGGTCTTGCAAATGCTGATAGCGCTCGATGGCGGTGACGTTCTTCCAGTGATTGTTCCAGTTGTTCTTGGTGAAAACGTTCTTGATGTCGTCGATGCTGCGGCCGGCCGAAAGATTGTTGAGCAGTTCCACCCAGGCGTCGTCGGCTTCCCCCGCGATCACCGCGTCCACTTCGTCAAATTCAATCAGGCTCTGGTCGAAGGTGATGTGCGGCCCGCCGATGACGGTGATGATTTTGGGGTCGATGCGCTTGGCCATGCGGGCGTAGCGCAACGTCGTGGTATAACCCCCGGTTTTGGCGGAGAGAGCCACAATGTGGGGCTTGATGCGGCGGATGTCGGCCGCGATATCGTGCTCGTCTTCAACGGAAAAAAATGTGGCCGCGCCGCAGCGTTCTCGGGCCAGGGCGGAGAGCAACTCGATCTGCATGGGATCGATGAACTCCACGATCATCTCGATGAAATGAACGCGCAAAGATTTCTGCGCGCTAAGGTCGGTAATAATCATCAATATAGTTTATCATTTCTTGTGGACTTCGCACCACAGGCTTAAGATGGCTTTGCACACCCGGGCCACATTGCGGGGCCCCAAGGCATGGGACTTGCCGTAGATGCGCTCTTCCGGGTGCAGATACATGGGAACCTCTACATAAGTCATTCCCTTGCGGAGAAGCTTGATGAGAGCCTCGGCTTGATAAGAAAATCCGTCCGTTTTGATCTCAACAGACTGGATGACCGAGCGTTTGTGGATGACGCAACCGTTAAAATAGGTCAGGTGAAGCCCAAAAAGCAGGTTCATCATGCGCGTATATGTGCGGGAAATGATCTGGCGGCTCTTGGGGCGGATTTCCAGATTGGCCGTGTAGGGAATGACGATGTCTTTCCCCTGGTCTATGGCCTTAAAGGCCGCTTCATAGGAGGGCTTTGTGAAGGCATTGTCTCCAGGAATCATCATCACATAATCTTTGGAAGCCATTTTCACGCCAGTCTTATAGTTATAGCCGAGCCCCATGTTTTTGGCGTTGTGGATGACTTTGATTCTGGTGTTTTTTGCGGCCGCGGCGTCCGCAATCTTGCCGGTCTCATCTTTGGAACAATCATTGACGATCAGGACCTCATAATCCTTGAATGAATTCTCAAGAATGGGGACGATTTCGGTCAGAGTGCCGGGAAGATTTCCAGCTTCGTTGTACGCTGGAATGACGATGGCGATTGAACTTTGAGGCACTTAAAACGGGCCGGTGAACTCTTTTTCGCGGGCGGGCTTGCCCGCCTCTGTGGCGGCGGGCTTGGCAGCCTCTGCATGAACAGCCGCTTTGCCTTTCACAAGCGCTTCAGCGGCAGAGGCGATGTCCTTGGGAGTGGGATAATAAAGCGCCTCAAGCGCGGGGCTGCAGGGCGTGGGCACTTCCGGAATCGTGAGCCGCACCACGGGCTCTTTTAAGTCCCGCAGGCCTTTTTCGGCCGCGAGCGCGGCGATTTCGGCGGAGATCCCGCAAGTCTTCCAGCCTGTGTCCACAATCATGAGGCGGCCGGTTTTTTTGAGGGATGAGAGAATCATACTTTCATCGAGGGGCCGGATGGACCGAAGATCGATGAGCTCGGCGTTGATGCCCGCTTTGGACAGCTCGTCCACCGCGGTCATGGCTTCCAGCACCATGTGAGAGATTGCAACGATAGTCACATCTTTGCCTTCCTTCACGATGCGGCCTTTACCGAAGGGAACGGTGTAATGCTCTTCCGGCACGGGGCCGGTCTTCTCATAAAGCCAGCGGTGCTCGATGCAAACCGTGGTCATGTTGGACTGCATGGCCTGCAAAATCATCCCCTTGGCGTCATGAGGCGTGACCGGCATGATGACCTGCAAGCCCGGGATGTGAGCAAAAAGAGATTGAAGGCTCTGGGAATGCTGGGCCGCCTGGCCCCAGCCGCGGCCGATGATGGCGCGGATTAAAAATGGCACTTTAAGCTTGCCGCCCGCCATATAGCTCCACTTGGCCGCGTGGTTGATGATCTGGTCCGCTGTAAGAAGAAGAAAATCATTGCGGGCATGAATAAGCACGGGCCGCATGCCGCACATCGCGGCCCCTACGCCCACTCCTGTGAGCGTGTTTTCCGACATGGGCGTATCAAATACCCGCTTGAGCCCAAATTTCTTGCGCGCTTCGAGAGTGGTGCCGAAAAGCCCGGAGGGATCTGCAATGCCCACGCCCATCAAGAAAACGGAAGGGTCCCGGTCCATGGACTGGACATGCGCTTCAGAAATGGCCTGGTTATATTTTAGTTCGCGGGCCATTATCCCACCACCCAAATTTTTTTCATTGTATTTATCATGGTGGTGGGATTACATGTCCTCAAACATGGCCGCGGGCTCGGGGAACGGGCTGGATTTGGCAAAGGCCACCGCTTCTTCAATCTGCTTTTCAATTGTGGAGCGGATCTGGTCCTGCTCCTTGACGCTCAAAAGTTTCTCTTTGTCGGCAAGTTCCCCGAAAAGCTTGATGGGATCCTTGGCCATCCACATTTCGAGCTCTTCCTTGGTGCGGTGGCCCAAATGATAATCCGTGTTGGGCCCCACATGCTCTTTCCACCGATAGCAAACAACTTCAATGAAGGACGGGCCTTGTCCTTTGCGCGCGCGTTCCACGGCTTTCGCGGCCGCGGCATACACGGTTTCAACCTTTGTGCCGTCGGTGCGCACTCCGGGCATGTCATAGCCTTCAGCATGGCGGTATAGTTCATGATAAGGCTGGCGGACATCGAGGTGAGTGCAAGTGGCCATGTCGTTGTTCTCAGCGATAAATAAAATGGGGAGTTTTTTTAACGAGGCAAAGCTCATGGATTCGTGGAAGGTGCCCTGTTCAAGCCCGCCGTCGCCAAAGAACGCCACGCTCACCTTGTCCTTGCTCTGCAGAACACTTGCCAAGGCGGATCCAACAGCCAGAGGCACCGTGCCGCCCACGATCGCGGATGAACCCATCATCCCGATTTCAGGCTCCACAAAATGCATGGAGCCGCCCTTGCCCTTGGAACAGCCCGTGGCTTTACCGTAAAGCTCGGCCATGAGCGCCTTAAAATCCCCGCCCTTGGCCACGATGTGGCTGTGGCAGCGGTGAGTGGAAAAAACCATGTCGTCCTTGCGGAGCGCCGCGCAAACGCCGGAGGCAGCGGCTTCCTGGCCTGTGGACAAATGCGTGGGGCATTTCATTTCTTTCTGCGGATAAAGCTCCGCAACCTTTTCTTCAAAAAGGCGGCATCGCAGCATGGCAGTGTAAAGATTTTTTGCGGTGTCGTGGGAAAGCATCGGATGAAATTCTACTATTTTTTCCCTTTCCAGGAAAGGAACGCGCGCATGAAGGGGTCCAAATCGCCGTCCATCACGGCCGCCACATTGCCGGTTTCATGGCCGGTGCGCGCGTCTTTCACCAACTGGTAAGGCATAAACACATAGGAACGGATCTGGTTGCCCCAGGCGATGTCGCCTTTGTCGTCATAATGCTTTTCGATGGCCGCGCGCTTTTTTTCCTGCTCCCGATCATAGAGCTTGGCGCGGAGCATTTTCATGGCGGTGGCGCGATTCTTGATCTGGGAGCGTTCAATCTGGCAGGCCACGATGATGCCGGAGGGCGCATGGGTGATGCGCACGGCGGATTCTGTTTTGTTGACGTGCTGGCCGCCCGCCCCGGATGCCCGATAAGTGTCCACTTTGAGGTCTGATTCCTTGATATCGATGACGATGGTGTCCTCAATTTCGGGGATGATGTCGCAGGAGGCGAATGAGGTGTGGCGGCGCTTGTTGGAATCAAACGGAGAAATCCGCACCAGGCGGTGCACGCCGATTTCGGACTTCAAATAGCCGTAAGCATACTGGCCCTTCACGAAAAACGTCACGCTTTTCAAGCCCGCTTCTTCGCCCGGCAAGATGTCGGTGACCTCCATCTCATAACCGTGCGCGTTGGCCCAGCGCTGGATCATGCGATAGAGCATGTCGTTCCAATCGCAGGCTTCCGTGCCGCCCGCGCCCGCGTGAAGCGATACGATGGCGTTGGCTTTGTCGTGTTCCCCTGAAAGTTTGGATTCGATGTCGAAAGCGTCGATTTTCTTGAGGAGGGCCAGGTGGGTCTTTTCAATCTCTTCCAGCTCGGACTCGTCGCCCATCTCACTGGCAAGCTGCCAATGGGCTTCGATGTCGTCAAATTCTTTTTTCAGGGTTTTGCAGCGGGCGACAACATCTTTTAGATCGGAAAGCTGGGACATGAGCTTCTTGGACGAGGAATCCCCCCTCTGCCAGAAGCCCGGCTGGGCCGCGGTCTGCTCTAACTCAGATATCTGGCTTTCTTTTTTGGGGAGCTCAAAGAAACCTCCCCAGCTCGTTGATCTTGAGCTTGGTCTGCTGAATGTCCGCGGAAAGTTCCTTGAGAGATTTCATCTTATGTCATTTTCCTTTTTATAAATAATCCGGCCAGCGCCATGATCGCGCACAAAATCGGGAACCAATCGCCCGCGCGCGTGAACAGATGCAAGTCTTTGCGCTTCACCACCCGGGCCTCAAAGAATGTCCGTTCGCCCAACCCGGTCCTTTCCAGAACTTTTCCGGAAGGCGCGATGAGCCCTGAAATCCCCGTGTTGGCGGCGCGCACCAGCGTCCTGCGGTTTTCCACCGATCGAAAAACATTCATCGCAAAGTGCTGTTCCGGAGCCGCGGTGTCCAGATACCAGCCGTCGTTGGTGATGTTCACCAGAATTTCCGCTCCGCTTTTCACCTGAGCGCGCGCAATTTCAGGAAACACGCTTTCATAACAGATTCCCGCGCCGATCTTGGCCTGCGGATGCTCCAGAATCTGTCCGGGCCTGCCGCCGTTGAAGCCGCCCAAGTCGTTCAAGACCGAAATCCACCGCCCGAGCAGTGTTTTTGCGGGAACAAATTCTCCGAAAGGAACGAGGTGCATTTTATCATATCGTCCGACGATGTTTCCATCCGGCGAAAAGAGGAAGGCCGAATTGTAATTGGAGGCGCCGTCCTCAGTGACCGCTCCTATGAGATGATAAGTGCCGCTTTTGCGCACCCGCTCTTGCGCCCATGCCAGAATTTTAGGGTCATTGGGAATCCATCCGGGAAGCGCGGTTTCGGGCCAGATGATGAGGTCCGTGGACGGCACGGATTTAAGAAGACTCTCATAAACATCCAAAATGGATTCAACATATTCGTCATTCCACTTTTGATATTGGTCGATATTGCCCTGAAGCACGATCGTCTTGACACCAAGCGCCTCGGGAGACGGCGCATGGGACTTTTCACCCTGAAAAGCCCATAAATTGAGGGCAAGGAAGGTGCAAATGAGACCAAAATTGTGCCGGCGGATTTGACGGGAGGCCGCGGACTCATACAAAAATATGTTCACAGCGCAAAGGATGAAGCTCACTCCATAAAACCCGGTGAATTCTGATATCTGGATGAGCGGCCAGTATTGCCACTGGCTGTAGGCCAGAGAGCCCCACGGAAACCCTCCGAAAAGGTAATTTCTGGCCCATTCCAGGGCCACCCAGGCGGCTGAAGCAAGAATTAAGGCAAATTGAGGGAAACGGCCCGCGACGAAATTATAAAAACAGGCAAACGCCCCGAAATAGAGCGCGATATAACCCGCCAGAAGCGCCACAGAAAGGAGACCGAGGGCAGTGGAAACGCCCGCCGCTTGAAACGTGGGAGTTATCCAATAAAGAACTCCGCACAATGCCGCCCATCCCGCAAAAAAACCAAGTGCAAAAACCTGTCTCGAACTTTTTCCATACGCCGCAATCAAAAGGGGAATAAGAGCGACCCAGGCCAAAAAGCCGAAATTCCATTTGGGAAAGGCCAGAAAATACAGGCTTCCGCTCGCCAGAGACAACAGAATCGCGTATCGAGTTTTCATCTTGAAATATGACCGTTTTAGTGATAGATTTGAATTAATATCCCATGGTATACGACAAAACCCCTGACGAACTCTCCTGGCTTCTGAACTTCTTCATGAAGGTGGACATGTTTTCTGCCCTCTCTCCGGAAGAACTCTATGAGGTGGTCCGCCATATCCGCAAGACGAACTACCGCAAGGACGACCGCATCGTTGAGCAGGGCACGGCGGGGGATTCGTTTTTCATCATTTCCAAGGGAACGGCGAAGGCAATCCTTAAAAAAGACCATAAGACGGTGGAGCTGGGAGTGCTGGGGCCGGACCAATTCTTTGGAGAGATGGCGCTCATTTTGGATCAACCCCGTTCCGCCACGGTGATGGCGGCGGAAGACCTGGAATGTTTCGTGCTGCTTAAAACCGATTTTCAACTCCTCGTCAGCAAAAACCCCGTCTTCGCCAAAATCGTCCAGACGGCCTCCAAAGAGCGTTCTTCCAAAATCAATAAAAAAAACTAATCCGGCCTGTCCTTACTGCCCGTGAACGACAAGAGTCAAATCTTCCTCGCGGGAAACTTTTGCGACCTGACGGTCCAGAGTCAGGAGCGGAATGTCTAAAACCCGGGCGCAGGCAATGTAGGAGGCGTCATAAAAAGTCAGGGAATGTTTCTGAACCAGGTTTTCAGCTTTTCTCCACCAAGCCTTCATTGGAACCGGTTCAATTGGGAACTCCCAAACCATATCCAGAAGCTGAGCAAGGGAAACGCTTTTAATTCCGGACCGACCGCTCCGTTTGGCAGAGAGCACCCCGTTAGCGGCTTCGTATCGGATAAGTTCAGGGGCCAAAAGAGGATGATCTTCAAGCAGTTTTTCCAGGGGCTCAGCTCCCTCTTCCTTCAGAAGAAAAGCCAGCCAGGCGCTAGCATCCAGAAGGATGGGGTCAGCCACGGTCCCGCATTTGACGGAGGATGCCGGCGGCGGTTCCCGCTCCGGTCGGTTTGCTGTGTTCGGTCAAATGGCGGAATTTTAGAATCATGGAGCGTTTTTTATCGGATTGTAGCGCCTCGGTGATGGAACCCCTCAAGAATTCAGCCCAGTTGATTTTAATCCGACTCATCTGACGCTTCATTTCTTCCGGAATTCTTATTGCAAACATTTTCATGATTTTTCACCTCCCCGGATGAGTATAACATGGAGTATTACATATTGTCAATATGCTCGATGGCGCCACTTACCTATCTTCTCAACTTGTTCGCTCACATGTGATCATATGCAATAAATCAAAACTGTATGGCAGCTCGTAAAATCTTCCGATCCCCTTTATCGCTATTTTCCCCGCAATTACATTACGCTCTTCTCGAGCTGATTTTAGTTCTTTCAACAATCGCTCGCAATCGTCGAATTTTGACGGGTTATCGATCATTATGAGTATTTTTATATTTTCAGGCAAATTATCGCTTCCAAAAGTAGATGTCTTACTTGAAACAAACGCAAATCCATTCCCTGAAATGCTCAAAATATTGAATTTGGACATAGTTTTTGGCTTATCATAATTATGAACCTGTTTTAATATGATTTCATGCAGCATTTTATTGCTAATCGCGGCCTCAATTTCCTCCGATTTCAACATCAAGGGGAGTTGCAATTCATTCAACGCGCCCATTACATGCATTGGATGCTGTTCATTAGGATCCAGAATTGCGTTCTTAAAATATGGCACTGCTTTCTCGCCAAATTTACTAAGTATATGTATGGCACTTTCATGAATATGCGTGCTTTCTGTGTTAAGCATTCGAATCATGGCTGGAATGACGGAGACATCTGGATTTGCCAAAACGATTCTATCCATTGCCTTATTTCGGACATATGGATTAGGATCTTGCAGCGCTTCAATGTTTTTAGGTAAATCATTCGTAAATTTGTAATTCGCCAGCGGCATTACGATTTTCGTCATTAACAATAATAATGCTGATATGGGAATCGGCATAAAAATATTATGCAGCACATATTCATTTCTTTTTATTTTCAAAACCCATAATACGGTACACACAAATGAAAATACAATCGATATTTTAAATATGTATTTTGCTGTAAATAACGCTGATTCAGGAAAAACAAAGAGAGCAATAGAAAAAAATACAGAAAGGATTAAAAAAAGTTTACCAAGTTTCTTAAAAATTGTTTTTCTGTCCATTTATTTCATCATCACGGAATCACCCTCCGTGGCACTTTTTGTATTTCTTGCCGCTTCCGCAGGGGCAAGGGTCGTTTCTGCCAATTTTTGTGACGGTGGGCACCGCCGAGGGCTTTGAAGCCATTGAGAAAAGAGGCGCTGGAGAAGTCGCTCCTCCGCCGTTTGAAGGCGCCATGGC
>MGUQ01000025.1:0-2666 GCA_001799975.1 Elusimicrobia bacterium RIFCSPLOWO2_01_FULL_54_10 | reverse complement strand
TCTCCGATGGAAAACTCCGGCTTTCTTTCCACCATTCTTTGAACCGGGGGCTGGGGCGCTGCCGGCATGGCTTTGAGCTTGAAGATGAATTCCACCGCGCTTTCGCGGATGCGGTTCATCATCTGCTCAAACATGGCAAAGGATTCTTTCTGATACTCGATCTTGGGGTCTTTTTGGGCGTATCCGCGCAGAAAAATGCCCTGCTTCAAGTGGTCCAGGTCATAGAGATGGTCCTTCCAGGCCGTATCAATCATTTGCAGCAAGATCATGCGCTCCAAATCCAGCATCACTTCCTTGGTGAGGCTTTCTTCGCGGGCCTGATACGCCTTCTCAATTTCTGATTTTAATACGCCGCGGATTTTGTCGCGGTCCAAAGACAGATCTTTCCCGTCAAAGGCGACCGTGGCGTCAAATGTGCGCTTGGCCCAGAGAACGAGGGAGTTGATGTCCCAATCCTGGGAGTGGATTTTCTCCGGACACCAAAGATCGATCTTTTCCGCAAGCGTTTCGTCGATCATGTCCTTCACCTGCTGGGACACGTCTTCCCCGTCCAAAATATCGTTTCTTAAGTCATAAATCGCCTCGCGCTGGCGGTTCATGACATTGTCGAAATCAAGAAGCTGTTTGCGCACGTCAAAATGGTTGGCTTCCACGCGCCGTTGCGCCTGCTCGATCTGGCGCGTCAAGAGAGGGCTTTCAATGGCTTCGCCTTCCTCCCAATTGCCGCCGATGGTCTTCAAAAATCCGGAGTCCATGAACTGCGCCAGGCGGTCTCCGCCGAAGAGGCGCATCAAATCGTCATCCAGGGCCACATAGAAACGCGAGGAGCCGGGGTCCCCCTGGCGGCCCGTGCGGCCGCGAAGCTGGTTATCGATGCGGCGGGCCTCGTGGCGCTCGCTGCCCAGCACGTGCAGCCCGCCCACGCCCTTCACATATTCCGCCTCTTCCGCGTTCACCGGATTGCCCCCCAGCACAATGTCGGTTCCTCGGCCCGCCATGTTGGTGGCAATGGTGACCGCGGCCTTCTTGCCCGCCTGGGAGATGATCTGCGCCTCCTGCTCGTGGTATTTGGCGTTCAAGACCTGGTGGGGCACGCCTTTGCGGCGGAGCATGGCCCCCAGCTTTTCCGAAGCGTCAATGGAACGCGTGCCCACCAGCACGGGCCGCCCTTTCTTCCACAGCTCCTCGATTTCCATGATGATGGCTTCGTTCTTCTCGCGCTGGGTGCGGTAAATGATGTCCGGAGAATCGATGCGCACCATGGGCCTGTTGGTGGGGATTTCCACCACGTCCAGTTTATAAATCTGCCAAAACTCCTCGGCTTCCGTGAGGGCCGTGCCCGTCATGCCGGAAAGTTTTTTGTACATCCGGAAAAAATTCTGGAAGGTGACGGTGGCGAGCGTCTGGTTCTCCTCGGCGATGCGCATATTTTCCTTGGCTTCCACAGCCTGGTGCAGGCCTTCCGACCACCGCCGGCCCGGCATGAGCCGTCCCGTGAACTCGTCCACAATCACTACTTCTCCGTCTTTGATGACATAGTCCACGTCGCGCTTGTAGAGATGATGAGCCCGCAGAGCCTGGGTGATGTGGTGCACCCATTCCCCGGAAAGATCGTCATAGAGATTTTTCAGGCCCAGGAGCCGTTCGCACTTGGCCACGCCCTGCTCGGTCAATGTGGTGGTGTGCGCCTTTTCGTCGACGAGAAAGTCAAAACCCACGTCCAGCTTCTCGCCCGAATATTTGGCTTCGATTTCCTCTTTGTCCGTGATGAAACGGCCCTTGAGCATGGGGATGATCTTGTTGATGACATGATATTTTTGGGTGGATTCCTCGGCAGGGCCGGAAATGATCAGAGGCGTGCGGGATTCATCGATCAGGATGGAGTCCACTTCGTCCACAATGGCGTAGTTGGCCGGGCGGATGACGCGGTCTTCCTTGCGAATCACCATGTTGTCACGGAGGTAATCGAATCCGATCTCGTTGTTGGTCACATAGGTGATGTCGCAGGCATAGGAGGCGCGGCGGGCGTCGTTGCGCATATCGTGCTGCACAAAGCCCACCGTCAAGCCCAGCGCCTCAAAAACAGGGGCCATCCAGTTGCGGTCGCGGCGGGCCAGATAATCGTTGACCGTCACAATGTGCACGCCCAGGCCAGGAAGAGCATTCAGATACGCAGGCAAAGTGGCCACAAGCGTTTTGCCTTCCCCGGTGCGCATCTCGGCAATCTTGCCCTGATGCAGAACCACGCCGCCCAGCATCTGCATATCGAAATGCCGCAGACCGATGGAACGCTTGGCCGCTTCTCGCACGCAGGCGAAAGCCTCGGGCAGAAGATCGTCCAGGGTTTTGCCCTCAGACAACCGCTTGCGGAACTCCGCGGTTTTCGCTTTTAGCGCGTCATCGGTGAGCGCGGAGATTTCCGGCTCGAAAGTGAGGATTTCGTCCACCAGCGGCTGCATTTTCTTGGCAAACCTCTCGCTGCTGGAACCGAAAACCTTCTGAAGGACCATTTTAATCATGAGTGACCGTCATTTTAACATTTGCCCCCGCAAAAAGAAATCCCGGTCGCCGAAGAGCGGCCGGGATTTCTCCGGAATGATGAGATTTTTTAACTCTTGGTTTTTACCACGTTCGCCGCTTTCGGGCCCTTGTCGGACTCGACCACT
>MGUQ01000024.1:17466-21559 GCA_001799975.1 Elusimicrobia bacterium RIFCSPLOWO2_01_FULL_54_10 | reverse complement strand
TTCAATCCCGCGCCCAGGCCCAGACTGGAACCTATGGACTTTCCATAATTCAGCTTGGCCACCATGTCCTGCTGCGCCTGCACGGAGCGCGCACGGCCCTGATTGTCCACAAGGTCGATGTTGCCCACGCCGAAGTATGAAAAGGCCGTGGAGAAGGTGCCGTGAGCGGTGGGATGTCCGTAAACCACGCTGCTGAAGGTGTCATCCGCAATTCCGTTGCGGCCCATGAAGAGAACTTCGCGTTCTTTAAGGAACGCGGCCGAAGCCGGATTGTAATGGAGGGAGCCGACGCCGCCCACCTCGGCGGATATGGACGCGAAGGCTTCCCCCATAGATTGTGCCACGGCGCTCGGGCTTTTAAGGAGCGCCTGCCCGGACGATGTTGTGCCGGCCAGCATCCTGTCCGGAAGAGAAATGAACGCTGCAAACAAACTGATAAGAAAGAGGGTTTTTTTCACCGGACCACCGCCACTTTCTTAACGACATCAATTCCCCCGCCCTCAATTTTGACAAAGTAAATCCCGCTGGCCACTACATTACCTTGCGCGTCCTTGCCGTCCCAGGAAACAAAACTCTGGTTGCCTCCCAGCCCCTGGGCAAACTTTTCGGCAATGAGATCGCCGTTAACGGTTAAAATCTTGATATTAATGGAAGTTGAGTTTGCCGGCACCAGGCCGATTTGCGCAGATTCGCCGCGGTCAGGGTTTACAAAACCGCCTTCGCCGCCCGCAATCACCACCCCGCCGTTTGCCCTGTTGGAGGCAAAAGCGGCGTTGTTTAAATATGTTTTTACCGTCATGGAGATGGCCGGGCCGCCGGCCGCAGAAATGTTTTCGATTTCCACCCCGGAGTTTTTACCGTTCAGGCCGTTGGATTTGGGCGAGGAAAACTTGGCAGCGCTTCTGGCTTGAGGCCAAAGGTCTCGGCCGTTGGAAGCCACGCCAAATGAGGAAGCAGGGATTAGCCGCACGCCATGGTTGGGCTTGCCGGAATTGACGGAATTGCTTTTTAGGCGCGCGGGATTGGACGCCACCGAATCATCGACATGCCAAATAAGCACGCCTTCTCCGGGAAGTTCTCGGTCATATTGAGCGCCGCTTTTGCGGCGGTATTCCACCAGGAAATATTCCTTGTCCGGCCCCGCTGGGCTGTTCATGATGGGCACCCTCAAAAAAGCGCCGCGGGTGGTTTCGGCCTGCGCCAGTGAGCGCGCCAGGCCGCCTGAAAGCGTGATGGTTTCCGGAGATGAAAATCCCAAAAACTGCTTGGACCAGGCATCCAGATGAGACGGATTGGAGCCTTGGGGTGAGCCGGAATAGGTGCCGTAGTCCATGAGGCTCCAGACCCCCACGGAACTTTCGCCTGTTGAGGTGTTGTAAAGGTCCGGCAATCCCAGCTGATGGCCGTATTCGTGGCAGAGTACGCCGAGCGGGTGTACGCCCCCGCCCTGGGCTTCCGGAACCACCGTTAGGCCTTCAAAATTTCTGTCTCCCACTTGCGGCCCGTTGATGTAACCTGAAGGAAGATATGCGGACCAGATGTTCCCGTCATGCGTTGTTTCGGCCCCCTGGCCCGCATGATAAAGAACGATGTGGTTATAGGAAGAAAGGTCCATGCCCGCGTTTTGGGCCGCTTCCAGAGCGTCCTCTGCGAGCAAATCATAAGCGGTGAATATGCCCGCGGCATAATAGGAATGTTTGCGGGGCATCCGCAACGCCCCGTGGCCTCCGCTGCCGCCTGAGCTCAGCGTGGCTGTGACGGTGAGCACACCGTAAGAATTTTCATCATAGAAACCCCGGAACGAACTGAACAAGGATTCTGTTTGTGAAAGGGTTGTGGTCATCGCATTGTCAGAAAAATCAATGCGAAGGACGGCCACTTTGTAAGTGGTCGCGGCGATGGCGGGAGCAAAACCCATTTTTGATTTGGAGAGCGCGGTTAAACGAACTTGTGACGCAGAGGGATTGATGAAGCAAGTGGCAGAGGGGCTTGTAGATCTTGAATCTGATGAAGGAACGGCGGAAAGCGGAACGGCTGACGCAACAAGCGCCCAAACGACTCCCGATGATATCAGCGCATTGCGCGCTGATTGCAAACCCCCCATTTGCTTCCCCCGATGAACTAATTTGACCTGACAATGTTATTTACCAGCCAAAAGCCAAATTGTCAAGAGAGAAAAAACGCGTATGTTGTATAATAATGAAACTCAAAAACCATGATGAAACTGAAAACGCCCTACTACCTGATTGACGAAAATAAACTTCTCAAAAATCTGAAGAGAATCCGGCGCGTCAAGGAAATTTCCGGCGCCAAGTGCGTGCTCGCCCTCAAATGTTTCGCAACCTGGGGCGTGTTCCCCCTCATGCGCAAGTATATGGACGGCACCACCAGCAGTTCGCTCTTTGAAGCCAAACTTGGCGCGGAGAAGTTCGGCAAGGAAGTGCACGCCTACAGCGTGGCGTTTTCAGACCATGAGATGGACGAGATCAAATCCATCTCGGACAAAATCATTTTTAATTCGGTGCCGCAACTGGAACGGTTTTATCCCAAGGTGAAAGGAAAGAACCTGGGCCTGCGCGTCAATCCCGCTTTCAGCTATTCCCACTTTGATCTGGCGGACCCCGCGAGGAAATATTGCAAGCTCGGAGTGCGCGGGACAAATTCCGTGCGCGACGCGCTCCATAAAATCAACGGCGTCATGTTCCATTACAATTGCGAAAATGACGACTATGGAAATTTTTCAAATCTCCTGGACCGTTTGGGACGGGATTTTGGCGATATTCTGCACAAGCTGGAGTGGGTGAGCCTGGGCGGAGGATTTTATTTCACCAAAGACGGTTACCCTCTGGAAAAATTCGCGCACAAGCTAAGGGTTTTTTCCCAAAAATTCGGCGTACAGGTTTATCTGGAGCCGGGAGAAGCAGCCATCACGCAAACCACTTATTTCGTGACCCGCGTGGTGGATATCGTGAAAAACGAAGTGAACGTGGCCGTGGTGGACAGTTCCGTGGAAGCCCACATGCTGGACCTCCTTATATACAGGCAGCCGGCGAAAATTGACCGTTCCGCGGGGCCGCACACCTACATGATCGCGGGCAAGTCCTGTCTGGCGGGAGATATTTTTGGAACCTTCAAATTCAGAAAAAAACTTGCGGTGGGCGATGAAATCCGCTTCGCGGACGCGGCCGGATACACGATGGTGAAGAAGAACTGGTTCAACGGCCTTGCGATGCCTTCCATTGTTGTGAAAAAAATCGATAAAACGACTTGCAAAATCAAATCATTTAGCTATAATGATTTCAAATCAAATTTGTCATAAGATTCGTCCTTAGCCGAGGAGGGTGTAATGAAAAAAAATGTCCTGATCATCGGGGCGGGCGGCGTGGCCCATGTCACGGCGCACAAATGCGCGCAGAACAATGACATTCTGGGAGACATCTGCATTGCGTCCAGAACCCAGAGCAAGTGCGACAAAATCATTGAAAGCATCAAGCGCAAGGGAAATTTAAAAGACAAGTCCAAGAAGCTCTATTCCAAAACCATCGATGCGCTGGACGTTCCCGCAACGATGGAGCTTATCCGCTCCACAAAATCCGACATCGTCATCAATCTGGGCATCGCCTATGTGAACATGTCCGTGCTGGAAGCCTGCATCGAAACCGGCGCGGCGTACCTGGACACCGCCATTCATGAGGAGCCGGACAAAGTGTGCGAAGACCCGCCCTGGTACGGCAACTACGAATGGAAGCGCATGGACCGCTGCAAGAAAAAAGGCGTGACCGCCATTTTGGGAGCAGGATTTGACCCGGGCATGGTGAACGCGTACTGCGCCCTGGCCGTCAACAAGCATTTCGACAAGATCGACACCATCGACATCATGGACGTGAACGCCGGCAACCACGGGAAATATTTCGCCACCAACTTCGACCCCGAAATCAACTTCCGCGAATTCACCGGCAAAGTATGGACCTGGATCGACCGCAAGTGGGTGGCCAAACCCGTGCACTCGGTGAAGATGATGTATGATTTTCCCGTGGTGGGCGAGCGCGCCGTTTATCTGAACGGCCACGACGAACTGCATTCGCTGTCCAAA
>MGUQ01000024.1:15749-17436 GCA_001799975.1 Elusimicrobia bacterium RIFCSPLOWO2_01_FULL_54_10 | reverse complement strand
ATCGGCCTCCTTTCGGAAAAGCCGGTGACCACCGCGGACGGCCAGACGATCATTCCCCTCAAAGTGGTGAAGGCCTGCCTGCCGGATCCGTTGTCCTTAGCGCCCAACTACACGGGCAAAACCTGCATCGGCAACCTCATTAAGGGAACCAAGGACGGCCGCCACAAGGAAATCTTCATTTACAACAGCTGCGACCACAAGGACTGCTACAATGAAGTGGAATCGCAAGCCATTTCCTACACGGCAGGCGTTCCCCCCGTAGCCGCGGCCATCCTGATCGCTCAGGGACCGTGGGATGTAAAAACCATGGTGAATGTGGAGCAGTTGGACCCGGAGCCGTTCTTGAAGCTCCTGGGGAAGATGGGACTGCCTACTGAGGTGCTGGACCGGACCCCGGTGCTTGCCTAGCAGCCAGAGATTCAACGCGGTCAGGCAGTTCCTGATCGCTCTGCGATTTGAAGATGTCGGCGCGCACGCGCGCGGCCTCGGCAAAACCTTTTAAATACCACAGGCAGATTTTCCCCAGCTCGCCAATGCGCAGCACGGTACGCGCACCGTCGATTTGCCGCACCAGCAAGAGGTGTTTCCTTAAGACCCTGAGCTTTATCCCCAGGTCAGTCACGGGCGTCCAAGAGCCCGTTTTCAAATAATCTTCAACATCCTTAAAAATAAATGGATTGCCGAATGACCCTTTGGCTATCAACACGCCGTCACACCCGGTTTCATCCAGCATTTTTTTGGCCAGGGGCGGGTTCAAAACGTTTCCGCTCCCAAAAACGGGTATGCCCACCGCCTGCTTGACCGCGCGAATGGCTTCGTAACTCACCGGCCCGTAATTTTCCTGAGCGCGCGAGCGGCCATGCACAAAGAGCGCGGAAGCGCCCGCGGACTCCAGTCCCTTGGCGAACTGGACAGCCAGAGGAATATCCACATGGCTCAAGCCTACCCTCATTTTGACGGTGACGGGCACGGGGAGAGCGCGGGCCAAAATTTCCAGCAATCGATAAAGCGGCTCTGGCGCGTTGATGAAACAGGCCCCTACGCCTTTTTTGACAATCTTGCGGGCCGGGCAGGCGGCATTGATATCTAAAAACGTGATGGGCGAACGCTTCATGATCATTTCGGCTGAACGCAGCATGCGGTCCGGATCCGAGCCTAGCAGCTGGGCCGCAATGGGCTGGTCTTCCGGGCAGGTGCGCAAGATCCTTTGGGATCTGGGAGAGTCGTGCACAAGCGAATTGGAATCCAGCATTTCAAAAAAACAGAATTTCGCCCCTTCCTGGCGCGCAATCATGCGGAAGGCCAGGTCCGAGCATGCCGAAAGCGGCGCCAAAAAAACATTGGTGTTGATTGTTTTGTTGCCGATGCGGACCATTTAAGCGGCAGCCTGCTTCAAAAGTTTTTTAAGAAGTTTCACCGGGAGCCCCACCACGGTCTGCCAATCGCCTTCAATTTTTCGCACCAGACGGTCGCTCTTGTCCTGGCAGGCGTAGGAGCCGGATTTGTCCAGATGCTTGCGGCCGATTTTCTGCGCCTCGCTGAATAATATTGTTCTGAAAGATACCTTGCTCACGTCCACCGCAGAAACCCGCTTCTTTCCTGCCGATCGCACCACCGCCAGCCCTGTGTAAACACGGTGGGTTTTGCCGGAGAGCTCCATGAGCATCCGGGCCGCGTGGCGCGGCGA
>MGUQ01000024.1:6959-15741 GCA_001799975.1 Elusimicrobia bacterium RIFCSPLOWO2_01_FULL_54_10 | reverse complement strand
TGCCGTAAATTTTTCCGTTCAAGACCACCACCGTGTCGGCTCCCACCACCAGCGCGGGGTTTGGGCCCATCCTGCGGGCGGTGAATTCCGCCTTCTCAACCGCAAGCCTGCGCACGAAACTGAACGGGGTTTCGCCTTTCATCCGTTTTTCAGGCGCCCCGCTGGGCAAAACCTTGAAAGGCATTTTGAGCTCGGACATCAGCTTTTTTCGCCTGGGAGAAGCCGAGGCCAGGACCAAAGGAAAAGGTTTCACGCTTGAGCCGTCATCTGCACAAGTTCCTGGGCTTTGTTGCACTCCTGCTCGCCTCCCAGAAAGATGAGGACGTCTTCAGGCAAAATTTTTGTGTCAGGGGACGGATTAGCAATGTGCTTGCCTTGCCGGTAAACCGCCACCACGCTGGCCCCGGTGAGCTCGCGAATGCGCAAGTCCCGGATGGAGTGATGCGCGGCCGGAGAGCCTGCCTTGACCATCACCTGCCGCGTGATGCTTTCAAAAATGGATTCGCGCCCGGCGGATTTGAGCACCGCCTGCCGCGTGGGTTCGCTGGTGGCAAGCCCAAAAACTTCATCCAGCAGGGTCTCGAACCCTTCGATGACCGACTTGGAATGCACGGTGAGATAAAGCCCGGAAAAAAATATCCCAAAACCCAGAAGAAAACTGTGAAAGACAGAAGGCGTCCACGGATTGGCGGCTTTCAGATAGAGGGAGCCGATCAGGATAAAGAAAATGATGTTGACCGTGTTGTAAAACAGGCGGATGTTGAAATATTTGAGCACGGGCGAACGCGAGCTCATCGTGGACAAGAGCAGGATGAAATGGCTGGCGTATTTGCTGATGAGCATCATGAGAGGCGCGGACAAAATCCCTGCGGCCATCCACGCTGTAAGGAACAGATAAAGATGCGGTTCTGCGTTTAAAATATGCGGACTGAAGCGGCAGAGCGCCTGCACGGCAAGCACCAGGCTGGCCAGAAGCGCGGCGTAGGCCACCAGGCGGATGAGGTATTTTGAAAATATCACGGTTTCGGGAGATTTTTCACGCTCGTGCCTGCGGTTCAAACGGTCATGATAGGCGTCCAGGGCCTTCAAGACGCCGGGGGGTGAAATTTTGATCAGCCTGTCCACCGCGGTGTCAGAAAAGCGGATCATGTAGGGCGTGCAAAAGGCGGTCATGGTGGAAACCATGACGGCCAGAGGATAAAGAAACTCGCTCGCGGCCTTGGAGCTCACGCCCAGGCTGGCAATGACAAACGAAAATTCGCCGATCTGGGCCAGGCTGAAGCCTATTTTTGCGGAAGTTTTAAGGCGGAAACCGGCCAGAACAGAGCCCGCCGTGCCGCTCAGCACTTTGCCCGCAAGAGTGGCCAGAACCACCACGAGGATGGCGCCCTTATATTTCCAGAGCAGCCCCGGCTGGAGCAGCATGCCCGCGGAAACAAAGAAAATGGCGCTGAACATGTCGCGCACTGGCTGGAACCATTCTTCGATGGTTTCAATTTCTTTGGAGGCGGCCACCACTGCCCCCATGAGAAACCCGCCCAGGGCCACAGAGAAGCCGCACCAGGAAGCAATCAGGGCTCCGGAAAGGCAGAACCCCAAAATCAAGATCCCCATCATTTCCCTGGAACGAAAGCGCGCGGTCCAATGGATGATGCGGGGCACTAATGAAAGGCCAATGATAAGGAACAGGATGACAAAGAAAATAATTTTGATCGTGGCCGCGGCCACCCGGGAAACTTCCACGCTTCCCGTATTGGAAAGTCCAGAGAGCACGGAGAGAATCACGATGGCCACAATGTCTTCCAGAATCAAAATGCCGAAAACAGCCTGGGCAAATTCTTCATGGCTCATCTTGAGGTCCGAAAACACCTTGACGATGATGGCGGTGCTGCTGATGGAAAGGATGGCGCCCAGGAATATGCTGTCCATGCGGCTCCATCCGAACATCCCTCCCAGCCAGAAGCCGATGGCAAACATGCCCACCACCTCCAGCACTGCGGCGAGTGCCGCGGAAAACCCCACTTTGCGGAGTTTGGGCAGGTTGAACTCGAGGCCCAGATAAAACATAAGGAAGACCAGGCCCAGTTCCGCCGTGGTGTGGATGCTGTCGATGGTGTGGATGAGGGAGAAGGGAGGAGTGAAGGGACCGATGATGAGCCCGGCCAGAAGGTAGCCGATCACCACAGGCTGGTTCAAGCGGCGACACAGAAGCGTGGTAGCCGCGGCCACCACCATCACTGCAGCCAGGTCCTGCAGAAAATGTGAGCTGTGCATGGCCCAGCTATTATCGCATTATTTCATACTATACTTTCACCCGCGTTTCGCTTTCTTCCAAATTTTTTCTCTGCTCCATTTTAACCCCAAACCGCCGCCTGACGATGGGCCACACTTGAAGAAGCGACATGACGATGGCGGCTAAAAGAGGGCCCACAATGACCCCCAATATTCCAAAGGTGCTGATGCCGCCAAAAATGGCTACGAGACTGAGCAAAGGATGCATGTCCGCATTGCCTTTTAAAACCATGGGGCGCACAATATTATCCACGATTCCGCAGACGATTCCAAAAATGACCATCGCAATGGCAAACCCGACTTTATGCTGTGCATAAAGATAAACCGTGCCAACCACCCAAACGGGGACCGGGCCTATGACCGGAAGCCAGGCCAAAATAAAGGCGGCCCCCGCCGCCAAAAAAGGCCCCGGAACTCCCAAGACCAAAAAACCGATCATGACAATGACCGCTTGAGCCGTTGTGGCCGCCAGATTGGCAAGGACCACCGAAATCGCGGCGTTTTGAACCGAGTCGATCAAGTTTTTCCGGATGCTTTCCTCCATGAAAAGCAGGTCCATCAGCAAGGCGACAAACCTTTTGCCATCGATCAAAAAGAAGAAACAAGCCAATGATGAGAGGAACAGATGCAGGCATATCCGGGGGATGTCTGAAAACCAAACCAGAATGGCCCCCGTTCCGGACTTCAAGACACTCTGGATGCCGCTTCTGGCCTGGGAGGCGGCAATGTCAAAGTTGTCCAGAATGGATTGCGTGATGGGCAAGCGGGTGATGTATTTTGATATGGAAACTAGCGAAAATCCGCTGCCGCCGGACAATTGCTCGCTCAAGGAAATTCCCTGCTTGACCGCAACAATCGTGAACCCAAAAAGCGGAACAATGACGAGCACAACCAGGGAGAGCGTGACGATCAAAGACGCCCTCTTGGGATGATATTTTTTTCTGAGCAGGAAGTTGTAAGCCGGGCTTGCCAGCAGCGCAAGAATGCCGCCCATCAACAGGGCCAGCATATAGGGAACAATCATTGCCAAAAAAAATACGGAAACTATCGCGAGCAGGCACAAAAATGCGATCAAGGAAGCCCTGTTATGACGCTCTCCGTTCATGCCGTTAATCATGGTTTACACTATAACGCATTGGCCTCTTGTAAGCCAGGACTTTGATGTAAAATGAATTTGTATTTTTTATGACTTAAAAGGCAGGGGAAGGCTACTTTGCCTGCGAGGCGGCAATATTCTTTCGGGCAAGAATCACCTGTTCCAGCGTGTCCAGCAGATAGGGCTTTAGCTCTCCCGAAGCCTCCAACCTGTCCTCAATGAGCTTCTGGGCTTCATCCAAGCGTTTGTTCTGCTTGAGATGCGTCATGGCGAGGTTGTTCGCCGCTCCGGCATTCCCCGGATCGATCTTGACGGCTCTGCGGTAATATCTCTTGGCTTTTTTCCAGTCCTCGCGGTTGAAAGCGATGTTCCCCAAGCCGATGAGTGCCGGAACATGCTTCTTGTTGCTGCGGAGCGCCGACTCATATTGTTTTTTGGCCAGGGCGGTCTGGCCATTAGCCTCATAGGCGCCGGCGAGTTGGACATGCTCACCAGGACTGAGCGGATCGGTAAAGAAAGCGGTTCTAGGCAGGGATGCGCAGCCTGATAATGCGAGCCCGGCGGCCAGCAGGCCCCAAGCTTGCAGATTAGGGACGGACATTGGAGTGATCGATGGCCTCACCTTTGGGCCGGATTAAAATGAGGGTCTGACCTGCCCTGTTCCAGCGCTTTAAGAAGCGTTTGTAAGGAAAAAATTTGTTTTTTTCCTTGCCGCTGTGGGCAAAAAGGCCTTTTTTCTCATCGTTAAATCCTGTGATCAGGATGAAATGTCCTTTGGAAACAAACCGGTTTCCGAAGTTGAGAAGGGCGATGACAGGTCGATTTTTGAGGAGCTCTTCTTTGAGCTGATCCAGGGTTAAATCGGCAATGTGAGCCTCAACCTCCCGTTTTCGGGCGGCCTGCACGAGGTCCATGGGGAGAGAGCCCTTAAGCTTGTCCAAATAAAATTCCTTTTTTAGGGTTTCCATGTCCGCCGCAACGCCCCAGAAATTAAGCGACCCTGCCAGGACGGCGGGGCCGCATTGATATTCTTTATCTGGGAAGAAAGGGACGTTTGCTATCAGGTGGGACCGCGCCTGAGCGGGCAGGGCCGCCGCCCACGCAAACCAAAGAGGGGCCAGGAATAACGGAAGCGCTTTCAAATATTTCAGACTCTCTTGATCAGATAGATCACCAGCAGGACGAGGATGGTGATCACAAGAATGCCGATGATGACCCCGCCCGCGGAATCTCCCGCCGGCATGATGGAATCCATTTTGGAGGCCAGCTGATGGACGTCCTGGTCTGAAAGCTTGGACAGCCGGTCCTCAACCTCTTTTTCGGTCAGGCCCATTTGCGACAGACGCTGGCGGATCATCTTGTTTTCAAGGATCTTTTGGATCTTGGCCAAATCTTCCTGGCGGTTGACGCCCGCTTCCGGAGCTTGGGAGGCCATCTGTGCCGGCACAATCATGGCGCGGCCTTCCTGGCGCAGGCTCAGAAGGACCGTGAACCCAATCAATGAAAATAACAAAGCCTTTTTCCCGTAAATCAAAACATTTAGAAGTCTCATACGCCTCCCGTTAAACGTTAAGTCATCCTACCCTTCCATGATAGTTCATGAAAGGGGCGGAAGGGAATTAAGATTTTGTAAATTAATTGTATGGGTTTTATGACTTAGGGTTGGGGCCGAACCGGTTGTCCCCCGGGGTGCTGTCCATCACCATAAAAACAATCAGCACGATGGCGCCGATGACCGGGATCAAGCCGATCAGCATCCACCAGCCGCTCCGGTCCGTATCATGCAGTCTGCGGATGGCTACGGCAAGGCTCGGGACAAAAACAGCCAAACCGTAAATCAAATTTGGGCCAAAAATGTCTAAAAGATTTTCGACGACCACTAAAGCCACAATGATGAGAAAATTAATAAGCGTAAACATCCAGTATTCTTTCCGCCTGGACCGGCCGGAAAAAACGGCATACTTCTTTAAAACACCTGTGTACCAATTCATCATGACACCTCCTATATTCCGATGTTCGCCAGCATTTTGCATAGCTCATTGATGGTCAGAACCAGCCTGGGGTGGGACTCTTCAAAGCCTTTGACGGAATTGGACAAGGCCTGGCCGGAAAGATTTTCAAGGTGGGTCTCGATGCTCCGCGCATGATCTTCGTGGGTCGTGGAAAGGGCTTCAATCTCGGATTTGAGCGTGCTTAAAAGCTGATTGATTTCCTGTTTTTGGCCGGGGTCCAGAGCTTTGAGCTGATGAATGGAAGCTTCAATGTTCTCAACATTGACGGACATCGATCTTTTTGCAAATTTTCTCTGGAGTTTTTCTTCCTGTTTCTTTTTTGTGGCCAATTCTTTCTGACGCTTTTTAAACGAATAATTATCTTTTCCCAATAGTTCCTCCCTGGCCGGGCTTAATGTTTTCTGTCCCGATTTTACAAGTATATCACAATAGGCGATGTTTGAGGCCCTCAAATGGGCCCAGTTTGGTATCATGTTGCCGGAGGAATGAAAAGGATGACAACCAAACAGGTCATTGTGATTGGGGCCGGAGCCGCGGGGCTGATGGCCGCCATTGAAGCCGGCAAACGGGGCCGCTCTGTGTTGGTCATGGAGCGCGCGGAAAAAATAGGCAAGAAAATCCGCATTTCCGGAGGCGGGCGGTGCAATTTTACCAACCTGCACACCACGGCGGCCAATTTCGTGTCCCAAAATCCCCACTTCTGCAAATCTGCCCTTGCGGGCTTCACGCCCCGGAACTTCATTGCCCTTGTGGAAAAACACGGCATCGCTTACCACGAAAAGAAACTTGGCCAGCTTTTCTGCGACAAAACCTCCGAGGACATCATCCGCCTGCTGGAAAGCGAATGCAACGCCGCGCGAGTTGAAATAAAAACTAGCTGTTCGGTTGAAAATGTTTCCAAGAACGGCGATTTGTTCCATCTTGAGACAGACCAAGGCGCTTTTGAAAGCCCTGCTCTTGTGGTGGCCTCGGGCGGCCTTTCCATTCCCAAAATGGGCGCAACCTCGTTTGGCCATGAAATCGCCAAGCAGTTCGGCTTAAGCGTGGTGGCCTGCCGGCCGGCTCTGGTGCCGCTCACATGGAACGCCAAAGATCTGGCAGTTTACCGCGAAATCACGGGAGTTTCGCTAGACGCCATCGTGAGCCACGGCAATGTTGATTTTCACGAATCCATCTTGTTCACGCACCGGGGCCTCTCCGGACCGGGCATTCTCCAAATTTCCAATTACTGGGTTCCGGGAAACGCAATTTTCATTGATCTTCTGCCTGGCGTTGAAGTTATGGATGACCTTGTGGAAGGGCGGGACAGCGGAAAAGACCTGGCCGCCATCCTGTCCAAGCATCTGCCCAGACGCTTCGCGCAGAAGTGGAGCGCTGCCAATGCTCCTGCCAAAGCCATGAATCACCGCACAGGCAAGGAACTGAAATCCATTTCGGATGACCTGCACCGCTGGAAGGTGTCGCCTGAGGGAACGGAAGGTTATGAAAAAGCCGAAGTGACCGCCGGCGGAGTGGACACAAAGGAACTTTCCTCCAAAACCATGGAATCGGAAAAAGTGCCTGGGCTTTTCTTTGTGGGCGAAGCCGTGGATGTAACGGGGCATTTGGGCGGGTTTAATTTTCAGTGGGCCTGGGCATCGGGCTTTGCGGCCGGCAATGCGGCATGAAGGCTTTGCCAAGAAAATTTTATTGCCGCGAAGCCCTCGACATCGCCCGGGAACTCATCGGCCTCCATCTGGTGCATCTCAGTAACGGCAAAAGGAAAGCAGGGCGCATCGTGGAGACTGAAGCTTACAAAGGCCCGCAAGACCTGGCCTCCCACGCATCCCGGGGCTTGACGCCGCGCACAAAAACCATGTTCGGGCCGCCCGGCCGCGCCTATATTTACCTCATTTACGGCTTCTGGAATTGCTTCAACGTAGTGGTGCGTGAAGAAGGCGTCCCCCATGCCGTGCTGGTCCGAGCTGTGGAGCCCGTGCAAGGAATTACAGATAAAACCTGGGGTCCCGGCCTGCTTTGCAAAGCCATGGGCATCGGGCGCGATTTGAACGGCGAAGACCTTTGCGGCACGCGGCTCTGGATTGAAAAACCCAAAATCTTTAAAAAATCCACCATCGCCCGTGCAACCCGAATTGGGGTGGATTACGCCAAGCACTGGGCCCGCAAACCGTGGCGGTTTTTTGACGCGTCCTCCCCCTATGTTTCCACGACTACCGCGTCTTTGCGGTTCCAAGCCCTTAAAAAATAAATCAGAGTAGCTGAGCTTTTTCCCCATACCTGGCCATACCGCCACTTCCTACATGTGGGTTTTTCTCATTCATTTGGACACTCTTGCCGGCAAATTGTTACAAATCGGAAATTCAGTTGTCCAATAGAGTGAGGCATAGTGAGGCCATGAGAATAAATCGAATCGGGATATGCTTATTGCTCGCCAGCGCTGTTAACTATTCCCACGCGGCGGCTAACAAATTTAATTGTCAAGAGCTGATTTACCGCAAACCAGAACAGCATGCGATTCAAAAGCCCATGGACCTGCTTGACCGCATACCCATTGTCCGCGACATCAACCGCATGATCCCCCGGAAATTCTCTTTGGCCCGCCACAAATTCCGGTTCATCAATTTAAACCGCATTATCATCGAAAAATCATATGAAAGCTTGCACAGCCGTCAGGCTCTAAAAAACTCCATCATATCCATGACTTACGCCGGCGCCGCGGGCGGAGCTGCCTACATCAACCTCGAAGTGCCTCTTTTCTATTCGGAGTCTTTGGGGGGCTCCAAGTGGAGCGCGTACCCCGCTGGAAATTACACAGTGGACGTGGACCGCGGCAGCGGCTCGGCTGAAGAGCGCTTTTTTTTAACAGCTCGCGCCAGGTTTTAAGATCCGTACTTATTTTCTGCCGCCGCTCAATCTGCGGTAGTTGTCGCATAGGACGGCGGCGGCCATGGCGACATTCAACGATTCCGCTTTCCCATATCCCGGCACGGCAATGACCCGGATGTCAGCCCTTCGCAAAGAGCCCGAAATTCCCCGGGATTCGTTACCGAGAAGCAGAACGCAGTTCTGGTCAAACGCAAAATCATGCGCGGAAGCGCCCTCTTTGCCGGCGGCATAAACAGGCATGGAAACGCCGGGCAAAAACTCTTCCAAATTCACATAATGCACCGGCACCCTGCAAAAACTTCCCATGGACGCCTGCAAAACCTTGGGATTGTATAAATCCACCGTATCCTGGGAAGCCAAGATGGCGCCAAGCCCGAACCAATCGGCAATGCGCACGATAGCGCCCAGATTGCCCGGATCCCGAACGCCGTCCAGAGCCAGGGTAAGCCCGTGCAGCTTGGGCGGGACTGAAGGAGTCCGGATGCGGGCCACGGCC
>MGUQ01000024.1:3513-6915 GCA_001799975.1 Elusimicrobia bacterium RIFCSPLOWO2_01_FULL_54_10 | reverse complement strand
TTTTTGCTTTGAAGGGATTTTCTGTTTTCCCGCAAAAACTCGTCCGTGCAGAGAACCGTCTCGATCTGAAAAGATGAGGCGATCAATTCCAGCACGCTCTTTTGGCCTTCAACGACAAACCGCCCGCTTTCTTCGCGGTTTTTTTTAAGCTGAAGGGATTTGATGAATTTTACTTTGATTTTTGAGAGCATCGCGGGTTCGACTCAATCCTTCGGCCGCTTAAGCCAGTTGGCCTTGTAATACAACTTTATTGAAGCGATCTTGCCCAAACGGCCAAACCTGGATTTTATCCGGCATGAAAACTTATTCATCCCCGGTTTGAGTTTGTAGAGCATGTTTGCGTCCGATTCCCTCCAGATCCCGGGATTGCCCTTCATCACCATGAAGCCGACAAAGGAAGAGGAATTCACCCCCCGGAACCCCAGCCGGACTTCTCCCTTGTCCTGGTTCAATGCCAGCACGTCAATGATCGTCTGGTTCATGGGGAAGCGGAAATCCGAGGGGTCGTTCGAACGTTTCCTTTTGGAGTCCTTTTCAGTCTGCCCTTCCTGGTCCCAGGCCAGTATTTCGGCGGTGAACTCCACCATATCCCTGCCGACATAAGGATATTTTTTGTGATCCGTTTCCAGAACAAGTTTGCGGTCCGCGCCGTTGACGGTCACGACCATGGGATCCGTCAACTGATTGTTTTTTACAAGGAACGAATAATCCCGATAAGCGCCAATGTCTTCTTTAACAATTTGAGTTCTTGTCTTGTCGGAACTTACTTTCACGATATCCCGGAATGAATCCTTCCAATAAGCCTCACATAGATCGATCCCGTCAAGCACGTCATCATCCCGCCTGAAGTGGATGTCTCCCGTTGGGTCCATGACCACCCACTTGTTGAAATCGTTGGACCAGATTTCAACGACAAAATGGCCCGGAAGGTCCACATAGCGGGCAGGGATGCCGATGGACAGGCACGCCTGAAGGAAAACGATGGCGTACTGGGCGCAGAACGCCTTGTTGCCGTGATTGCGGGCGAGGGTTAAAATCTCCATCGCATCCCAGGCGGGATAACAAAATGAGGCGCTTTCCCCCTTCCACTGGCGGTGAACCCATCCCCTCAGCATCACGATTTTTTCAAATTCAGTGGCCCCATCCGCCACCACACGCAGCAGGCGCTCATCAAATCCCAGTTTCTGCAGGCGCGGATGGTCCCAGTTTTCTTCGATAAGAGGGTACATGGCCCCGCTCAGCGACCCGTTGTTGACACCGACCACATAAACGAAATTGGAGACGGCAATCCATAAGATAAAAAACAGGGCAACGAAGATCAGGGACCATTTTTTAAGGGAGGGTGTAACAGACATTCCGGTGTTTTCAGTTTTGGATTTCATTACCCTGAAAACTATACAAAAAATTCAAGCTATGACAAGACTGTCCTCAATAAGCGCCCCCCCCCCCAATTTGTTGAAACGATTAGAAATTTTTTGCAGTTCGGCTGGGATTTTGTCGAGGGGCAGAACAAAATCGACATGACCTGAAGCCTGCGCGCTGAGAGGCATGCTGTCTACTTCGGCAGACATGTCTTGAGTAAAGGTGATGCCGCCTTTTGCTTTGATTTGCGCGCACCCTTTGCTGCCGTCGCCGTCATACCCGGACATGATGATGCCGATCGCGCGCGGCCCCATGGCCTCTGCCAATGAATTGAAAAACAGATCCGCCTGGATGTTCCTCCCGGTGCGCGGGGAGACGACTTTGAAAGCATGGTCCTCGATGAGAAGATCCGCGTCAGGAGGGATAACATAAACCCGATTCCTCTGGATCGGCATCCCAGAAGCTGCCACACTGACCGGCATTTTCGTGAACCTGGAGAGAATTTCAGCCAGTTTACTGCTGGCTTCGGGAGTCATGTGCGAAATAATGACAAAGGCCATGCCGCCGTCAGCCGGAAGGCCGTCCAAGAGCTCCTTGTATCCATCAAGGGCTCCGGCGGAGCCGCCAATGCCGACGATGAAGTCAGGACGCGAGGATTCCATTGCGATGTATTTTCTTTGAGCCATTTTTCTGTTCCAGGACTGGGGCATGATTCGGGACGGCATCGAGAGGCACCAAGTCAATTCCATCATCGCTCAAAATCAGCTTATGGACATCGCTTGAGCGGTTCATGCCGCGTGACTTGACAATGTAAAGCCCGCGCGTGCGGTGATTGCCAATCTGATCTTCCAATTCCCTGACGACGATCCAAGTGTCGATCAAGGACGAAACGCCGACTTCGCCGCTGGTGTAATTTTGCGCGCTTGAAGAGACAAGACTCGTGAAAAACGCGGTGATGCCGTTGGATTTTAGAACATCGATCATGCGGGTGACCATGGATTGAATTTCACGCTCGCTCCCCTCCGCGAGAAGGCTGGTGAGGGGATCGATGACGACAGATTTTGGTTTAAAATCCACAATAATCTGGTTTAAGTCGAGCAAATGCTTCTCCAAGCCAAAAAGGGACGGCCTTGTAGACACGATCTTTAATAATCCTTTGTTGATCATGGGCTTGAAATCCAAACCAATGGAGCTCATGTTTTGAATGAGTTGCCCTGAAGACTCCTCATAAGACAGAAAAAGGCACCGTTCTCCGCGCTTGCAGCTTGCCAACGCGAACGCGGAGGCAAGGCTTGTTTTTCCGGTGCCTGCTGTGCCTGAAACCAGCACCGAACTGCCTCGAGTATATCCTTTACGCGAGAACATTTTATCCAAGTCCTCAATCCCTGTCGAAACTCTCTCGGTGGTGCCCGGCTGGTCCAGGGCCAAGGATGTGATGGGGATCACTGAAAGCCCGGTTTTATCGATCACAAAGGGATATTCGTTGGGCCCATGATTTGATCCGCGATATTTAACCACGCGAATTCTGCTGATTGAATTTTGATCGGAAACCCTGTTATCCAGAAAAATCAGGCAGTCGGAAATGTATTCTTCCATGCCATGGCGGCTATAAGCGCCCTGCCCCTGCTCGCTGGTCACAATCGAAGTCACATTTTTTTTCTTGAGCCAGTTGAAGAACCTTTTGACCTCCATGCGAAGCATGCCAGGATCGGTGATGTCCGCGAACAATGAATCGATGGAATCTATCACAACGCGTTTGGCGCCGATTGATTCAATGGCATGCTCCAAGCGGACGAGGATACCTTCAAGATTAAAGTCGCTCTCCTGAACTTCTTTGCGGTCCAAAGGGACATATTCAAGCAGAACTTTTTTTTGGGAAGCCCGCCTTCAGTCACCTGATCAAAGCCATTAATGCCGGTGGGGCACTTTTGAATTCCATGATGAGCAAAATCTATTTTTTTCTCAGAACGTTTAGTCATGAAATTCTCCTTAGAAGGTTCCTTCGAATCGCCTACTTAATCATTGTAGGGGAGATGGATT
>MGUQ01000024.1:0-3484 GCA_001799975.1 Elusimicrobia bacterium RIFCSPLOWO2_01_FULL_54_10 | reverse complement strand
GTTTTACACGGCGACGATGGCCGCAAACTCACAAATCGAATACATTAACAGTAGAAGAAACCATCGAGTAATGAAGTGGTTTGCATTGAACAACACATTAATGGGAGGTCGCAATAAAAATGATTAAGGTTACGCAGTTACTGGTTGCGCTTGGGATTCTGGCCGGCGGCGGGATGGGCGCAAAGAGTTATGCCCTTGACGTCCCTGAGGCCGTTGCAAATCATCACAAAATGGCCGCAGGCTATGATCAAAAGGTGCAGGAGCAGGACGCGGTCATCAATGAACACCGTGACATGAAAAGTAAATATAAAGAGAGGTTATACATCAACGATAAAGCAACCCCGCCTTCAAGATTTGAGGCGATGAACAAACATTGCGATTCAATCATCAGGCAAGCCACGAAACTCCGCACGGAATACTCGGACTTTTCCAAATGGCACAGGATGAGAGCCGGAGAATTGCAGGGAAAATAAGCCGGGGGCAGCCATGGGCAACGCTAGAACTTACTTTGTAAGCATTTTATCGTTGCTCATAGGCTCGCTTGGATACACATTTTGCATACAATACTTTCACACGGGCGCCATTGCATGGTTTGGCCCGGCGTGTCATCCTATATATGCAGCGAATCATTCTTTCACATAGGAGATCATAAATGAAAATAATCCTCGGTTGGTTTGGACTTGCGTTGCTGCTGTATATGGGATTGCCCGGATGCAAGCCCACGACAACGTCGCAAAAGATTGAAGACAAAGCGGAAGATGCGGCCCATGAAACCAAGCAAAGCTTGGAACGCGCCGGCGAAAAAATCAAAGACGCAACGAAGTAAGTGAACAGCAAAAGATATTTGATCGCCGGGATCTTGCTTCTGTTGGGGCGCACCATCGCCTCAACAGCAAGCCAGGATCAGATCACACCCTACCCCATCGCCTGGCTGGGCCTCACCATGGAAATTCCCCCCTATTTTAAAGTCACGCTGGACGCCCCCAAGGATGATTTTGACCACAAAGGCCTGATCTGGCAGATGGACAAGTTCGTTTCAGAAAAGAGCAGGGCTTCTGTGGAGCTTTTCCGCGATCTCTACGACCAGAAATTTTTTCTGTTAAGTGATTATCTGGATGATGACGACATCGCGGAACTGTCCGGCAAGGGGGTGGAAAACGGGGAAGAAATAACAAAAATGACCAAATCCATCATTTACGTTTCCGGAATCAGAGCGTTATCCATTGACATTATCAACCGGATTCAAAATCAGGACACCCCTTATGAAATGCATTACACCATCATATTATTGAAGCGGGCGGGACATGTGTTTGTATGGCGCATGAGCGTCAATGAGATGGATTACCTGCCCCTGGCGCCCGTTTTCAACCAATTCATTTCTTCAATCAAATTTCAGTAATCGGAAGCCTGCCTAAGGGTTTTCATCATGTTTTTGTAGTTAATTTTAAGAATTGCCCTGCAGTTGTCATCGTCGTCAAATTCGGTCTTTACCGTTTCAACCCCGTCTAAAATCATTTTCACACGATCCTTGCTCTTTTCATCATTTTCTTTGATTTCTGCCGCGTTTGCGCCTCTTTTGGCTTTAAGACTGTCGATGTAGAATGCGATTTTTGCTTTTCCGTCCATGACAGCCGCTTCATTGGCCAGGGAAAGTCTTTGGGTTTTGTTCGCAATGTCCGGGCTGGACCTGCCGTTTCCTTCAAAGTAATAGTCATTGCCTTTCTTATAAAGAAATCCCCTGGATTCGGAATGGACCAGGATTGGGAGGAGGATCAAAGAGAGGATGAACAGCTTACGCATACTTCTTACTTCGGCAGGTTCGGCGTTCCTTCGTGGGCCACCAGCAGGTCATGCATGTCGTTGGCATGCTCTTCTTCCGTTACAAGAATGCCTTCCAGCATCACGCGCGTGGAGGCGTCCTTGTTGCCGAAGTGCCTCACCAGCTCCCGGTAATGCTCGCAGGCGATCCGTTCGGCAATAAGATTTTCCCTGATCATCTCCACCAGGTTTGAGCCCTCGACGTATTGTGAAGCGGACCGCGAGGCGAGCCCTTCAGGGTTCATGTTCGGTTTTCCCCCGAGCTGGTTGATCCGCTCGGCGACGGCGCGCATATGCTCCATTTCTTCGGTGGCGTGTTCATCGAATTCCTCTTTGACGCTCTGGCTTGACAAGCCGGAGGCCACCACCGCGTTCATCGTATAGCGCAGAACGCAGACAAGCTCCGTTGCCAAGACGGACTGCAGGATATCGATCGTTTGTTTAACATTCCCCTGATATGCGGGAGTCAGAGCCCCCTGTTCAATGTTCTTCCGCGCTTGAGCGCGCAGGTGCTGCACGTCTGTGAGGAAAGGTTGATCATTTTTCACGTTGGAAAGCTTTTCACCGACTCCATTTGTTTTGCTCATATATTCTCCCTTTACATTGCAGGATATAGATGCTGTCTTCAGAATACTTCTTCCGGGCGGCGGGAGTCCATTGCAAGGCCATTAACTTTTCATCTATTTTTTGTGACATCAGATTCCATAGAGCCGCAACCGGCATGAGCCAGGCGAACACCGTCCGCCTACATTTCCAACGGAAACGCGGAAATGCTGATGCCCGCAATGAGCGCGCCCATTTCGTTGGTGAGCCCCTTGCCTGATACCCACGCGACCGTCACAAAAACAAGATATTCTTTTTACAATTCGGAGATTCCAACGGCCCATGAATAGAGATACTCTTTAGATAAAGGCCGACAAATTATTTTTAAGGGAGCATTCTTATGGATCCAAAAAAACCCGAATCGCCTATTCAGCCCAACACGCCCACCCATCCTCCGGGGCCCGCCAATCCGGTCTAGCCTTAAAGGAGATATAAAATGAAAAATTTAATCGTGATATTGGCGGTGATCGCAGGCTTTTGCAGCACCGCAAGGGCCGATATAATGGCCAGAGCAGAGTTGTCTCACACGGAAGGTCAAACGGCAGGAGGCGTGGTTAATTTTGATGAAATAAAAGGTCATGTGAGGGTCAGCGGAAAGCTCACCGGATTGAGTGCCAATTCCGTGCATGCCATCCACATTCATGATAACGGGGATTGTTCCGGTCCCAAGGCGGAGGCCGCCGGAGCGCATTTTAATCCCGCCGGAAAAAGGCACGGAGGACCCAACTCCGACGAACATCATTCGGGAGACATGGGAAACATCCGGACCAACAAACAAGGGATAGCGGAATTTTCATTCATAACTACGGAATTTAGTCTGACGGGAGGCGCGACCAGCCAAATAATCAATCGCTCAATGGTGCTGCACAAGAAAGAAGACGATTTAGTCAGTCAGCCGGCCGGGAATTCGGGATCGCGCATTGCCTGCGGCATTATCCGCATAATCAGTGAATGATTTCGTTGACCGCTTCACATCTCGTTGGCGTTGGAAATTGGGGCTCTCTCTATGCTGAAGCTCGAAAGTCCTTTGAGGAACCTCAAGAATAATAGCAAATTCAAAGGC
>MGUQ01000023.1:16013-16114 GCA_001799975.1 Elusimicrobia bacterium RIFCSPLOWO2_01_FULL_54_10 | reverse complement strand
CCGTAAAGCTCAGCAATCATGGATTGAAATTCAAATGTGGCTTGCAGAGTTCCCTGGCTGGCTTCGGGCTGGTACGGCGTATATGCGGTGATGAATTCTCC
>MGUQ01000023.1:15564-15963 GCA_001799975.1 Elusimicrobia bacterium RIFCSPLOWO2_01_FULL_54_10 | reverse complement strand
CCGCGCCCAGGAACGAGCAGGTTTCGCCGGAAGGCTTGTTCTTGGCGGCCAGGGATTTCAAATGCTCCTGCACTTCCATCTCGGAGAGGCCCTCTTTTAGAGTGTCCTTGCCCGCGGCTGAAAAAAGCCCCTTGGCCGGGATGTTCCGGACCAATTCTTTGAAATTGGAAATCCCGATTTCAGAGAGGATTTCTTTTTTTTCGCGTTCTGTGTTGGGAGCGAACTGCATTAGTGGGCTTCGGTCTTTAAGAATTCCTGGTATTGGTCGTGGGTCATGAGCAAATTGAGGGAGCCCGCATCCGCAACATCCAGCTTGAAAAGCCAGCCGTCGCCGTAAGGCGCCTGGTTGACCACTTCGGGACTTTTGGAAACTTTGTCGTTCACGGCGCTCACCTTGCC
>MGUQ01000023.1:6550-15554 GCA_001799975.1 Elusimicrobia bacterium RIFCSPLOWO2_01_FULL_54_10 | reverse complement strand
GAATAAATGGGGAAGGCCGCTTTCACGGACTCTATGGTCGCCGTTTCGCCTTCCTTCTGCACCGCTTTGCCCACGGCGGGCAGCTCCACAAACACAACGTCGGTCACTTCTTTTTGCGCGTGGTCGGAAATACCCACCGTGCCGTCGGGTGCGATCCATTCATGGGACTTGGAAAACCGCAGCTTTTGTATGTCTTGCATGGCGATCTTTTATCTCCTAGTTCTTGCTGCCCTTGTAAAAGGGGAGCTTGGTGGTTTCCGCAGGAACCGGCCTGGCGTTGCACTCGATGGCGAAAGGTCCGCTTATTCCGGCCGGGACATATCCCATCGCGATTCCTGTTTTTAGCGTGGGGGAAAATGTGCCGCTGGTCACAATTCCGCATTCTTTTCCGCCGCAGAGAATCTTGAATCCGTGACGCGGAATGCCGCGCTCCGTGAGTTTGAAAGCTTTCAAGCTCCGCATGAGCCCGCCGTTTTTCTGCGCTTTGAGCGCCTCTTTGCCGATAAAGCTTGCCTTGTCAAATTTTACCACCCAGGGCACGCCCGCTTCCATGGGGCTGTGGTCTTCGTCCATGTCGTTGCCGTAAAGCAGATATCCCGCTTCCAGCCTCAGCGTGTCCCGCGCGCCCAGGCCGCAGGGGAGGATTCCAAAATCTTTTCCCGCCTGCATGAACGCGTTGGTTAAATTTTCAATCCGGGCGTTGGGGGCAATCACTTCCACGCCGTCTTCGCCCGTGTATCCCGTGCGGCAGATGAAATAGGGATCATTTTCAAAAGTGCCCTGCGCCACGCGGTGCCTTTCCGGAATATTTTTGATCACCCGGGAAGCCGTTTCCACCGCTTTGGGTCCCTGGACCGCCACCATGCTCCAGAGGCGGCTTTCGTTGCGGATTTGAGCTCCGGGAACGGAATTTTTGGTCATCCACTCAAAATCTTTGTCGGAAGTGGAAGCGTTAACCACCACAAGGTAACGGTTGGGAGATTTCAAACAATATACAAAAATATCATCGATCACGCCACCGCCGGGGGTGCAGAGGTGGGAGTAAATTGCCTGTCCATCAGAGATTTTGGAGATGTCATTGGTGCAGAGCTTCTGCAAAAAATCCAGCGATGCGGGGCCGTCCACAAAAATCTCCCCCATATGAGAAATGTCGAAAATTCCCGCCGCTTTTCTCACGGCTTCGTGCTCGGCCACGATGCCCGTGTACTGCACGGGCATCTCCCAGCCGCCAAATTCCACAAATTTTGCGCCATGGGCCTGATGCCAGCCGTAAAGCGGGGTTCTTTTAGAGGGCATGACGGAGCATTTCTCCCGCGTGATAGGAGGAGCGCACGAGCGGGCCGCAGAAAACGTTTTCAAAAGCGAATTTTTGGGCCAAGTTCTTGATTTGGACGAATTCTTCGGCGGAATAAAATTTCTGGATGGGTAAATGGTCTTGCGAGGGCTGAAGATACTGCCCTACCGTCACCATCTGCACTCCGTGGGCGGACATGTCTTCAAATGTTTGCTCAAGTTCCTCAAAAGTCTCGCCCAGGCCCACCATCAAGCCGGATTTTACCTTGTGCGCGCCCTCAAACCTTCTGGCGCGGCGTAGGATGGACAGCGAGCGTTCATAAGTAGCCTTGGCCCGCACGGTGGGCGTCAGACGCCGCACGGTTTCCACATTATGGTTGAAAACGTCCTGGCCTCTCTCTAAAACTGTTTCCAACGCATTTTCATTTCCTTCAAAATCGCTCGTGAGCACTTCCACGGTCACCTGCGGCTCTTCCTGTTTGATCAGCTTCACGGTGGCGGCAAAATGTGCGGCCCCTCCATCAGGCAAATCGTCCCGTGCGGGGGCGGTGATGACGACGTGGGTCAATTTTAGGCTTCGCACAGCTTCCAGCACCCGCGAGGGCTCTCCCGCATCGATGCCGAGGGGTTTGCCGGTCTTTTCCGCGCAGAAACCGCAGCGGCGCGTGCAAATATCACCCAAAATCTGGAATGTGAGCGTCCCTTGAGCGTAACACTCCGTGCGGTTGGGACATTTGGCTTCCTCGCACACGGTGTTGAGCTTCAGGCGGCCTAAAGTTTCCGTAAGCACAAAATAGGTGGCGCCACTCGGCACTTTTTGCCGGAATTCCTTGGGCAGGGGAGACGGCCGCAGTTCAGTGATGCGGGAGCTCACCGTTCCAACGCCCCCTTGATGCCTTCCGCAAATGTGGGATGAGCAAAAATCACTTCGGTCAGGGATTTTTTGTTCATCCCGGCCTTCATGGCCACCGAGAGGATGTGAATGAGCTCCGTGGCGTGGGGACCGATGATCTGGCCGCCCAAAATCTTCTCGCTCGCTTTATCCAAAACAATCTGAATGAATCCTTCCGAATCCCCTTCCGCGAGCGCGCGCCCGGAAGCGGCAAAGAAAAATCTTTGGCTTTTAGTCTCAATATTTTTCTCCTGGGCTTGCTGAACGGCAATGCCCACAGACGCCACTTCCGGCCAGGTGTAAAGGCAGCGCGGCACGAGCGTGCCGTCATATTCCGCGCTCTCGCCCACGGAATTAGATGCGGCAACAAGCCCCTGAGCGG
This sequence comes from Elusimicrobia bacterium RIFCSPLOWO2_01_FULL_54_10, assembly GCA_001799975.1. Lineage (GTDB taxonomy): Bacteria > Elusimicrobiota > Elusimicrobia > 2-02-FULL-39-32 > 2-02-FULL-39-32 > 2-01-FULL-60-11. The sequence continues at coordinate 12,987 of MGUQ01000023.1, read as the reverse complement.
AGCCCGCATGGGCCAGCAAAGAAAGCCCCGTGATGTCTCCGCACGCATAAATGTCCGGATTGGAGGTTTGCATTCGTGAATTCACTTCAATTCCCTTCGGTGAAAACTTCACCCCCGCCTTCTCCAAATCCAATGTTTCCGTGGAAGCTCTTCGTCCCACGCAGGCCAAAATTTGCCCTGCGTCCAGCTTTGAACCGTCGGAAAGTTCAACATTCCAGATTTTTCCCTGACGCTCAAGTTTCTGGATCGTGCATGAATCTCTGATTGAAATTTTGCGGTTTTCGAAAGATTTTCTTAAAGCGCCGGCAATCTGGGTGTCTTCTCCGGGGAGAAGCCCCGCGGTTTTTTCGATAATCGTCACCTTATTCCCAATTCGGCAAAGAGACAGGCAAATTCGCATCCCACCGCTCCTCCGCCCACAATCACAATGCTATCCGGCAGGGTTTCCACGTCAAAAACCCTGTCGCTGTCCAAAATGTCTTTGCGATGGGCGTCCAGGGGCGGTGGAAAAATGGGCGTCGAGCCTGCTGCGATGATTGCTTTATCGAACGAAATCGTTTTGTCGCCCTCCTGCGTGGAAACCGTAAGCGTTTTGGCAGAGGCAAACTTCGCGCGGCCTTTCATGATTTTGGCGCCGGAGAGGGAGATGGATTTTTCGTCGTCCGCGCGGAGTATCGAAATGACCTGGTCTTTTCTTTTCCGCATCTCGGTCCAGAGAAACTTGCGGTCCGGAACAGCGGTAGACAGAGATTTCAGGTCGCGGATTTTTTTGCCGAAAGAGAGGAGGGTTTTGGAGGGAATACAGCCCCAGTTGAGGCACACGCCGCCCACAAATTCCCGCTCAATGACGGTGACAGAAGCTTTTTTTCTGGAAGCGGCTTTGGCTGAGGCTTCGCCTGCGGGCCCGGCTCCAATGACGACGATGTTCATGGAATGGGAGAGGGGCGTTATTCGACGGGGTTGAAAATTCCGGCTTTTGCGAGGTAGACGGTCACGGCCTTGTTCCGGGTGTCGCCTTTCTCGTCAAATTCCGTGCGTCCAAGCACTCCGTCGTATTTAAGCGTCCTTAAAAATTCGATGATTTTTGTTCTGTCAAAGGCATTGGAGGCGGGGTCTGAAATTCCAGCTTTCTCCAAGGCCAGGAGGGCAATGTGCGTGGCTTCATAGGTGTAGGGGTCGTAGGGCTGCATGTCTTTGCCGGGGAAAGTTGCGCGATAGTTGGTCAAAAAATCTTTTGCGGAGGCAAGGCGTTCCGGCGGCACGCCCACATTGGTGACATAGCGGCCCTCGGCCGCGCTGCCCGCAACTTTGAAAAACTCCGGGCTGAAGCAGGCATCGCCCGACAAAAACTCAGCCTGCATTCCCGTCTCCTTCATTTGCTTGGCGATCAGGCCGCCTTCGTTGTAAATGCCGCCAAAATAGATTGCGGCGGGTTTCAAGGATTTGATGCGGGTGAGGAGCGCCTTGAAATCCTTGTCGCCCACGGCAATGCCGTCAAAAGACTTCACGGCTCCTCCCAGTTTCTTAAATTCTTTCTCAAATTCTTCCGCAAGCCCCTGCCCGTAGGGCGTTTTGTCGTGGATGACGGCCACGGAGCCGAGCTTGAGCTTCTTAAAAGCAAAGCGGGCGGCAAATTGTCCCTGCACGTCATCGGTGGTGTTGACGCGAAAAACATTTTTGACCCATTTCCAGGAGGGCTCCAACTGCTGTTGCGTGAGCTTGGGATTCGTGGCCGCGGGCGTGATCATGGGCAGCCCTGCTTTGGCATAGACTTGCGCGGCGGGAATGGAACAGCCGGAGTTCAAGTGGCCGATGACGGCGGAAATATTAGCATCGGAAACAATCTGGTTGGCCACGTTCACGGCTTCCTTGGGGTCGGCGCGGTCGTCGAACGGGCGGAGTTCCACTTTGAACTTGAAGCGGCCGGAGGCGTTGGCTTCTTTCACGGCCAGCTCGGCGCCGCGCTTCATGCCTTCGCCCATGGCGGCGATGTCGCCCGTAAGCGGCACGGCCAGAGCGACACGAAATGTTTTTTCTTTAGGACCGCAGGCGGCAAGGAGCGGGAGCAAAGAGGCTAAAACGAAGGATTTTTTCACGGTCGGTCTATGCTATCAATTCCAGACGGGGCGTTCAAGTTTCGGGCGGGGCATTACAGCAGATTTTTTGAGGCAGCCTCCAGTGAAGGATACTTAAAGGAATAACCGCTGGCTTTGAGTTTTGCAGGCTCAACTCGGGTGCTGGCCAGCAGAAGCTCATCCGCCATTTGGCCGAAAACCAGGCGGGCGGCAAAGGCCGGCATGGGGAAAATTGTGGGGCGGTGCAGAGCCTTGCCCAGGGTCTTGGTGAAGCCGAAGTTGATAATGGGGTTGGGGGATCCCGCGTTCACCGGGCCGCTTAAAGTTTCTGTTTTGAGGGCGTGCAAAATCACTCCAATGACATCGTCAAGAGTGATCCAGCTCATCCATTGCTTGCCGGATCCGATGATCCCGCCCGCTCCCAGCTTGAAAGGTAAAAGCATTTTGGCGAGAGCGCCGCCATCACGGCCTAAAATCATGCCAATCCTTAAATTCACCGAGCGGATTCCTTTTTGCGCGGCGGGCTGGCAGGCGGCCTCCCATTCTTTGCACACTTGCGATAAGAAAAGATTGCCGGGTGAGCTTTCTTCTTTGAGAATTTCCTCGCCGCGGTCTCCGTAATAGCCGATGGCAGAGGCGCAAATGAAAACTTTGGGCGGGCGGGAAAGTCCAGAAAGGATTTCGGCCAGCCTCTGGGTGCCCTCCACGCGGCTTTTCAGGATTTTTTCCTTCTTGTCGGCAGTCCAGCGGCCGGTGATGCTTTCTCCGGCCAGGTGCACCACGGCATCGATGCCCTCCAGAATAACGGCGTTCAGGCCGGTTTCGAAAGCCGAGCGTTTCAGGGGGAAAACTTGATGGCCGGATTTTTCAAGCGCGGCAACGAGAGCGCGCCCGACAAATCCGGTTGAGCCGGAAACCAGGATTTTCATTTTGTCACCGCCAGTACAGCAATCCGAAGATAAAAATGGGAAAAATCACGGTTTGAGCAGCGGCCTGAAATTTTGAGATTTCTTCACGCCCATGATAAAGCATGTAAGTGCTTTTCCATCCCCGGGTGTATGTCCACCAGGCCAGGCCGGTTCCGGCGGCGAGCATCACCAGATAGCGGAACAAATGCGGAGAGGAGCCTGTCCAGCGAAGGGTGACATCGGTATACATGTCCGTTGCAGCCGTGAAAATAAATCCTGCGGCCAGGATTGTGAGGAGGGTTAGAATGGCACATCTTGCAGCCACTGTCGCAATGATGAGCCATCGTGGGGTCGGATTGTTCAAATGAAGATCAGTTTTTGGGCGGCGGGGTGAAAGGCACGGCGTAGTCTTCTCCTGTTAGCTCAATGGACTGGAGGGTGGATATCGGGTACTGCCGCTTTTCCGTGCCACCCTTCAGGAAGACCTCGATGAAGTTGTCTTCCTTCATCAACGGGTTGTCGAACTCGCGGTTGAAAACAAATCCTTCCACGGTCTCCCCGCTCTTGAACTTGAGGGTGACATAACCGCGGAAATCGTATGCGGCTTCAACCTGCTTGTCGATGTCTTTGATTGGGGAGAGCATGGGGGAATTATACTAAAAAATGGCGGGGGCAATAAAAAAACCGGGTCGATTGGCCCGGTTTGAATTTTTTAAGCGACATAACAAGTATATCATAAGTTTGCATGTTTGTCAAGCTTTTTCTTTCAAAAGCAAGAATATTTATTTTTATACCGAAAGAGACTATAAATTAAGGATTATGGAGTCTAAGGGCTGCTTGGATTTGGGTTATTTGGTGTCCTCACGCACTAATAATTCCTTTGGAAAGCCGATGTTGGCAACCAGAATCTTACCAGTCCAGGAGTGGGATTTTTCATTCAAAAAGCCGGCCTTGAAAGCCGCAAGAGTCACAGTGAGGTCAGCTTTGATGCAAATCCCATGAATTTCGCCCGTGTCGGCATCCATTCCGGAAGGGATGTCGATCGCCATGATGGTTTTTCCGGAATCATTCGCAGCCCCGATTGCCTGCCCGATCAATCCCGTAACCTCGCGTTTGAGTCCCGTTCCAAATATTGCATCTACAATGAGGTCGCTCTTTTTGATTTCGCTCTGAATAACGGGTAGGTCTGTCTCTTGGCAGGAAATTCCTAGCATCTCAACTTTCCTGAAATTAACTAATGGCTCTGCGCAAAGGGATGTTTTGGGTTTAAAGAGGATGACATTGACTGAAATGCCCGCTTGGTGAAGGAAGCGGGCCGCCACAAAGCCGTCGCCGCCGTTGTTGCCGGAGCCGCAAAGAATTAAGACTTTAGGGCTCGCGATTTTCTTCTCAGATAGGATTTTCTGGCATTCCCCGGCAACAGCCTTGCCAGCGTTTTCCATGAGGGTGAGGGTGGGGATTCCGAACTCGCGCGTGGCACGCTCATCCAGTTTGCGCATTTGTTTGGTGGTAAATACGAGGGGAGGGTTCATCAGACATTACTGTATATCATTTCTACACAGGTTGACATAAGTCCTACTCCCTGCCGCGTCTTCAATAGGATATCATCAAATTCATGAGAAAGGATGATTTGTCATCTTGCGGTATGTTATACCTTATGGTATACTTAGGAGTCGCAAGTGGGGTGGGTTGAAGAGGCCCTCAGGCGGGTCAATCGCCGACTGATCCTGATTGCCTTCGACCCCCATTACTTAGCTAGGGAAGCCGAACGCAACCTGGATGTAGATCTAGTGGAACGGACTGTGCGGATGGGAAGGCCGGTTCTGTCAAAGTGCACTCCGCCGGACCGTATATGCTTCAAACTGTATATTGGAAAGCCCAATGAGACTTATGAAGTGCCCGTCCAGATACACAATGATTTTTGGGAGGTCAAATCCGCATGGTTAAGAAGAGGAAGGAGATGAGAATACGCTGCGATTGCGGGGGCTACTTTAAAGAGCAGCTCCATGAGATCGATGGTCTGGAAGTCGAGGCTATGGTATGTCCCAAGTGCGGTTACGTTACCCTGACCAAGAAGCAAGCCAAATTTATGCTTGAGCTGCGCAAAATGACCGATGCTCTAGGAGTCGGTCGGCGCGTCATTCGCATCGGCAATACCTGCGGAGTGACTTTCCCGCCTATCTTAGTCCATCCTGGTCAACCTGTGGAAATCCGTCCCATCTCCCCCAATAAATACATCGTTAGTTTCGGGAAATAGCTCAATCTAGTATTTCAGCGCGTCGCGCCCCCACAAACGGGCGGCTTAAGCCTGCTCATCCATTTTGAGCATTTGCTCGATTGTTAGGATAAGAGATCTAACTTTGGGATACCTTATTGGTCAAACTTTAGTTTGTTTGTTTGATCTTCCCCCGATTTAATGGACACGCAGTTAAGCCGCCAAGGATTGTTGCTCAAACTGCGCCGGAGACAAATACCCCAGCGATGAATGCCTGCGCCGACTATTGTAAAACATTTCAATGTATTCAAACACTGCGGATTTGGCCTGCTGCCGCGTTTCAAACTTGAAAAACGACAACCATTCAGTCTTGAGCGAGTGAAAGAACGACTCGGTCACCGCGTTGTTGTAGCAATTGCCTTTGCGACTCATGCTTTGAATAATGCCGTCTTGGGCCAGGACTTTCCGGAAATCCTCCGCCGCATATTGACTTCCCCGATCCGAATGGAACATCCCCTTGGAGCCGCCTCTGCGGTTGTTACGCGCCTGGTTTAACGCCTCCAGAGTCAAGCGGGTGTTGATCAGATGGCTCACCGCCCATCCCACGATCCTCCTCGAATACAAGTCAATCACCACCGCCAGATAAAGCCAGCCTTCCCAGGTCCAGATGTAGGTGATGTCCCCGGTCCAGACCTCATTCGGCGCTTGCGCCTGGAATTCTTGCCCTAACAGGTTCGGAGCAATGGGAAGGTTGTGCTTGGAATCCGTCGTCGCCCGATACTTCCGCTTCATCCGTGAGTGAATCCCCGCCTTCTTCATCAGCCGGCAGACCCGATTCTCGCTGATGGAGACTCCTCGGTCCGACAATTCTCGGTAGACCCTTGGGGACCCATAGATCTTCCAGCTCCCTTCGTGAATCTGCCGGATTTCTTCCGTCAGCTTCCGGTTTTCCTGTGCCCGCAAGCTCGGCTCCGATCTCCGCCACTGATAGTATCCGCTCCTGGCCACCCGCAACGCTTGGCACATCTTCCCAATCGGAAACGCGGAGCGGTTCTCATCCATAAACCCGTATTTCATTTCGGTCGTTGCGAGAAGATGGCCACGGCTTTTTTTAAGATGTCTCGCTCCATCGTCACGTCGCTGAGCTGACGCCTCAACTGTCGCATTTCTTCATCCTGCGGCCTTAAGCGTCCCTTCCCGGGGAATGACTCCGCTCCATTGGCCTCGTACTCCCGCTTC
>MGUQ01000023.1:3643-6514 GCA_001799975.1 Elusimicrobia bacterium RIFCSPLOWO2_01_FULL_54_10 | reverse complement strand
CCTGCCACATCGTTCACTCTACGGCCCTCTTGAAGAATCAGCCTCACCGCTTCTTCTTTAAACTGCCTGTCGAACTTCCTTCTTCCCATTCCCATTGCACACCTCCAAGTTATTCATTTTACCCTTTTCGGTGTGTCCACAATATCGGGGGAAGATCAGCCGGCTATTGGACGCTGGGCGGATTACTTAGAATGGAGCGGAGCATATTGAATGCAAACAGGTAAACGCCCGCGATCTGGACGAGGCCCGAAAAGATCAATGGATATAGCAGCCTGCCCCCGTAAAGACGCTCCAAAATGAAAAACAATCCCATCCCTATCAATCCGGCGTTCGCAAGCCAAAAATGGACCCAGGCCAATTTGAGCGAATAGAGGTTTCTCCCGAAGAAAGCCGGGAAAGCTCGGTAGCCCATCGCATAAATGGTCATGGACATCCATCCCAATAGGTTTAGATGGGCATGCGTTGGGATCAAATAATAATCCCATGATCCCCATTCTGAGTTCAATCGGCCCAGCATGATCAACAGCCCGAACGTCGTCCCAAGGACGAAGTAAAGGAGCGCGGAACCGATAAAAGCTTTAGATAGTTGGTTCATCGAGGCACTAATTCCAGTTTATTCCATAACAAGAACATTGTCCATAGAACGGATTGACAAGCCGTCCAAGATTGTATGATCGCGCGTCTTATTATAAAATCCGATATGAGTGAACGAAGCGTTGAAATCCAATCTTAATTCCTTCTTTGAGGGAATGCCGGCTTTCCATAAGGCTCCTCCGAACGAGTTGTCCCGGCTTGCCGCGGCGGCCAGGGTCATCAAGTACAAAAAATCAGATTTCATTTTCCAAGAAGGCGACCCGGCGGATGCCTCCTGGTGGGTGGCCGATGGGATCGTCAAGATTTCAAAACTCGCGCCGGACGGCCGCATGTCAACGATGGAGATACTGACTCAAGGCGATATCTTTGCTCCCGCAGGCGTCATGAACCTCCAGTATTATCCGGCAAACGCCATCGCGGTGACGGCGGCGGCTGTGATCAAAGTTCTCAAGCCCAATTTCGCCTCGTTCGCGCGCACCTTCCCTGAAATCATTCAAAACGTCCTCCAGCAAGTGAGTCAAAGGCTTCAGCGGTCTCACCGCCTGCGATCCGTCGATACCCTGTCATCGGAAAAGAAGGTGGCCGCCGCCCTTCTGTGGGTGTCGGAAAAGTCCCGCAGGTCCGTGGGCTTGTCCAGGCGCGAACTGTCCGAAATCGCGGGCGTTGCTCCTGAAACGGCCGTTCGCATCGTCCTGGAGATGAAGAAAAAGAAATGGGTCACGGCTACCGCCCGGAACGTCGTTGCGTTCAATTTTGCAGCCCTCCAATCCTTTCTCGGCGAAGAATAACCCTTTTTAATTTAGCCATAAATAAATTTATGCAAACATGACAGTCGTCATGTTTGCATTTTTAATCTGCGGCTATGCTTATAAAGTAAAGATTAAAAATCTCATGGAGGTCGAATGAATACAATTAAAGAGAAGCCCGCTTGGATAAAAGATAAAGAAGTAGCCCCGGATTTCGAAGTCATCGAAGTGCCGCTATGGGACGACTACAAGGATTTTAGGATGGACAGCGGATGCTACGTGCTGATAAAAATTTACCGGGACCGCCATCAGATCGGCGTCGCGGTCTGCGACTATAAGCACGTCATTTTAAAGGAGTTCCGGGGCAGGCGGGCGCAGGACCTTTATATGGCCGTATTCAAGTGCGATGAAGAAAATAATCTTAAATGGTTTAACCGGGGCGATCATGCCGCTTATCTTGGGAAGGAACTAAAAAAAGCGGAAATCTGCCTAGCGCTCGGCTGCGATTATTATCAGGAATGATGGGGCGGCCAAAATGGGGGATATAAAGATGAAAATCACCAAAAATATGAATGTCGCGGAAATTTTCGAGCTATATCCTCAGACTCGTCCGGTCTTCCAAAAGTTCGGGTTCAACGGCTTGATGGACGCGGCGTTGAGGAACACCTTCGGGCGGCTCACGTCCGTAGAGGCCGGGTGCCTGCATCACGGGGTCGACCTTGAAACGTTCCTGAAGGCCCTGAACGAGTCGGTGGCCTCGGTATCGGATGCCGCTTGACGTCTATGCTCTGGATCGACACATGAGTTCACTGCCTTCATCTCATGGCCGCGCAAATCCGCTATCCATTTTTTAAGGCGGTCGGACGCCGGTTCTCCGTCTTCGGCAACACCGCGCTCGCGACGTTAATTGCGACGGGCACCTGTAAGCTCTCTCAGATCTGGAGCATGGAAGATTTTTGGAGTTCTACTCTTGGAAAAATAATAGCGGTCAAGCTGTGCCTTGTCGCCGCCATGCTGCTCTTGAGCATGCTTCATAATTTTGTGTGGGGGGCCCAAACTGTCACAACTTGTCGGCAAGTTCGATACGCCCGAGTATAAGGCGGTCCTCTGGCGGCTTTCTTTTTGGTCCAGAGTGAACGTCGTCCTGGTGATGACGATCGTATTATTGGGCGCCTATATCCGGTTGAAACATATAGGGCCTGTGGCTCCGGTCCTGCGCCGGTTCTATTGGGAAGCCACCGCTGCGTGCACCCTGCGTTGCGTCCATTGCCCGGGAACGATGTGTTGAAGCGCGTCTCGTGAGCCGTCCGCTAAAGATGATTTTTTAGACAAATTGAAAGGAGAAAAAAATGGAAAAGAAACTGATCTCGAATTACTTCGAAGCCGACCATGACCGCCTGGATGCGCTCTTCCTCCAATTTCAGGCGCACAAAAGGACGGATTTTCCAAAGGCGAAGTCTTTTTTCAAGAACTTCCTAAGGGGGCTCAAGCGGCACATCGTATGGGAAGAGGAAGTCTTGTTCCCGATCTT
>MGUQ01000023.1:3414-3613 GCA_001799975.1 Elusimicrobia bacterium RIFCSPLOWO2_01_FULL_54_10 | reverse complement strand
GGGCCCAACCCAGGTGATGCGGATGGAGCACCGGCAGATCGGCGCGGCGCTGGAAAGGATCCACGATAAAGTCAGGCAGCAAGACCCGGAGAGCGACAGCGATGAAAAATCACTCCTTGAGGTATTGAGCCCGCACAACATGAAGGAAGAGAACATGCTTTACCCCGGGATCGACGAGCTGATTTCGGACCAGGACGCC
>MGUQ01000023.1:2879-3388 GCA_001799975.1 Elusimicrobia bacterium RIFCSPLOWO2_01_FULL_54_10 | reverse complement strand
CCCGAAGTTAAATACATGGCGTGCTGCGGGACGCACCCCCATTGAAAGGAAAATTTAGCCAATCATGACCGCCGTCATGGTTGCATTTTCAACCCCCCGCTATACTTAAGCAGGCAGAACGCGCCGGCGCACTACCATGAGTCTGCTCGATACCGTCATTCATTGGCTTCATTTAATGGGCGCCGTCATTTGGGTCGGAGGCATGATCTTCTTCAGATGGATGCTGACGCCGGTTACTCGTCAGGAACTGCCGACACGCTTACGGCGCGTCTTATTCGGGAAAATTGGAAAGCGGTGTTACATGGTCGGTTGGACAGCGCTCGCTGTATCGATTGCGACCGGTATCTATAAAGTATCAGTTATCGGAGCGTTTGGTTCCAATTATGGGATGCTCTTATTAGCCAAACTTAGCTTGATCTTCCTTATGCTAATCCTCAGTTATTTGCATGACTTTGTTTGGGGACCGCGGCTGAGGGCGTTAGCGGATACCATGGATCCCGATGAATACC
>MGUQ01000023.1:1180-2849 GCA_001799975.1 Elusimicrobia bacterium RIFCSPLOWO2_01_FULL_54_10 | reverse complement strand
CGCGGGTGAACGTTGCGGCGGCGGTTTCGGTCGTTTTTCTCGGAGCGTCCCTCAGGATGAACCCTTTTTAGATGGATAGAAAAAACAGACTACCCTTGGTCTATTCCTGCTCCGGCTGTTCCAATGTGGCGCAGATATCCAACGCCATCGCGGTGCGCCTGGACAGAGAAGGATTGGCTGAGATGTCCTGCATTGTCGGGGTGGGAGGCGATGTGGAGCCGCTGGTCCGGCTGTCTCGATCCGGGAGAGAGATCATTGCCATCGACGGTTGCCCGCTTCAATGCGTCAAGTCCTGTCTGGCGCGCCACGGAGTCGCTCCTTCCAGGCATTTCATTCTGACTCGGATGGGCATGGAAAAGCGCGGACATACCGATTACGACGCGACCAGCATAGAGAAAGCATATGAGCAGGTTGTTTCAGTTTTCTCAAAACGGCAAAGAGAGGTTATGAAGTCATGAAAAAAGTTTTACTTACCAGCGTCTGCCGGCCGATCGGGCCGGATGTCGGAGACGCGCCGAGCGTAGGTTATGAGCTGCTCTACCGGCAAGTCACCCGCGCGCAGGGAATCTTCAGCCCGCGCTCCCTACATCTGAATTTTTCGCTGGAGTACGTCGCGGAAAACCTTCAAGCTCCAACCACGGTGCTTCAATATCCTTCTCGAAAAGAATTAATCCGGGAGCTGAAGAAGGGATACGACTATGTGGGCGTGACGTTCCTAATGGCCATCTTTCACCGCATGAAGGAGACCGTGGCTTTCATCCGCAAATATTCGCCCAAAAGCAAAATTATCCTCGGAGGATACGGCACTGTCCTAAGCGACGAAGTGTTAAAGCCCTATGGAGATCACATCTGCCGCGAGGAAGGCGTGGGATTTTTCAGGCGGCTTCTAGGCGAGCCTGAAACAGAGATGCCTTATTCTCATCCTCTGATCGTCAGCAGATTGAAGATATTTTCCCTGCCTGTGAGCAAAACCGGGATGATTTTTGCGGGGCTGGGCTGCCCCAATGGCTGCGACTTTTGCTGCACGTCCCACTTCTTCAAGCGCAAGCATATCCGGCTCTTGCCGACTGGAGAGGACATTTACCGGGTCATCGAACGTTATTTGGAATTGGACCCCGACATGCAGTTCGTCGTCCTCGATGAAGATTTCCTCCTGAACCGCAAGCGGGCGATGGAACTGCGCGACGCGGTCCTGAAGGGCGGTAAGCCCGTTTCCCTATTCGTCTTTTCCAGCATCCGCGCCATCAGCCAGTACACGGTCGAGGAGATACTGGAAATGGGGGTCGACGGGTTCTGGATTGGATATGAGGGGACCCAGTCCGGCTACGCCAAACAGCAGGGCCGTCCCGCGGCCGAAATCCTCAGAGAGTTTAGGGAAAACGGAATCATAGTCTTGGCCTCCATGGTTATCGGATTCGATTACCAAAATCCTCAGGTCATTGAGGAGGAGCTTAATGGCCTGTTGAGCTTAAAACCGACCTTGTCTCAGATTTTGATTTATGGCCCCGTTCCGGGGACGCCTTTTTACGAGCGGATCATGAAAGAAAACCGGATGCGCGAGGAGCTTGTAAAGGAGCCGGAAAGATATTATAGGATCGCGGACGGTTTTTCAGCCATGGTCAAACATCCCACCATGACGGGCGACGTGATTGAGCGGTTGCAGCGCTGG
>MGUQ01000023.1:0-1169 GCA_001799975.1 Elusimicrobia bacterium RIFCSPLOWO2_01_FULL_54_10 | reverse complement strand
TGTTTCAGTACGGACTTCGAAAGGTTGGGACCTTCCATTTTTCGGGCCCTGGAGACTTGGTACCTCGGATATCTGACGCATCGGAACTCGACCAACCCATTCCTAAGAAGGAAAGCGGAGAAGTTTGCCCGTGAAGTCCGCAAAGCTTATCCCATATTCTTTTCGGGCATACTTTTATCTCCGAATAAAGCAACGGGGGCCTGGACGGCGGATTTAGAGCGGAGGATTCATGAGGCGTTGGGACGTCCTACTTTCCAGGAGCGCACCTTATCATTTCTGACCCTTGCATTCGCTCTGTGGACGCAATTCAAACTGAAGTTTAATTTGTTCCAGCACCCTGCATTGGTCCGGCATGCTTACCGCGTTTAAAGTCTAGAGAGATTTACTTCCCTCGCTCACGCCCCAAACCAGCTCGGTTTGATTTGAGGGTATCAAATGATAAAATGACATCAATTATGGGTGCCCAGCAGCAGTTCGCCCCGCCAAAACTCGTCATACGCACGATCCTTTTAACGGGCATTCTTTCCCTGTTGATAGGATTATGGGCGAGCGCGCTTTTCCTTCAAAAAGCCGATTAATTTTCTTTATTTCCGCTCACCAAAAACCGTATGGCGGGACATTTTTGAGGATGCTCGAAACTATTTCAGAAATCCAGCCTGAGAAAAGTATACAAAAATACTGGGGGAGACGGGCGCGTGGCGCAAGCCATCGTGACTAAATGTCACGATGGGGACTTGCGCCGAGACACGCGCGGGCGCGAGTTCGTGAGCGCCCCGGGGCGAGCGACATTCCTTGAAAACATAAGGGAGCGAGCCTTGAACCCGCAGGCAGATTGTTGCCGCCATGGCATAAACCCTTTGGCCTTTGTATGGAGTATCGCGTATCTGTGATTGATCTCGCGTAAAGTTTTGATTGGTCAGTTCGTTCGGTGAGTCGCATCGCGCATCTTCATCGTTGCCGTCCTTCATCGTCCGCGCCGGTCAGTCGTCCCGCGCCGTTCCGCTTCGTGAACTTCGTTCGCTCGCCGCTCCCTCTCGCACGCCCACGCTCCGCGTGATTTCTGGACTCGCTTCGCGGCGCGGCGCTCGGGCGCACCTCGCTCCCTCTCGCACGCCCACGCTCCGCGTGATTTCTGGACTCGCTTCGCGGCGCGGCGCTCGGGCGCACCT
>MGUQ01000022.1:25793-27881 GCA_001799975.1 Elusimicrobia bacterium RIFCSPLOWO2_01_FULL_54_10 | reverse complement strand
CGGGAGCGCGCGTGCACCTGGCGCACATGTCTACAAAAGATTCCGTTGATTTGATTCGAAGAGCCAAGAAAGACGGCATTCCAGTCACTGCGGAGACCTGCCCGCATTATCTCTGCCTCACGGAGGAAGCTGTGAGGCGGCACGGCACGCGCGCAAAAATGAAGCCCCCATTGAGGCGGCATACGGACCAGCAGGCGCTTCTGGAAGGGCTATCGGACGGAACCCTCGACACCATCAGCACGGACCATGCCCCTCACGACCCTGCAAGCAAGCGCAAAAAGTTCAATGACGCGCCTTTCGGCATCATCGGATTGGAAACAAGTTTTTCTATCGTGTATGAGGATCTGATTTATAAAAAGGTGATGTCCGCCTCGGCCGCCGTGCGCGCGATGACTCAAAACCCTGCCAGAAACTTTTCGCTTTCCTGCGGAACGCTCTCTCAAGGCGCACCCGCCGACATCGCCATTTTTGACCCAAATCTGGTATGGACGGCTGAACACTTTCAATCCAAGAGCACCAATTCACCCTTCGTTGGACGGCGGTTCCGAGGAAAAATGACCTGCACCCTGGTGGGCGGGCGCATTGTTTACCAGTACGGAGCCGCCCGGATGAAATGAAAATATATTCCACTCTGATCCGGCCGTTTCTTTTCACCCTGGAGCCGGAACGGGCCCACCGAACGGTCTTTGAATTTTTGAAGCTCATTCAACATGTCCCATCCATCAAAAAGGTCCTGGCCCGGCGGTATGTCATCGAGCATCGGGCACTGGAATCCAGCCATTTCGGGTGTCATTTCAAAAACCCCGTGGGCGTGGCCGCCGGCTTCGACAAGAACTGCGAGATATTTGATGTCCTGCCCTGCTTCGGTTTCGGCTTCGTGGAATGCGGCACGGTGACGGCCAAGGACCAGAGTGGCAACCCCGGACCCCGCATGTTCCGCCTGGTACGGGACACAGCCCTTATCAACCGGTTGGGATTTAACAATCACGGGGCAGACTGGGTGGAAGAGAGGTTTAAAAAGACGCCTGCGCCTGAAGTGCCTTTGGGCATCAACATTGGCAAGAGCAAGGTGACGGACCTGGCACGCGCCGCCGAGGATTACTGCTACACTTTTGAAAAACTGTTTTCATTCGGCGACTATTTTGTAGTCAATGTGAGCTCGCCCAACACCCCCGGACTGCGCGAGCTTGAAAAAAATCTGACGCCGCTTTTGAGAGCCTTGAAAGCGTTGAACCTCAAGCTGACAGGCAAGAGCGGAACGCTCAAACCGATTTTTGTCAAAGTTTCGCCGGACATGAGTCCGGGAGATTTGGAGGAAGCCGTGGGAAGCTGCATTAAAAACGAAGTGACGGGAATCATCGCCACCAACACCACGCTGGCCCGGGACATGGTTCACCTGGCCGACCCGGTCGAAGGGGGCTTAAGCGGCAAACCCCTGCGAAGAAAATCAACGGAGACGCTCAAAACCATTTACCGACAGGCCAAGGGCCGTCTCACTCTGATAGGCGTGGGAGGGATTTTTTCCGCGCAGGACGCCTATGATAAAATCCTGGCCGGGGCGTCTTTAGTGCAGCTTTACACCGGCTGGGTTTACGGCGGGCCGTCCACGGTCACGGACATCAATCGTGGGCTGATTGAATTGTTGGAGAAGGACGGTTTTAAAAATGTCCAGGAGGCGGTGGGAAAAGGTGCCTGAAGACAGGCTGATTTTGGCGCTGGATGTGGAGCCGGAAGACGCGCGCCCCACCATTCGCGATCTGGCCTCGCACATCGGGATTTTCAAGATCGGCAGCCGGCTTTTCACGGCGCTGGGTCCCCAGGTTGTCCAATGGGTGCATGACGCGGGCAGAAAAGTCTTTCTGGACCTGAAATTTCACGACATTCCGGCCACCGTGGCGGGGTCCGTGCGCTATGCCGCGCGCATGGGGGTTTGGGGCCTCACCGTGCACGCTTCCGGAGGATTTGCTATGATGAAAGAAGCCCAAGCGGCAGCCTCGCAAGAGGCTAAAAAGCTGGGCAAGACCAAACCCCTCATTTTTGGAGTGACTGTTCTCACAAGCCTCGCCAAACCCGATCTTCTTGCGGCGG
>MGUQ01000022.1:14822-25767 GCA_001799975.1 Elusimicrobia bacterium RIFCSPLOWO2_01_FULL_54_10 | reverse complement strand
CTCTGGCCAGAAAAGCGGGGCTGGACGCGGTGGTGGCTTCCGGGCTTGAAATTAAAACAGTGCGCAAGGCCATCGGGCGAAACATGTTTATCGGCGTTCCCGGCATCCGGCCGGCAGAAGAGCGCAAGAAAGACGACCAAAAAAGAGTCATGACGCCGGAAGCGGCAATAAAGGCGGGAGCGGATTATCTCATCGTGGGCCGCCCCATTCTGGAAGCTGAAGACAGGGTGCAAACAATACTCAAGATTGCGAGGGCATTCCAATGATCCCATCACCTAGAAATAAAATAGAATGGTTCCACCACTTTAGATGTGAAGAGGTGATGGGATGATGGCCGAACACGAAATCAAGAATTTATTCAAAGAAAAACAGGCTCTCCTGGAAGGGCATTTTCAGCTCACATCCGGACGCCATTCTGACATGTACATCCAGTGCGCCCTTGTGCTTCAGCATCCGGATGTGGCCGAGCGGCTTGGGGAAGAGCTTGTGGCCCGCGTGCGCGAAGAAAACGCCGGAGTGCCCGTGCGGCTCTCCGCCGTCTGCGCTCCTGCCTTGGGCGGCATTATTTTGGGCCATGTGGTGGCCCGTGCATTGGGCTGCCGCGCCATATTCGCCGAGCGGGATTCCTCTGACGGCCAGCTCAAACTGCGCCGAGGCTTTGAAATCAAACCGGGAGAAACCGTGCTGGCTGTGGAAGACGTTATCACCACCGGCGGCTCATTGAAAGAAATCGTTCAGCTGGCGCAAAACGCCGGCGCCAAGCTTCTCGGCGTGGCTTCCGTGGCCGAGCGGAGTGCGGCTCCCATCAATTTTGGCACCACCAAGACCGTTCTGCTGAAACTTCCCCTCAAAGATTACTCTCCGCAAGACTGTCCGCTCTGCAAAGAGGGCACTCCGGCGGTCAAGCCCGGCAGCAGGGTCAAGTAGTGTCAGGGCTCACCTACCAAAAATCCGGCGTTGATATTGATGCCGGCAACGAGCTGGTCCGGCGCATCAAGCGCATGACGGCCGGCTCCAAAGTGTCCTCCAAAGCTATCGGTGGTTTTTCCGGCCTCTTCCCTCTTCCCAAGACCTCCGGCCCCGGTTTTCTCTCCGGTTGCTGCGACGGCGTGGGGACAAAACTCAAAATTGCTTTTCTCTTAAACAAACACGACACCGTGGGCATCGATTTGGTGGCCATGAACGTGAATGACTTGATCTGTGTGGGGGCCAAGCCGCTTTTTTTTCTGGACTATTTTGCTTGCGGCAAGCTTGAAGTTGGAATCGCGGAAAAAGTGATCGAAGGCATCTACCGCGGATGCGAAGAATCCGGCTGCACGCTGCTGGGCGGTGAAACGGCTGAGATGCCAGGATTTTATCTTCACGGGGAATATGACCTGGCCGGATTTGCAGTGGGCTGGGCGCCGCAAAAATCCATCGTGGACGGCAAAAAAGTGAAGGCGGGGGATGTCCTCCTGGGCCTGCCCTCGAGCGGATTTCATTCCAACGGCTATTCGCTTGTGAGAAAAGTTTTTTCAGAATCAGAAATCCGCGCCCTGGGCGCTGAGCTGATCGCGCCTACCTATATTTATGTGAAGCCTGTCCTTGCGGCTCTCAAAAAATCCGGGATCAAAGCCATCGCCCACATCACGGGCGGGGGCTGGTATGAGAATATCCCGCGCGTCATCCCCAAGGGCTTTTCCGTGCGGGTGCGCAAAGGGAGCTGGCCCGTTTTGGATATCTTTAATAAACTCCAGGCCAAGGGCGGCGTGGACGAAGCTGAAATGTACCGCACCTTCAACATGGGTATTGGCCTGGTAATCGTGGCCGACAAAGCCAGGGCGGATGCCGTCCGTAAATCATTTAAAGAATGTTATGTTCTGGGCCAAATTGAAAAGGGCGGAGAAGGGGTGACCCTCCAATGATCCCGCGCTATTCCCGCCCTGAGATGTCGGCCATCTGGGCCGATGAAAATCGTTTTCAGGTGATGCTTGAAGTGGAAATCCTCGCCATGGAAGCCATGGTCAAGGCCGGGAAAGTGCCCAAGGCTGATCTGGATCAGGTGCGCAAGAAAGCCGCCATCGATGTCGCGCAAATCAACGAGATCGAGAAGGTGGTCAAGCACGACATCATCGCTTTTTTGACGCAAGTGGAGCGCAAGGTGGGCAAGGCGGCCCGCCACCTGCACATGGGCATGACTTCTTCGGATGTTTTGGACACGGCGCTCGCCGTGCAGATGGTGCGGTCTTCCAAATTGCTTGCGGATGAGCTTTCTCTCCTCAAAAAAGCGCTCGCCTCACTGGCCAAAAAGCACAAGGACACCATTATGGCAGGCCGTACGCACGGGGTGCACGCCGAGCCCACCACTTTTGGGCTGAAAGTCGCCGGATGGTACTCCGAAGTCATGAGAGATGAACAGCGGTTGGCGGAGGCAGAGAAGGCCGTCGCTTTTGGAAAGATCTCCGGCGCGGTGGGGACTTACGCGCATCTGGACCCCGCACTTGAAAAGTTTGTGATGGCCAAGCTGGGGTTGCAGGTGGAGCCGGTTTCCACTCAGATTGTGCCTCGCGACCGTCACGCTCAGTTTCTCTCCACGATCGCTTTGATCGGCGGCACGCTCGAGCGGATCGCGCTCCAAATCAGGCATATGCAGAGGACGGAAGTTATGGAAGCTGAAGAACCCTTCACGGAAGGGCAAAAGGGCTCCTCCGCCATGCCGCACAAGCGCAATCCCGTGGGATGTGAGAACATCTGCGGATTGGCCCGGCTTCTCCGCTCCAACGCTCAGGCATCAATGGAAAATATGGCCCTCTGGCATGAGCGGGACATTTCCCATTCCTCCGTAGAGCGTGTGGTCCTGCCCGACTCCACCATCTTGCTGGATTACATGCTCCACCGCATGACGATCATCATCTCGGGGCTCCAGGTTTATCCGGACCGGATGAAGCAAAATCTCAATAAGACTTTTTTGATTTTGGCTTCGCAGAGGCTGCTGTTGGAAATCTTGCAGAAATCCAAAGGGAAATATTCGCGCGAAGACGCGTACAAGCTTGTGCAGGGCAACGCCCAGAAGGCCTGGACGGAAGGCAAGGATTTCAAGAAACTCATTCTGGAGAGCCGCGAAATCCGCGCTGTGCTGTCTGAGAAAGACATCCTCGAGTGCTTCAATCCTGCCTATTACGTGCGCCACCGGGACTTGATTTTTAAGCGCGCCGGCTTGTAAATTGAGGATTAAAAACATCCTTCTTTAAGTCCCTCTTTGATCAACCGCGTCAAGATAGTTATTCTCACCCTCCTCTGGATGCCCTGCGCTTCCATGGCGCAGACTCTCCCGCCTGATAACCCATCCTTACAGGAAAAAGCATCGCACTTTGAAAAAATCATTCGAGAACGCCACGTAAAACATGGGTTTGTCCGTGAACTGAAGGGCGGTTTTCTTCACTCCAGCGACAACGATGGCCTTTGGACGGCGCTATATGTCACCGCCATGAGTTTTAAGTATGCGGCGACGAAGGATCCCAAAGCCCGTCAATGGGCCCGCGAGAGTTTTAGGAGTTTGGAATGGCTGGAGAAAATCACGGGAAAACCGGGGTTTCCCGCCCGCTCCATTGTTAAAGTTGGGGAGCCCAAGAAGCATGGATATGACGGAGAATGGCATGTGGACGCGTCCGGAAAATGGGAATGGAAGGGGGACACTTCATCGGACGAGCTGGATGGGCATTTCCTTGCTTATTCCGTCTTCTACGATCTTGTTGCGGATGGCCCGGAGAAAATGCGAGTTCAGCGGCTAGTTCGGCGGGTGATGGACACTATCATCGAAAACGATTGGTACTTGGTCGATCTGGACGGTAAACCGACGCGATGGGGAGTGTGGAATCCGAAACAATTGAATGACGGACAGCCGGTCCATGGCTTGCAGGATGAAGATTGGAGCCAGGAGCGGGGCTTGAACTCCCTCGAAATCCTGTCGCATCTGAAGGCAGCACATCATATCACGGGGGATCCCAAGTATCAGACAAAATACATGGAGCTGGTTGAAAAACACCGCTATGCGGAGAATGTGCGAAACGGTGTCATTGATCCGGCGGACTTGAATCATTCGGATGTCGAGCTGGCCTTCTGCGCATTCTATCCGCTATTGAAGTATGAGGCCGATCCCGCGCTGTTGAGCATCTACAGGGAAAGTTTGAGAAAAACATGGGAAATCGTCAAGCCGGTGAAGAGTCCCTGGTGGAATTTCACTCAATGCATCTTTAACGGAGAAGATTGCGGGTTGGAAGAGGGCATTAAAACTCTGGAAAAAATGTCCTGGAAACAAATCAATCTGCCTGGCGGCGTGGAAGAAAGCGGAATTTATACTCACACGCTCCTGCGCTGGAACGGCAACCCATATCGTCCTAATCCCGGGAACGGCGACATCGAGGGCGATGGGGTGGTCTTCTTACTGCCCTACTGGATGGGACGATATCACGGGCAACTCACAGTTTCATCTGGCGCAGACGCAACGCATTGACGATCACAGACACCGAACTCAAACTCATGGCCGCGCTGGCGATGATGGGACTCAACATCAATCCTGTCCAGGGGAATAGAATGCCTGCGGCTATAGGGACCCCGAGCGCATTATAGGCAAAGGCAAAAAACAGATTTTGCCGGATATTGCGCATTGCAGATCGGCCCAGCCGCAGGGCAGATACGATGCCTCGAAGATCCCCCTTAATCAGTGTCACCCCGGCGCTTTCCAGAGCCACATCGCTGCCGTGCCCCATGGCAATGCCCACATTCGCTTGAGCCAGAGCCGGCGCATCATTGATCCCGTCCCCGGCCATGGCCACGATGCGCCCCTCCTTTTGCAAACGTTCGATGACAGCCTTTTTGTCTCCCGGCAGCAACTCCGCCGTAAATTCTTCTATTTTTAATTCATTCGCCACGGCTTGCGCGGCCGGTTTTTGATCGCCGGTCAGCATGATGAGACGGATTCCTTCATTCCGAATCTGCCGGACGGCTTCCGGGGTGGAGGGTTTGATTAGATCCGCCACAGCGAGATAGCCCGCCAGCTTTTCATCGACAGCCATCGCCATGACGGTCACGCCCGATCCCATTATAGCGGTGAATTTTGCGTCATCTTTATCAATTGAAACGCCATTTTCCGAAAGCAACCGCAAATTGCCCAGAAGGATTCGATGTCCGGACACGGTTCCCCGAATGCCGCTGCCCGGTACTGCCTGAAATCCTTGAGCAGAATCAATGCTGAATCCTCGTTCCTTTGCGGCAGAAACAATCGCTTGCGCTATGGGATGTTCGCTGGATTGTTCCAGGCTTGCCGCCCAGGAGAGCAGCTCTTGTTCCGGCCAGGAGGCAACCGGAACGACTTGCTTGAGGCGGGGGCGGCCTTCCGTCAATGTTCCAGTTTTATCAACCACTAAAGTATCCACCTTTTCCAGAATTTGCAGGGATTCGGCGTCTCGAATTAAAATTCCCGACGTTGCCCCTTTGCCCACGGCGACCATGACGGACATGGGGGTTGCCAGGCCCAGAGCGCAAGGACAGGCGATGATGAGAACGGAGACAGCGCTTAAAATCGCATAGTCCCAATGATCCAAAATCCCCCAAACCGTGAAGCTTAAAACCGCAATGACCATCACGGTCGGAACAAAATAAAATGAAACCTGATCCGCGAGGCGCTGAATCGGCGCCCGGCTTCTCTGAGACTGGCTCACCATCTCCACGATGCGGCTCAGCAGGGTCTCGCGGCCTACGCGCCGGGCTTCCATGACAAAACTGCCTTGGCCGTTGACGGTGCCTCCCGTCACGGGGCTGCCCGGTTCCTTGGCCGCGGGCATGGGCTCGCCTGTGATCATGGACTCGTCCACCGCGCTTGCGCCGTCCAGGACCGCGCCGTCCACCGGGATCTTTTCGCCCGGCCGGATTCTCAATCTGTCCCCAGGATGAATGTCGTCCAATGAGACTTCGGTTTCCTGACCGTTCGGATTCAAACGCCGCGCTGTTTTGGGAGAGAGTCCCAACAGAGCCCGGATAGCTCCTCCGGTCCGAGCCCGGGCGCCTAACTCCAAAATTTGGCCCAACTGGACCAGGACAATGATCACGGCTGCCGCCTCAAAATACACATTGACAGCTCCATGGGCATCCAAAAATAATTTTTGATCAAGGAAAAATAGAGCAGCCAGGCTATAAAGAAAGGCCACCCCTGTTCCAAGGCCGATAAGGGTAAACATGTTCGGACTTTTGCGCTTGAGCGAGGCCCAAGCCTTTTCGAAAAATGGCCTGCCTCCCCAGAGGATGACCGGGGCCGAAAGCAGCGCCTGCGCCCAAAGCCAAAAGGGCCGGGTCATCTGTTCTCGCAACTCGTGACTGGGCAGCCAGTGGGACATTCCCAGAATAAAAACAGGAATTGTCAAACTCACGCTCCAGCGAAAGCGGCGCTTCATGTCCGTGAGCTCAGGATTATCTGGTTCTTGATCCTTCACCATTAACGGCTCTAAGCCCATGCCGCAGATCGGACAGGAACCGGGCCCTTGTTGACGGATCTCGGGGTGCATGGGACAGGTGTACATGGCTTGGGAATCTGCCGCTGGAGGGGAGACTATCGGCGAAAGATATTGTCCCGGACTTGCCTTAAACTTCTCCTTGCAATTTGGACTGCAGAAATAAAAGGTCTTTCCGTGTAAATTCCAGGAACCTCCGCGAGATTCTCCAGGAACAACATCCATGCCGCAAACAGGGTCTGTAGATTTGACAGTCGCATCCATGATGAACTCAGCCAACTTTCTTAAGGTTTTGAAGAGTATAATCTGCTCCCATGCCCATTTTTCCGGCGGACGCCTGCAAGGCCTTCTGGATTTCTGATAATTTCAGCTTGCTCCCCTTCCTGACCTGGAAGTTGACCGTTTTCTCGTCCTGGTTGACGGCGACCTTCTCTATCCCGTTGAACTTTTCCAATGTTTGTTGAATGAGCTGTCCGCAGCCCCCGCAGACGATTCCTTTCACCTGCGCGCTGTAAGCTCCCGGAGCTAAAACCGCTTCCGAGATTGCTTTGGCTTTCGGCTTGGGCGCCGCGAACGAAACGCTGATTCCCAACATTGTAACCATTACTGCTTTTGTGATGGACTTCATCGATTTCTCCTCCCAGGTTTTTAAACGGCTCCGCCTCAAAATCTACTTTATAAACCCAACCCCGTAGTTGTATACCAGATCGCCTCCGTGCTGAGCTGTGGCAATAAGCACTCCAATGGCAACCGCCCATCCCCCAAGAAATATGACCTTCCATTTGTTTGCCAGAGAGTCCCATTTTTTCCGGAGTAATATCCGTGTGAGTGAGAGGGCAGCGAACAGTCCCAGGGTCCAGAAAGCAAGCGTTTCGTGCTCTTCCATCGCCTCCCAGGCCGCTGGCACATGTGGGACGGTTTCCTCCGCAAGGAGCCCCAGCCCCACGGCCGCCGCCGCGCTCAAAGTCCCGATCCAAAGGAGCCAAAGCGATGCCGGTTCAAGCCATTCCCAATCCCCTTTTTTCCAAACCTGATGAATCAGCGCAAGTGCCATCCCCAGGGTTAGAAGAGCTATGGGAAAATGAACTGCAATCGGGTGAAGCAGATAGGGGGGAGGAATTGGAGTTACTTTCCTTTCTCAGATGTTTTGACCACAATCGCCTGGACGCCGCCCTTCTCGAAGGCATCTCCTTTGACGGTCGCCTGGCTTCCCGCCCAGTCCTTCATCTGCTCATAGGGTTTTTTCGACGCATGATCTTCGATAAGCAGATAGACTTTGCCGTCTTTCGTGAGCAAACCCATGGGCGCGCCTTCCTTCACGCACTTGAGCGCGCAGCTCTTGTGTTTGGGTCCCTGACCCTCATGCGCCATGAAGCAGACCATGTCCAGCACTTCGCCCTGGATCGTCTGCGCGCCGGTTTTACTCGCCTCTTTTTGCCCGTGCTTGTGGCCTTCTTCAGCGTAGATCCATCCCGAGAACAATAACCCTGCCATGATTGCCGATCCTACCATCATTTTGTTCATCATCGTATTCTCCTCAGTATGTTGATTTCAAGCCCTTGCTTTGCGTGAACTCTACTATAGAACCATCAAAACCATCATCAATCCCATGCCGATTCCGCCCAAAAACATGAGAGTCCTGGATTTCTTGGATTGTTTATGCTTTTTCTCATGCGGGTCCGAGCCGGATGTCCCAGAGACCGAAGCGGTGGAAATCGAGACATCGTTTATTGAGGAGTTGCCCTCGGAAGTTTTGCCTCCGGATTGGGTTTCGTGGTCTGAGTCGTGTCCTCCATGGTCCATGTGCATCAGCATACATCCGCTCAAAGAAAGCATGAAAATGAGAGCTATCCCAATGATTGTAATCCTCATTGTATTTCTCCTTTTTTCATCTCATAGTTCCATTTCCAGATGAAATAAATCGCAGGGTAGACCAGAAGCTCCAGGGCGAAAGAAGTGAAAAGGCCGCCCACCATGGGAGCGGCGATGCGCTTCATGACATCCGCCCCAGTTCCAGTTGCCCACAGGATGGGGATGAACCCCAGGAAATTCGTCATCACGGTCATCACCTTGGGCCGGATGCGGCGCACGGAGCCGTGGATGACGGCTTCTTTCAGGTCGTCAAAGCTTTTCATTTTGCCCTGACGGACGCGCTCGTCAAACGCCATGTCCAGATAGAGCAGCATGAAAACTCCCGTTTCTGCGTCCAGGCCCAAGAGGGCGATGATGCCGGCCCACACCGCCGTGCTCATGTTGTAATCCAGAGCCCAGAGGAGCCAGATGGCGCCGATGGCGCTGAACGGCACGGCCAGGAGCACGATGCCCGTCTTCACCATGGATTTCGTGCTCATATAGAGCAGGACGATGATGATGAACAGCGTCAGGGGAACGACCACCATGAGGCGGCTTTTCACGGCCATCATGCTTTCGTACTGCCCGCTCCAGGTGAGTGAATAGCCGGGTTTTAGATCCAACTTCTCCAGGACCAGGCGCTTGGCCTCGGTCACATAACTCCCCACGTCCCGCCCGGCGACATCCACATAGACATAGCCGGCCAGCATGCCGTTCTCGTTGCGGATCATGGACGGCCCATGCACCATCTGGATGTCCGCGATCTGGGTGATGGGGATGTGCGCGCCGGACATCGTGGGGACCAGAACGCGGCGCAGCTTGGAAAGGTCATCGCGGAATTCGCGGGCGTAGCGGACATTGACGGTATATCGCTCCCGCCCTTCCACGGTCGTGGTCACGGTCTCGCCGCCGATGGCCGACATGATGACCATGTTCGCCTCGTCCACGGTCAAACCGTAACGGGACAGCTGCTCCCGCTTGAGGACAAAGTCCAGGAAATAGCCGCCCGCCGTGCGCTCGGCATAAACGCTGCGCGTTCCGGGAATGTCTTTCAAAATCATTTCGAGGTGAGTTCCGATCTCCTCGATCTCCGTCAAATCGGCGCCGAAGACTTTGATGCCGATGGGAGTGCGAACGCCGGTGGTCAACATGTCGATGCGCGCCTTGATGGGCATGGTCCAGGCGTTGGTGACGCCCGGGAAGCGCATTTTCTCGTCCATCTCGTCCACGAGCTTGTCATAGGTCATGCCGGAGCGCCACACTTTTTTGGGTTTCAAGATCACAGTCGTTTCCATCATGGAAAAAGGCGCGGGGTCCGTGGGGGTTTCCGCGCGGCCGGCTTTCCCGAACACCCTCTCCACTTCCGGAAAACTCTTGAGGATCGTGTCTTGAGCTTGAAGAAGCTTCTGCGCCTCTGCCACGGAAAGTCCGGGCAGGGTGGTGGGCATGTAGAGGATGGTTCCTTCCTCCAGGGTGGGCATGAACTCGCGGCCGAGCTTAAAATAAACCGGAATCGTCAAAAGCACGAGCGCTAAGGCGCCAACTATCACGGTCTTTCTGAATTTAATGACCCATTCCGCGACCGGCAGGTAGATCCTGTGCATCGGACGGCTGACAGGGTGGTCCTCTTCGGCGTACATCTTGCCCACGGTGAGCCAGTTGACGATTTTGGCCAACCAGGCCGGCTTGAAATCATACGGTTCCAATCGGGTGAACAGCAACCGCACCGCGGGAGCCAGGGTGATGGCCAGGATGGCTGCCAAGGCGAGCGCCAGGTTTTTGGTGTAGGCCAGTGGCTTGAACAGCCGCCCCGCCTGGCCTTCCAGGGCAAAGATCGGCAGGAACGCGATGGCCATCACCATGAGAGAATAGAAAGCGGAGGGGCCCACCTCTTTCATGGCCTTGATGATGACTTCCCTGTGGTCGCCTTTTTTTCCGTCTTGGGTCCACTCTTCGAGCCGCTTGTGTGCGTTCTCGGCCATAACGATGGATGCGTCCACCATGTCGCCCACCGCCACGGCGATGCCGCCCAGAGACATCACGCTGGAGGTGATGCGCATGAACATCATGGGGATGAAGCTCATGACGGTGGCAACGGGCAAGGTCAGGATGGGTAAGAGCGCGCTCGGGAAATGGAGAAGGAAGATGATGATGACCAAGCTCACGATGAGCATTTCCAGGGTCAGCGCCTCTCTGACTGTATGGATCGCTTCCTTGATGAGGTTGGAACGGTCATAGGTGGTGACGATCTCCACGCCTTCGGGAAGGGAGGGCCGTATTTCTTCAAGTTTCGCCTTGACCCGCTCGATGACATTTAATGCGTTTTCTCCAAAACGCATGACCACGATGCCGCCCACGACGTCCCCCTCTCCATCCAAATCCGCGATCCCCCGGCGGATGTCCGGGCCCAGGACCACGCGAGCGACATTCTTGACCAGGGTGGGCGTTCCTTTTTTGTCCAGCCCGACGACAATGTTCTCGATGTCCTCCACGCTTTTGGCATAGCCCCGGCCGCGCACCATGTATTCGGCGCCCCCGATTTCGATCAGCCGGCCGCCGACATCGTTGTTGCCGCCGCGGATGGCCTCCACCACTTTCTGGATGGGGAC
>MGUQ01000022.1:8955-14784 GCA_001799975.1 Elusimicrobia bacterium RIFCSPLOWO2_01_FULL_54_10 | reverse complement strand
ACCTGATACTGCTTTTGGAATCCGCCGATGGAAGCGACTTCCGCCACGCCCGGAACGGATTGGAGCCAATAACGGAGATACCAGTCCTGAAAACTGCGCAGCTGAGCCAGATCATTTTTGCCGCTCTTGTCCACGAGGGCATATTGGAAGACCCAGCCCACTCCCGTGGCGTCCGGACCCAATTCTGTTTTTACTCCTTCTGGAAGGCGGGGAATGATCTTGGAAAGATATTCCATCACCCGGCTGCGGGCCCAATAGATGTCAGTGCCGTCCTCAAAAATAATGTAGACGTAGGAATATCCGAAATCGGAGAAGCCGCGGATGGCTTTGACTTTTGGCGCGCCCAGAAGGGCTGTCGTGATGGGATAGGTGACTTGGTCCTCGATGATGTCCGGGCTACGGTCCCAGCGCGAATAGACGATGACTTGGGTGTCGGAGAGGTCCGGCAGAGCATCCAGCGGGACACGGTTCATCGAATAGATGCCCGCCCCTACTCCCACGAGCGTGACGAGGAGGACAAGGAGTCTGTTGCGGGCGCAGAAGTCGATTATTTTTTCGATCATAAATATTCCTTAGTGAGAATGCCCCGCGCCGGATTGAGATAAGGACGATTTGATGCGGGATTCTGAATCGAGCAGGAAATTTGCCGAAACGACAACATTTTCGCCTTCGACAACACCGGAGACGACTTCATAAAAGCTTTCCGCTTCCTTGCCGATCCTGATCTCGCGGGGGGTGAAGCGGCCGGGGGATTCCTCCACAAAAATGATCTTCCTCTGGCCGGAATCCAGTACCGCTTCTTTGGGCACCGCCAGTTTGTTGCCCAGATTCACATGGATGAGCGCGTCCACATACATTTCGGGCTGGAGCAGGCCTTCCGGGTTCGGAATTTCGCCGCGGACCCGTAAGGTGCGGGTTTCAGGGTTCAAGATGGTGTCCACGGCGATCACTTTTCCTGACAATGTCCGCCCGGGGTTGGCTGATGAGATGACATCCATCATCTGCCCGGACTTCACCAAGCCTGCCTCATGTTCATAAATCTGTGCGTAGATCCACATCGCCCCGCCCTTTTCGCTCAGGAGAAGATTGGTGGGGGTCTTGGTCTTGCGAGTCATCTCATCGATCTGAGGCTGTGAAAGACCCATTTGCCGGAGTCGAAGGCCGGAAGAGCGGACCATGGAGTCCGCGCGTTCATGGACTTCGGCCATAGGGCTGCCCTTGGTCTTCTCTTTCGCCTTGAGCGCCTCGACATGCTCCACGATGGCGTTATAAAGGTCTGGGTCATAGGCCACCCTGCCGCTGGCGCGCACGATGATTTCCATGTCGCGCATGGATACTGACGAAGTCCGCACTCCGATCAATTGCTGCCTTTCCTGAGTGAGCGAGACCGGCGCGCGGCCTTCGGGGAGATCCGACACCGCAGCCTCATGCTTTTCTTCTTCAATGAGGACCAGTTTCATGCCGCAGATGGGGCAGTCCCCGGGCTTGTCCGAGATGTAGGTCGGGTGCATGGGGCAGTGGTAAATTGTTTTTGCGGCGGGTGCCGTTTCATGGCCGGTGTGGCGGTAGATTTTCCAGAGATAAAACCCTCCTCCGGCCAGGCCCGCTGTCACCAGGGTAAAAATTGCAAATCTTTTGATGTTCATTGTTTCACCTCCGAAAGGGGAATGCCTACGATTTGCTCGAGCTCGGCGAGAGATTTTTCATATTCAGCCAAATGCTGATGATGTTCCAGGCGGAATTGAAGGTAGTTCCTTTGAACATCGATCAGGTCCAGCAGGCTGCTCCGGTCGGAAAGATAGGCGGCCTGGGTCACTTTGAGCGCGTTCTCCGCCAGAGGAATCACGCTGGTGCGGTAAAGTTCCACCAGCCGTTTTGCCGCCTGAACTTTGGCGAGGAGGTCCTTCAACGTCCAGAGGGTCATGTTTTTGACGGACTGAAATTCGGCCTCGCTCTTCTCGGCTTCAAGTTTTGCGGCGCGCGCGTTGCCGTAGGGCTTGGAAACCCATAAGGGTACGGTTGCCCCAATCATGAAATCAGAAGACCCGTCCATTTCGGGATTGTCCGCCGAACGCCGGCGGGCCTGGACCATAAAATCAGGCAAATAATTGAACCGGGCGGATCTGAGCGCGGCTTTGAAATGGTGGACATGGTGGAGGCTTTCACGGAGTTCCGGGCGGTTGGCCAGAGCAGCTTGAGAGAGGCTCAAATACTCGAGCTTCAAATCCATCAGCTTCGGTTCCTGAAGAGTCCCGAGAGGGGTTTCCGGGTCCTGATTCATGAGGATGTTGAGCATGGCCTGGGCGGTTTCTTTTTCCTGCTCCAGTGCCACAAGTGCGTTCTGGATTTTGGCGAGCTCCATCTGGGCTTTCAAAGCGTCCACCTGGCCGGCTTTGCCGGAGGCGTATTTGGCTTCGGCAGCCTTGGCGAAGTGCCGTACGAGCCCCGCGCTTTCTTCGTAGATGTCAATGGACTTGCGCGCCAGATAAAGCATGGCGTAAGCCGCGCGGACTTTTGCGGCCACATCCAGCTCTTTGGATCTGAGAGCCTGTTCCGCCATGTCCGCTTCCCTGCGTGCCACGGCGCCGCGCAAGGTGAGCTTGCCGGGGAAAGGGATGTCCTGAGAAACCCCGATCGTACGCTCCCGTCCGGAATACATGCTTTCGAAGAAAATTTTTGTGCTGTCATAGCCCTGTTCTGCGCCCACGCGCGAGGCCGCCGCCCGATGCGCCCTGTGGAATGCCTCAATGTCGGGGTTTTTGGCCAGAGCGGTCTCGAGGGCTTCCTTCAGTAGGAGCTCTTCGGACCAGGCTTTTTCAGTCCGGGCCGCGAGCCCGGTTAAAGCCAGAATAAACAGAATGTGAAATTTCATGGAACCTCCAAAAATAACAAAACCCAAGCGCAAGGATGATGCGCTTCTGCCGATTAACGACTCGGTGCGATTTGGTTATACGGGAGGCGCTCTGGAGGTGAGGCGGAGAGGGCAGGCCCCGGGAGGGCCTGCTGAAGCAGTGATTTCAATCAACGCGCGGACTGTGAGATCAGGATTCAAAATCGCAGCGGCAGGATGCGCGGCAAAGTGGGGGTTGGATGTTTTGGTTTCTGGGGCAAATATCGTTGCTTCATGAGAGACAGCTTTGGACTGGGCGCAGCAGAGGGTGTTCTTGCTGCCCGCTTTGCTTTGGTCCGTTGGGCAGGAGGTTCCGCTGCCTTCGGGGCAGCAGCAGGATTGCGATTTTTTGACGGGATCTTTTTGAACGGGACAATCCCGGAGGGCGGAAACGGAAAGCCCCAGGGTCAATGCCAGCGAAAGCAGCATTCTCAATTTCATAGGATTCCTGCCTTTAAATATACCCCCTCAAAGGGCGGGTGTCAATAGGGTGGCGCTAGTCTTCCATCCCCTCATTGGCGGATTCGAGGTCCATGCCATATAGCTGGGAATCCTTATATTTACGGAACTTGTCATAAACCCAATGGTAGGTCTTGCGCACGGCAGGAGTGTCCGGGGCGCGGATGAGAAGGTCCACAATGCCGGATTTGTAAAGCACCGGATAGGCCGCGGCCACGGCAAACCATTTTTGCAGGTGTTCCCGTTCCTTCTTCTGGTCGAGCTTCAAAATGGAGGCACCGAAGAATTTCTTGCCGATGTCCTTCTCCGCGTCTTTTTCAAGCAGGCCCTTCTCCCGGGCATACCGGGTAAGCTCCAGGCGTGGATAAGGCTGGAAAAGAGATGTCCAGGCGTAGAGCGGCTGGCATTCGATGTTCATTTCCAGGGTCTCAAAATCGTTGTGAAGCGTGCTGGTGGGCAACCCCAGGATGTTTTGGAGCATGATCCTAATGCCGTTGTTATTCAGGGCCTTGGCGGCATTCAAGATGGTCTCCTTGGGCATGTCGCGCTCGATCAGTTTGCGCAGCTCATCATTTGCAGTCTCCAAAGCCATGTGGACTGAGTAGCAACCAGCCTTCTTCAAAAGCTGGGCGCTCTTTTCGTCAACTAAATTGGGCCGGACGTGGCAATGGAAAGGGAGGTTTACTACTTTGGCGTATTTTTCCGCAAATTCCGCGAGCCACTCTTTGTCCATGATGAAGATGTCGTCCTGAAAATAGACAAACTTGCCGCCCCACTGATCCATCGTCTCTTTGACTTCCTGCACCACTTTGTCCACGCTGCGCCAACGCACCCATTTTCCAAGCCCTTTATAAAGGTCCACCACGGCGTTGTTGAAACAATAAGTGCAGCGGTAGGCGCAGCCGCGGCAGGCGATGAAATGGCGGATGGGTTGGCGCTTCCAGATGTCGTGTTCGTAAACAATTTCACGGTCGGGGAAAGGAAGGTTGTCGAGATCCTGGCGCAGCTCGCGCATTTCGTTCTTATGGATCTTGCCGTCCTTGCGCACCCAAAGGTTGGCGATCTTGGTGGTATCTTTGCCGTCGCGGACCGCGTTGGCGAACTCCACAAGGGGGTCTTCGGCTTCACCCAGGGCCACCACATCCAAATCGGGATATTCTTCGAGTACTTCAGGGCTGAAAGTGGGGTGGGTGCCGCCCATGATGGAGATGAGGGGCTTGACCTGCCGCAGTTTCTTGACGATTTCCATGAACTCGATGTGGCTGCCGGTCATGACGGAGGCGGCTACGGCGTCGGGCTGATACTCCCGGGTGAGCTCGCCCAGGTCCTTTTTGCCGCCGATGATGCCGATCTTGGCGTGGTGCCCAGCCTGCTTAAGCGCGGCGGAGAGATACATGAGCCCGAGGGGCTCCACGGGGTGGTTCCAATAGAGGAAGAGAAATTTCATTATTTCTTAATTTTAGCCTAAATCGGAGGGGGATACAAGGTCAGGGAATTCACACTCAATATCGATTAATGTTTTCGTAAACAATGATTTTCATCATGGTTTGATATCCGATGCCTCTCTTCTTTGCTTTGCTCTGAAGACGCGTGATCATCACGGGATCAAGGACAATGGAAGTGGATATTTTCTCGGGACGTATGACATGCAGTTTTTTGATGTCTTTCCCAAGGTCCCGGGTTTCAAACTCCCTAACCTGCTCATCACTATTTCTTTTACGCTTTTGTGCTTTCATGATATTTTTTCACCTCCCACTTTCTCATCGGTCTGCAGGAAATAGGCCTGATTCTGTCCTCTCGACGGGTAAAAATCAAAGCAAGCAGTTTTCCGGTGTTGCTTTGGCCCAAGATGAGACCTCTCCATTCCGCATGAGCAGGCTCCGATATTCTTCCGGCAAATCCATGCTCATTCTCGAATATGGATTCAATTTCTTCCTGCGTTACCCCATGTTTGAGATTCTTGCTCCTGTTTCCCTTGTCCCAATCAAAGCCATCAGGTTCAGGGTCAAAGGATTGAAGCCATTTTTCTGCAACAGGATCGTCGATGAGTTTCATCGACTTAGGTATAATATACCACTAATATAGGTATGCGTCAAGATTGCCCCCTCCAGGTTAATTGAACGTCCTGGATACAATTTTACGGAAGGAGGATGGGGGTAGCTTTAGGGAATTATGTCTATGTGTGTAGAAATTGGGGTGATACAAGGACGAAGGTTAGCGGTAATCGCCGATATGGTAGCGGTAGATTTCGAGCTTGTAGTTTACGAGTTTATCTGTTTCTAGGGAATTATCTTAATTCCAAACCAAAGAGCAGCGATGCCGACCGCAACGCTCGACAGCACATAGAAAAAAGCGATGGCATATTCCTGCCGGTGGATGAGGTAGACCGTTTCCAGGCCGAAGGCGGAGAAGGTGGTAAAGCCCCCGAGAAGGCCGGTGAACAGGAAAAGTCGTGCCTCCGCGTTGAAAAAGTCGTGCTT
>MGUQ01000022.1:7831-8888 GCA_001799975.1 Elusimicrobia bacterium RIFCSPLOWO2_01_FULL_54_10 | reverse complement strand
CAGGACATTACCCATTCGTTTTTCCCGCCATTTCCGAATAGACTTTCTCAAAAAGTCCGGCCACATAGGACCATGTGTAGCGCTCAATGCATTTTTGGCGGCCGGCTTTGCCCAGAGCCGCCCGCAAGGCCGGGTCATTCAAAAGCCGTATGACCGAGTCAGCGAATTTTTGGGGGGAATCGGCCACTAAAATGTCTTTGCCGTCCGAGATGTCGATGCCATCGCAGGCAATGGAAGACGCAACCACCGCCCGTTCCATGGCCCAGGCCTCCAAAATCTTGTTTTTCATTCCCGAGCCGCTGCGCACAGGGCAGATGTTCACCGTGGCCCGCGCCATGGGCTCACGGATGTCCGGCACCAAGCCCATCACAATGACGGATTTCCCGTCGTGAAGCGCCTGTATTTCCGGCGTAGGCTGTTTGCCCACCACATAAAATTTGAGCTTCGGGAATTCCTTTTGGACGAGCGGCATGATTTCCTTGTGAAAATAAATCACGGCGTCCGAATTGGGAATAAAATTCATCACGCCCCGGAAAATAACAGAAGGAAAATCGTCTTCGACAGCTTTGGGAGCGAAGCGTTCAGGGTCCACGCCCCCCGGAATGACGGGGATTTTTGCTTCCGGCAAGAATTTCAAAATCCATTGACGGTCAACCTCTGAAACCACAACGGTTTTAGTGAATTTGGGGATCATGGTCTTTTCAAAAGAGCGGGCTTTGCGGGCCTGGGTATGCAGATAAATTTTCTTGAAAAGGTTGGATTCCCGCTCGGCGTTTCTTTTGAATTGCATGGACACGGAATCGTGGGGGAAAAAAAGGCCCGGGGTGTGGCCCAAACAATCCCAATAGCCGGAAACATTCATGGAAGTGAAATGGACCAGGTCGAATTTTTGACTCGCCAAGAGGTTTTTGAGCTTGGCGGCAAACTGCGGGTTCAAAAATTGCTTGACCGAAAAAGGCCAGCACTCAAAAAGCATGTTCCAAAGCCGCCGCAGGGGAGACCGCGGCACACTATGGCGGACGGAGTCCATTGTTTTGAACCAGGGGCGGATTTGCTC
>MGUQ01000022.1:3204-7793 GCA_001799975.1 Elusimicrobia bacterium RIFCSPLOWO2_01_FULL_54_10 | reverse complement strand
GCTCAACAGCGACCCCTCGTGCCTCTTGGACATCTCTTTGAGGAGAGCAAAGCAGGTGGAGCGCATGCCGTCGTCCGGCGGGTTGGGAGAAGTGTGGGTGAGAAAGAGGAGCTTCATTTCCGTCGTCGTAAAGTATACCCTATATTTGGTAAAATTGGAACGCTTATGAACTGGATTGCCGAGGATCAAAAATATGTTTTTCAAACTTATTTAAAACAGCCCCTGCTGATTGTGAAGGGCAAGGGAAGCCACGTCTGGGATGAAAAAGGAAAGAAATATCTCGATTTCTTTTCCGGCCTGTCTGTGGACAATTTGGGGCACTGCGATCCAGACGTGGCCAGGGCGATTTCAGACCAGGCGCGGAAAATCGTCCACACATCAAATTTATACTACACGCTCCCGCAAATCCAGCTCGCCAAAATGCTGGTGGAAAAATCGTTTCCGGGTAAAGTGTTTTACTGCAATTCGGGAGCCGAGGCCAACGAGGCTGCGTTCAAGCTTTCCCGGCGGTGGGCCAAAAAGCACGGTTTGGGCAACGAGATCATCGCATTTGAAAACTCGTTCCACGGAAGAACATTTGCCACGGTGTCTCTCACGGGCCAGCCCAGATATCAGAGAGGATTTGAGCCCATGGCCGAAAAGGCCGTATTTGCCAAGTTTAACGACCTTGAATCCGTGGGGTCTCTGGCGACGGAGAAGACCTGCGCGATCTTTGTGGAGCCCGTGCAGGGGGAAGGCGGCGTTCAGCCCGCAACCAAGCAGTTTATGGAGGGCCTGAGGCAGTTATGCGACCAGAAGAAATTGCTTCTTGTTTTTGACGAAGTCCAGTGCGGCATGGGCCGGACCGGGAATTTTTTTGCGTTTCAGCATTATGGCGTGAAACCCGATGTTTTGACTCTGGCCAAGGCCCTCGGGGGTGGCCTTCCCATCGGCGCGGTGGTGGCGAGGGACGAGGTTGCCGCCCTTTTCGAACGGGGAGATCATGGGGCCACTTTCGGGGGCAATGCCGTTGTTTGCCGGGCAGCCATGGAAGTGGTCAAAATATTGTCTCCTGCATTTTTGAAATCCGTCAAGCGGAAGGGTGAAATTTTGCACCAGGGACTTTCCAAGCTCAAATCCAAGTTTCCCTTTATTCGGGAGGTCCGGGGCTTGGGGTTGATGCAGGGACTGGTCTTGAATCGGTCCGGGAAAATCTATGTGGACAAGGCCCGGGAAGCGGGCCTGCTCATCAATTGCACGCACGACACGGTTCTGCGGCTTCTGCCGCCTTTGACCTTGTCTGAACCGGAACTGCGCAAAGGTGTGAGCATTTTGGAATCAGCGTTGAGTTAATCATGAAGATAAATCCAAAACTTCTTTCTCTCGCCAAACGGTCCAAAGAAGCGAGCCGGAAGACCGCCATGCTTTCCGATGAAATAAAAAAGCGCGCGTTGAAAGCCGCTTCCAAAGCGCTCGTGGAATTTGACGCCAAAATTTTGGCCGCAAACGCCAAGGACATGGCCCTGGCAAAGAAGAAAAAATACCCTGCCTCGTACTTAGACCGGCTTTTTTTGGATGCCGGGCGGGTGGAAGCCATGGCGCGTGCACTGGAGGAAATCGCCGCTCAAAAAGACCCTGTGGGAGAAGTGGTGGAGGAATGGAACTCCAAAGACGGCATCAAAATCAAGCGCGTGCGCTCGCCTCTGGGCGTCATCGGAATGATTTATGAGTCCCGTCCCAATGTGACAGTGGAAGCCGCGGCGCTTTGCTTGAAAGCGGGCAACAGCGTCATCTTGCGGGGCGGAAGCGAATCTCTCAATAGCAATAAGGCGCTTGCGGACATTTTTTCTGCGGCCATCGCCTCCCAAGGCGTGCCTGCGGATGCGGTGCTGCTCATTGAAAACACCGAGCGCAAAAATATTTATGACCTGGCCGGCCTGGACGAGTGGGTGGATTTGATCATCGCGCGCGGCTCGGAAGAAATGGTCAACGACATCCAAAAGCGCGCCACGGTGCCAGTTCTGGGCCACGGCAAGGGCGTGTGCCATGTTTTTGTGGACAAATCCGCCGCGCTTGTGATGGCGGAAGACATTGTCCTGAACGCCAAAACGCAGAGGCCCGGAGTGTGCAACGCCATGGAAACCCTGCTGGTGCACAGCGGCATCGCCAAAGGATTTTTGCCTGCCGTGGGAATCCGGCTCGCCAAAGCGGGTGTGGCGCTCAGGGGCGACGATGCTTCCAGAAAGCTGATTCCGGGCATTCAAAAGGCGACGGAAAAAGACTGGCCGGCG
Source organism: Elusimicrobia bacterium RIFCSPLOWO2_01_FULL_54_10 (assembly GCA_001799975.1). GTDB lineage: Bacteria > Elusimicrobiota > Elusimicrobia > 2-02-FULL-39-32 > 2-02-FULL-39-32 > 2-01-FULL-60-11. The sequence continues at coordinate 5,523 of MGUQ01000022.1, read as the reverse complement.
GAGTATCTGGACCTGATTTTGGCAGTCAAAGTGGTGGATTCCGTCGACCAGGCGGTGGACCACATCAACCGCTATGGCTCGGGCCACACGGACACCATCGTCACCGAAGATGCCTCTTCCGCCGAAAGATTTTTGAAAGGAGTTGACTCCGCCGCGGTGTTTCACAATCTCTCCACGCGGATGCACGACGGCGGCGTTTTCGGGCTGGGCGCCGAGATCGGCATTTCCACGGCCAAGCTGCACGCGCGGGGCACCACGGGAGCCCGCGAACTGACCACCACCAAGTACATCGCCGAGGGCACGGGTCAAATCCGAAAATAGTGAGAATTGGAATTTTTGGGGGCAGCTTCGATCCTGTCCATTGCGGTCACATTCACCTGGCGGAGCGAATGCTTAAAGCCCATTCCCTGGCGCGGGTCTATTTTGTTCCCGTCAAGCGCTCGCCATTTAAATCCTCTTCGCCGCTCGCTTCCGCCAAAGACCGCCTGGCCATGCTGAACCTGGCCCTGGCCGGCCATCCCGCATTCATGGTTTCCTCCTGCGAGCTCCAGCGCCCGGCGCCGTCATATACAGCGCACACGGTGCGATTTTTCCGGCAGAAATTTCCCGGAGCCGAGCTTTGCCTCATGATGGGTAAAGATGCCTTGCGTCAATTTGGAAAATGGAAGAACAGCGATTTTATTCGCAAGGAATGCCGGCTGATTTCCATCCCGAGGATCGGCGGTATTTCGTCAAGTAAAATCCGCGCCCGTCTGGCTTCCGGACGAGCTCTGCCAAAAAAAAATCTGCCGGGGACTGTGGAACGCTATGCTCTAAAAAGGAAAATCTATTGAGCATGAGAGATTCATGGGTGCGCGAGACGGCGCTGCCCTACCTCAAAAAACATCTCACGCGCGAGAGATTGGGCCACACCATGGCGGTGTCGCTTCTCTCAGAGCGTCTGGCGCGCAAACACGGGCTGAACCACAATAAAGCCCGCCTGGCCGGCCTCCTGCACGATGTGGCCAAGTGCAAGAGCGGTAAGGCGCTTGTGCGCTATGCCCTCAAATATAAACTGCGGCCGCCGAATTTTGAAGAAACCTGCCGTCAACGCCCCAAGATGCTCCATGCTTATGTGGGCGCCCATTTGGCGCGGAGAGTTCTCAAAGTACGCGACAAACAAATCCTCTCCGCCATTGCCAAGCACACTTTGGGGAGCGATAAAATGAGCGGCCTCGACAAATGCGTTTTTATGGCAGATCTGGCTTCCTACGACAGAAAATATGACGGCGCCAAGACGCTGCGGCAATATGCAATGAAAAATTTGGACAAAGCTTTTGTGGAGGGGCTAAGGCTTAAACTCAAAAACACGCTGAGGGACCGGGAGTGGTTGCACCCGGAAAGCGTGCGCGTCTGGAACTTCTGGGGACCCAAAGAGTGAAGAAGTTTATTTTTCCAGCTGTGCTGGGCGGTCTGGCCGTTCTCGTTTGTGCCGCCGCCATTTTTCTATCTTGGAAAAGCGGCATCGCCCGCGCCCTTCAAAAGGGAGAACCCATTTTCGGGCTGATTGTGGGCGCGGACCTGGTGGACAATGCCCGCCATGCGGACACCATCATCCTGGCCCGCTACCTGCCCAACGAACGAAACCTGGATTTGCTTTCCATTCCCCGCGACACCCGGGTGGAACTGCCCAATATCCGCGTGCGGCGCATCAATGAAGTGTATGCCTATGCGTTTCGGGCCAGCAAGCGTGATTCGCGCCAGGCGGTGGACGCGCTCTGGGAGGCGGTGTCCGGCCTCCTGTTCACCTCGTCGGAAACTGCCCGGCCCACCCTTCATTTTTACGCGCAAATTGATTATGATGGATTCAGGAAGGTGATTGATCTTCTGGGCGGCGTGGAAGTGGCGGTGGATGAGCCCATGCATTATGACGACAACTGGGGAAAGCTTCACATCCATTTTTCCACCGGCGTGCACCACCTGAACGGGCAAAAAGCGCTGGAATATGTGCGCTTCCGCGGAGTGGCGGGCGATTCCGGCCGCGTGAGCCGCCAGCAGGGATTTCTGCTCAAATTGCTGCATCGCGTGGCTCAGCCGGCCAGCATGGTGCGCCTGCCCGGGTTGGTGGCCGCGGCCTTGAAATTTGTGGACACCAACCTGTCCATTTATGACTGCCTTCTGGCCGTGCACGAACTGCGCGGCGTCACGCGGGACCAAGTGAGGCTCATTCAGCTGCCCGGCAGCGCCCGCAGGGGATACTGGATGCCGGACGCCGAGGATGTGCGCACCACCGCGGGGTTTATGAGTTCTTCCCATCCCCGCGAGGCCGCCGCAGGGCGG
>MGUQ01000022.1:0-3170 GCA_001799975.1 Elusimicrobia bacterium RIFCSPLOWO2_01_FULL_54_10 | reverse complement strand
GCGCCAGGCCCAGACAGATTTTTCGAAGGTGACGGTGGAGGTGTGGAACGCCTCCAGCAAGGCGGGCCTGGCGCTCGAAGTGGTGCGTTCCCTGCGGGACGCGGGCTTCGATGTGGTGAAATGGGGGAATTTCGCGTCCCGGCAGAAGAAAACATTTGTCCGCGATCATCGCGGAGGTTCTGAGGCCGCTCAGGCGGTGGTCCGCTCGCTCAAAACGCCGAATGCGGAGATTTTTACCCGGCTGGAAGCAAATCCGCTCGTGGACTTGGAAGTGGTTTTAGGCCAGGACTACACGGAATAAAATTTAAAAGGAGATCATAGACATGTGCGGAATCGTAGGTTATGTGGGCGCTCGCACGGCCAGCCAGGTGCTGGTGGATGGCTTAAAGCGCCTCGAATACCGCGGGTATGACTCGAGCGGCATTGCCGTTTTGAACGGCGGCGGCATTCAGCTTCGGCGCGCGGTGGGCAAAATTTCCAACTTGGAGACCGTTCTCAAGAAAAAGCCGGTCAACGGCTTTGTGGGCTTGGGACACACGCGCTGGGCCACTCACGGCATCCCTTCCGAAGAAAACGCGCATCCACACACGGACTGCAAAAAGCGCATTGTGGTGGTGCACAACGGCATCATCGAAAATTTCATGTCCTTGAAATCCGAACTGAGGCGCAAAGGTCACAAGTTCGCCTCCCAGACTGACACGGAAGTGATAGCGCATCTGCTGGAAGAGGAGAACAAAAAAGCCAAACCGAAAAATGAAAAAGATTTTTTTGAAGTTGTGAGGAAGTGCCTAAAAAAACTGGAAGGGGCTTTCGCCCTCTCCGTGATGAATTCTGATTTTCCGGGGGTCGTGGTGGCGGCGCGCAGGGATTGCCCGCTCGTCATCGGCTTGGGTGAGCAGGAAAATTTTGTAGCCTCGGATGTGCCCGCGCTTTTGCCCTACACCCGTAAAACCATCATTCTGGACCAAGGCGAGCTGGCCCTGCTCACCAAAATCGGGGTGGAATGCTTCAGTGAAAACGGAGTGAAAGTGACCAAAGCCGTCACCACCGTGAGCTGGGACCTGGCCCAGGCGGAAAAATCGGGTTTTAAGCATTTCATGCTCAAAGAAATCATGGAACAGCCCTCCGCCATTGAGGACACTTTGCGCGGCCGCATCGATCCCGCACGGGAAGACAATTGGTTTGGGCAGCGCCTGAGCTCCGGAGTTTTAAAAAATATCAAGCAAATCACCCTGGTGGCTTGCGGAACTTCTTATCATGCGGCGCTTGTGGGCAGGTTCTGGCTGGAAGCTCTGGCCAAAATTCCCTGCCGGGTGGAAATCGCCTCCGAGTTCCGCTATCGTCCCTTATTTCTGCAAGCTAAAAACCGCGATTTGATGATTTTCATCTCCCAGTCCGGAGAAACCGCGGACACACTGGCGGCCCTGCGGCTGGCCAAAAAATCCAAAGTGCGCACCCTGGCCATCTGCAATGTCCTGGGCTCCACCATCACTAATGTGGCTGAGTCCACGTTTTACACTCACTGCGGCCCGGAAATCGGCGTGGCGTCCACCAAGGCATTTACGGGGCAGCTGGCGGCCTTGCTTCATTTTGCGCTTCGTCTCGGGCGCGCCCGCGGGGCCCTTTCGGTGGCGGACTATAAGCAAAAAATGCGCCAGCTCGTAAAACTTCCCATCTGGATTCGAGAATCCATTGCCATGTCTAAAAAAATTGAGTCTTTGGCCGCCCGTCTGCAGGACAAAAGCAGTTTTCTATATTTGGGCCGCAACCTGAATTATCCCATGGCTTTAGAAGGGGCGCTCAAGCTCAAGGAAATTTCCTACATCCATGCCGAAGGCTACCCCGCCGGGGAGCTCAAGCACGGGCCCATCGCTTTGATCGATGCCAACATGCCGATTGTGGCCATTGCCACCGAGTCCCAGGTTTATGAAAAGGTCGCCTCCAACATCCAGGAAGCCAAGGCCCGCGGTGGCCACGTCGTGGCGATTGTGTCCAAAGGCGATGCCAATCTCAAGAGTGTTGCGGACGACCTCATCGAAGTGCCGCGCGTGCCGGAAATTTTTTCTCCCATTGTGAACGCCGTGCCCCTTCAGCTTCTGGCGTATCACATCGCGGTCTTGCGCGGCTGCGATGTGGACCAGCCCCGCAACCTGGCCAAATCGGTGACGGTGGAGTAGGCTTGACGATATGTTGCGTCCATGCTACACTTGTAAAAGCCCGGAATGGATGGGATAGCGAAGTCCTTAAAGGTATACCATACGCCCGACGGACGGGTTCCATTCCAGGAATGGTTCGAGGGCTTGAAGGATGAAAAGGGCAAGGGCATAATAAATGCCCGGCTCGCGCGCGTGCGGGTCGGCAACCTGGGTGATTGCAAACCTGTCGGTGAGGGCGTGCTGGAACTGCGCATCAGCTTTGGACCGGGATATAGAGTTTACTTGGGTCAGGACGGGCAGACTATCATCATTATTCTATGTGGCGGCGATAAAAAATCTCAAAAGAAGGACATTCAGAAGGCCCAAATGGATTGGGCGGATTATAGGAGGCGTCAAAAATGAAACGGAATGACCGCAGAAAGGCGTTGGCGACGCCCTATGAAGATTTTTTAGACAAGCAATTGAAGTCTCCGCGGGCTTGCGTTTCCTATTTGAATGCCGCGCTCGATCAGGACGATGATGAGGCATTCCTGCTGGCGCTCCGGGACGTTGCGCGAGCCCAGGGGGGCCTTTCGCGACTCTCACAGATGGCAAAAATTCACAGGGTCACTCTGCACCGGATGATGTCGAGACATGGAAACCCCCTGCTTCATAATGTCACCAGCATCCTGCATGTCATGGGCCTTAAGTTGACTGTAACTCCGGAGCATGCCCATGGGCTCGGCCGAGATGTGGTTTAGCCCCGCAACCTGGCCAAATCGGTGACGGTGGAGTAAACGATGGACCTTTATAAAGAATTCCGCGCGCAAAAGGTTCAGCGCGATATTCCGGCGGGCCCCGTAATCATCGCCGTTTCCGGCGGTGCGGATTCCGTGTGCTTGCTCCATTGCGTGAAGCGGATTTCCAAGGAAAAAGGCTGGATTCCCATTGTCGTCCATATTCAGCATGGCCTGAGAGGGAAGGCATCTAAAAAAGACGAGACTTTTGTCGGCGGGCTTGCCTCAAAATGGGGGA
>MGUQ01000021.1 GCA_001799975.1 Elusimicrobia bacterium RIFCSPLOWO2_01_FULL_54_10 | reverse complement strand
CCGTCACCACCAACGCGTCCACCTCGTTCTTTTTGACGTTGAGGAGGGCTGCCCTGGAGACATCTTGGGGCGGTCCTGAGCTGCCGTCGGACCGATAGGTGTAAGCGAAAGGGTCCGCGCGGTTGTTGGTGCCCAATAGGGTTCCTCCGCGCGTGAGCAGGCCGGAGACTGTCTGGTCTGTGAGGCGGATGTTCCAGTTCTCCACCACGCCCCTGAACCCGTCCAAAAACCCTACCACTTCCCAGCCGTGAGCGCCGATGGCGGTCTTCGTCACCGCACGGATGACGGCGTTCAGGCCGGGGCAGTCCCCGCCGCCCGTGAGGATCCCGATGCGCTTGATGCTCATTTCACCGGCTCCAATGCCCTTTCAAGGGCATGGCATTCCCGGGCGATCTGAAGCTCTTCATTGGTGGGGATGGCCATCACCAGGACTTCAGAATCTGCCGCCGAAATAATCGCCTCATTGGCGCGGTTCTTGCGGGCATCCAGTTTCAACCCCATGTAGGCGTGTTTGTCACAGATCCTTTTGCGCAGATAATGAGCATTCTCACCAATCCCCCCCGTGAAGATGACCAGGTCCACCCCGCCCAGAGCCGCCGCATAAGAACCGATGAACCGCTGAACCCGGTAAACGAACATTTCAAAAGCCAATTCACTCTTGGGGTTTCCTTGGAGTTCATCTTCCCTCAGTTCGCGGACATCGTTGCTGGATTGGGAAATGCCCTTCAATCCTCCCCGGCGGAGCATCATGTCCTGGATTTCATCGAGGGAATATCCCTTTTTTTGAAGATAGATGACGATCTCCGGGTCAAAAGAACCGGCGCGCGTGCCCATCATGAGCCCGTCCAGAGGCGTGAACCCCATGGAGATCTCGATGCTTTTCCCCCTTTCGATCGCGCAGATGCTGGCTCCGGAACCCAGGTGGCAGCTCAGGATCTTAAAATCCTTGATGCTCTCTTTCAATATCTCCATGGCCTTGCGGCTCACATATTTATGGGAGATGCCGTGGAATCCATATTTGCGGATCTTGAACTTCTCATAAAGCTCATAGGGCAGGCCGTACAGATAGGCCTTGGGCGGGAGCGTTTGATGGAAGGACGTGTCAAACACGGCGTCGTTGGGAATATTCGGAAACACTTCCATCGCCGCGCGGATGCCGGCCAGGTTGGCGGGGTTGTGGAGAGGGGCCAGGTCCGAAAGGTCCTGGATGTCCTTGATCACCTCGTCCGTGACGCGCACGGCAGCACGGTATTTTTCCCCGCCGTGGACGACTCTGTGGCAAATCTTGTGGATGGGGATGTCCTTGCAGGCGCCGCGTATGATGCCGCAAAGCTCTTCATTCGTCGACACCGTCCCTTCGTGAACGCCCTGGGCCAGAGCCGTTTCATGGGGCATGGAAAGGATTTTGTACTTGAGGGTGCTGGAGCCGCAATTGAGGATGAGATAATTCATTTTTTGGAACCTATCGCGCGGCGGTAAAGGTTCACGGACCGCCGGGAAGCCTTAATCCCGGATTTTTTCTTCAAAAGTTCTGCGAGTTTTTCATCGCTCATGCGTTTGCGCTCCGCCTCCGGCAGGCCGGATAGAATTTCCCCAATCCTTAAAATGGCCGTTTCCCGCTTGTTCAGAAACAAATCCTTGAGCGGTTTTTCGTCCCTCCAGGGCAGCAGCACGCTCTTGCCGTAAAGCGCGCGGCTCACCGTGGAGCGGGAGAGTTTGAGCTGTGCGGCCAGATCCTTCTGCGTGAATGGCAGTTGGGCGGACGGTTCGCCTGACTTCAAATAGGACCCCTGGCTCATGACCCAGGAATTGATGGCTTTCTGCAAAGTGTCCTGGCGAAGATTGATCCAGTCAATGCGGGAAAGAATGTCCTTAAGCTTTTTCTTTTCGTCGCCCGAGAGGGATTTTTTGAGTTCGGGAATGCGGTCGCGGTTGATCATGTAGCGGCCGCGGGCGAGGTGGGGCGAGAGATACTCAATCACCGGCTTGCCGTCGTCCAGCGAAACTCGGGCCACCAGGGTGTAGTGCAGGCTTCCTTCAGGGCTGATGGATGACGGGTGGGCGAATTCGGACTGGACGGACAGGTCCAGCAGGAATGAGGAGAGGTTTTGCGCGTCCTGCACGGTGATTCCGCACGCCTGGGCCGCGGCTTCGGGGCTTTCAGCCCCTTCCCTGTAAAGGAAATGCTTTTCAAAATTCTCCTGGCCTATCTTCTTGATTAGATGAGTCATGCCTTTATGGCTGGACAGAAGGCCCTGCACGTCCACCTGGCCGGCGGCCCCGCGCACGCGTTCCTCGTCAATCTCATAAAAACTCGAAGAAAGACGGGCGTTGGGAAACCTCTTTTTGGAAAGTATTTTCTGGGCGGCGCTGGCCGGATGCAGAAGCTTTTGGACAAATGGATCCCGCTCCAGGTCCGCAATGAGGCGCGCGAATTCCGCCTCAGGTGTGTTTAAAATCGCGGCGAAATTGAGCCGATAGATGAGCTGGCCCTTAAGGAGTGTTTTGGAGGTAAGTGAGGTTCGGACTTCCTGGGCCATTGCGTGGATTTTACTATTTTTTGCTGGGGCGGCGCATCCGTCGCCCTTGCGGCGTTACGGTTTCAGGCGGTCTTTGCCGCGTTTGGCTTCTTCGTTCTCCGGATCCAGTTCCACGGCCCGAGTCCAGGCGGCATTGGCCTTGACCTTGTCGCCGGACAGGAAAGCTTCGAGCCCTTCTTTATACAGGTTTTGGCTCAGGACCTTTTTCTGCAGGTCCCACCGTCTCTGGGAATCATGGAGAGCTGTCTTGGCCTCATCGGTGGAGTTGATTTCCAGGGCTTTGCGGAAGTGGCGGATGGCTGTCTCCCAGCTGCCCTTGGTGGCCATGTCGCGGCCGTTGGAGAGGCTGGCGTCATAAAGCTTGATTTTCGAAAGCTCATGATATTTCTGAACTTCCTCATAGTCAGGCGACAATTTGATGACATCGCCAAAGAGTCTGAAGCTTTCTTCGTAATTCCCGTTTTTGAACGCACCCATGCCGGCTTTGTAATCGTTTTCCGCCTGGTGCTTTTGCAGTTCTTCCTGTTCTCTCTGCTGCTTGACTTCCAGCATCTCGATGGATTTTTCAAGCTGGACCTTGGATTCCGCATGGTCGGGCTTGATGGTGAGGACTTTCTCGAATTCTTCTTTGGCCTTTTCGTAATTTTCCTCGGCAAAAGAAACCATGCCGGAGCGGTAGAAGGACTCCACGAAAGAGAGGAACTGGCCTTCAATGTGGTTGAGGTAGCCCTTGGCGGCCTTGTTTTCCGGCTGCAGCACCAGCACGGCCTGGAATTCCGTGCGGGCGTCCAGCAGGTTGCCCGCTTCAAAGAATTTCTCGGCGCGGACGAACAGGGACTGGGCCTGCTCCATGAGCTTGTCTTTCTGGTTGCTTTCTTCAAGGCTCTTGAAATCGTTCTGGAGCTTGGCCAGGAATTTGTTGTTTTCTTCCAGCCAGGGCGCCACTCTCTGGATTTGGAAGGAGATGACGAACGCGTCCACCAGGAGCCCCTGGGCGTAAAGGGACTGGGCTTCTTTCACTTTCGTCTTGAGCTGGTCATCAGCGGTGGCCAGGCGGCTGGATTTGCCGAAGCGGTATATCATGGAAATCCTGTGGGTGTTGCCCAGATCCGCAAAGGGAATGAAGGAATAGTCCGCCCGGATGATGGGGTTCTCAAACCCGAGGCCGTAAGTCATCTTCTGGTCCAGAGCTTTGTCAGATTTGTAGCCGATGCGCAGATCGAACATCTTCAAAATCTTGTATTGGGCGGAAACCGCATGGAACGGTTTGGCATTCAAAGGCAGAACTTCGTCAAAATTGAGAGTCAGGGCGTTGCCGAACCAGGAGCGGCTCATCCCTAAACGCACAGTGGTGGGCAGAGGGCTGGACGCGTTTTTGAACTTGATGCCGGGTCCCACATTTTGCACAGAGCCGGCCAGCTTGAGCCCGTTCAAATACTTGAGGGTGAGCGGATAGGCCGCGCCCGCGTCTACGGCGAAGGTGTTGCCCGTTTCGCTGTCGAGCTTGCGGTTGAGGATTTTGAAGGTTGCTCCGGTGGAAAAATCTTTAATGATGTTTTCGCCGAACATCAGGTCCCATGATTTGGCCCAGCTGCCGGACATCACAAAATCGCGGGCGCTGGTGTCGCCCGTGGGAGCGCCGGTGGCGTCAAATCCGGCGATCTTGCCGTAAGTGAAGTAGTTGACGCTTGCCGCAAGCACGCCCAGCCTGGACATGGGGTGGGCGTAGGTCACCACATCCTGCCTCAGGTCTTCAATGAACTCGTTATGTGTGAAGCCCACTTCGCGGCGGGCAATGCCGGCCATGAGCGCGGGATTATAGAACTGGGCGAAGGAATCCCCTTCGGAAGCAAACTGGGTGCCGGCCAGGGCCACGCCCTTGGCTCCGATATCTGCTTTCAGGTAGTGCGCGGTGTGTCTGCCCGTGCCGGCCAAGGCGGAACCGGTCAGCTCAAGTGAGAGAAGAAGTGCAAAGATATACGCGAGGTTGCGTTTCATCTTATCACCATGATCTTGCCGGTTTTTTTGTTCGAACCGCTTTCAATAATATAGAGGTAGACGTCGGAGCCCATCTGCTCGCTGGCGGAATTGGCGACGTCCCATTCAACTTTGCCGTCCGTGGGGTCGGTGAAAAGGATGTCGCGGGCCAGCTCGCCGGCCACGGTGTAAATCCGGATTTTGCCCTGGGTGGGCAGGTTCGCGAAAGTGATCTTGTTGTGGCCTTCCGCGGGTTTGAAAGGCACGGGATAGGCGTAGGAATTGGAAACGTCAAAATCGGGAACCCCGAAGACGGCGTAGACCGAGAAATGGACCGTGTTGGACAGGCTGGCGTTCGACTGGTCGTCCACTTCGGAGCCGGGGAGCTTGTGCCAGACGTTTCTGGTTTCATCCAGGACGAAAACCTTGAGGTTCTTGACCCGCACGCGGGGATTGGTGCCGTCCACATAGCCGTCGTTGTTCACGTCCAGATAAGGGATCGTGATGGACACGGCGGCATTGAAATTCGTTTTGATGGTGGTTCCATCTTCTTTAATGGCGTTGAACTCACGGATGGTGACGGGCTGTGCGAAGGGCCCCATCAGAGCGATCATTTTTTGATTGGCCACATTTATGGAATGCGCGCTTGCCATCATGGGCGCGTGCCAGAAAGCGCCCAAAGCCCCGTTCACCGAAATCTGCGTTGTGCCGCCGCCCAAAAGGCCGATGCTCACCGAGGCATCTTCTTCAAACGCTCCCGCCGGAATGTCCGCAATGGTCAGGCCGTCGTCGCCCACAAACCTGTTCCTGACATTGCGGTCCATTTTGGTCTCAAAAAGCGTCCGGATCTGCCTGTAGAGCATGTTGCTTCCCAGGTCGGTGACGGCTGTGGTGATGACCACTTCGTAGAGCCAGCCGGCGGACAAGGCAGAGTTTGGCGTGATGGTGAGAATCCTGGATGTTTCGTTGTAGGACGAAGTATAGGAAATTTCTGCGCTCCTGCGGGTCGCAAGATTGTCTCGAAGAGCGCGGATGATGACCGCTTCTGTAGAGGTCACCGTGGCGCTATTCATGATTTTGTCAAATTGTACCCTAAGGGAAAGGTTTCTGCCTGCCGCAAGGAAACGGCCGTCAGGCCCTTGGCGCGGGGTGATGTTGTTGAGCGTTGCCGTGGGCCGGATGTCGTCTTCAACAACGCGATACCGGAACACTTCGGACGACGGCCCCCAGTTGCCAGCCATGTCCAGCGCGCGCACGCGGAAATAATAGGTATCGCTGGAGCGGTCGCGCCTTTGAGCTATTTTAAAATGAATGGAGTTCGTTCTGACATAGATTTCTCTGCCCAGCCCGGCTTCGCCGGGATCGTTGCCGGTGGAAAATGAAACGGCATAGGCCGTGACTGAAGAAATGCGGCCTGTAAGCCGGCTTTCAGCGCTGTTGTCCGGAGCGGTCCAAGTGAAATAGGGTTCCGCGTGCGGAGTGGGGGTATTATCCGCAATGGCATTGTTGTCTGTGGGCGAGAAGCGGGCCTGCACGCCGGTGATTTGCGGCTCGGTGACGTCCACATTAATCTGGATCTTGTCCGTGCCCAGGGGAATGTGCAGGCCGTTGGCCAGAGGGACGCGGAAATTGTCGCCCATCACATGGAGGAACCAGGGACCTTCGTCCGTGGCCGTGACGGTCACAGGCTGGCCGGTCTCAAAGCCAGCGTTCGCGCTCGTGGGAATGGGGCTGTTGGGATCGGTGTTGAAGGTATAGTGATAATGGGCGGAGTCAAAGGCAGTGAAAGAGGTAACCATTACGTTGATCCAGGAATTTTCGGGCCTGCGCGCAAGCCATACTGCCCGCGGCGCCCGGGGAGCCGTAAAAAGTTCCGCGGGAACCGAGGTGCTGGTGATCACGCCGTTTCCGTTCATGGCTTTCACGTGGAAATGGTAAAGCGCGCTGCCGTTCAAATGGGTGATTTCCAGGCCATCGACGCCGTTCCATTCGGACAGGGTCTGCCAAACGGGAGAATCGGAAGGATTATCCATGTCGCCGTGGGCTCGCACATATTTGTCGTGGTGAGGGCTGTTGAGGGTGCCAAGCACCTGCACCAGAACCGCAAATCGGGTGTTGTCGGGATCAGCCGTAGGATTGGAGCCGGGTTCCAGAATAAGAGTGGCCACGTCAAATCCGGCGCCAGGCATCTGGGGCGCGTCCGGCACGGCTGCAAATGTCCGTGTGCCGCCCTCAACCATGGGGCTGACGATTCCTGTGCCCTGCTCCACCCAGCTCACCTGAAAATGAAAACTGGTGTTGACGGCAAGGCCCCCGATCATCCACCAGGAAGTGTTCGCGCTTAAAGGAGTCCGGGTGACGGCGGACAGGCCTCCGGCCTGGACTGTGGCAAATTCAATTTGATACTCGCTACCGGTAGGAGCCACATGGTCATTCCATGAGACGATGAGGGTGGTGGAGCTGGCGGCAAAATTGAGAGGAGGGACATTGCCAGTCATGAAATTCATATTTTGGCTGGGAGCGGAGCGGATGCCGCGATGGCCCACGGACACCACCCTCAATGAATAGTTCGTGGAAGGCCGCAGAGGCGTCATTCTTGCAGAATTGATTGCGGTTAATGCGCTGATCTGAATGGTGCTGAAGTTATCCAATGAAATTTCAACCAAATATTGAGTTCCGGGCAAATTGCCCGCGGGAATAACCCAGGAAACGTCCATGGAGCTGATATAAACATCGTCACTGTCCACCGTGACCTGGGTGACGGGCAGGACTAATGTCACGGCTTCAATAATAGGGGTGAAAGCCGTCCTGCTGCCGGTTTTATTGATGGCCGCAACCTGGAAGAAATAGGATGAATTTGAAGTCCAAGTGCGGGTCGTAAAGAATGTATCCAGGGTGGTTGAGCTGTAAGAATTCGTGAAATTGGGCCATGTGGATACATGCGTCAAATAGACGGTGGAAGTTGAATTGCCGTTGGCATTCCAGCTCAAGGTGATGGCGTCCGCTTGAATATTTGAAGCCTGGGCCAGGATGGGCATCTGGGCCAAAGTCGCGGTTGAAGCCGTGACGGTTGCGACAGGACCGGGAATATCGTTGTTATTGATGGCTCTGGCATAGACGGAATGGACCGCATTTTGGACCAGGCCATTCAGAGTCAGTTCGGCCTGGGGCGATGAAGCGGCCAAAACGCCGGAAACGGTGTTCGACACATCAAAAGCGCCGGTGGAAATACGCACCCGGGTGCCCAAGGAGCTGCCGTTGCCGTTCAAACTGACCGTAATGCTTGTGCTGAACACCTGAAAAGATTGGACGCTCAAAGCGGGCGCCAGCGTCAATGCATTGCCGAAACTGACATGGCTTGTATCATGATTCTTGCGGTTGGTGGCTTTGGCCCTCATAAAATAAGCGGTGTTGGAGACCAGCCCTTCAAAAATCGCGGGCGAAACCACGGTCACTGAGGACGCTTCGATGCTGTTGAAATTCGCGTCCAGGGAAATTTCAAGCGTGAAAACAGTGCTCGCGGGGTTGCTTGAAATATAATGAACGGTCAGTCCATTTGCAGAGACAACCATACGGTCCAAGACGGGAATGGATGCCGGAGTCACCGTCGCGACGATCACAGAAGGCGCAGAAAGAGTTCCGTCATTGTTGACAGGAACAACCCGGAGATAATAGGAGGTATTGGGAGTTAATCCCCCCACCACGCCCCGCATTGCTCTTTGGGTTTTAATAACCGGAACAGAAGAACTGGCGCCAAACGCAAAGGTTTCATTTTCAGCCACTTCGACTCTGTATGAAGTGATGGTGTTCGGGTTCAGATTGTCGTCCCAAGTGGCGGCGATGGTTGTGGATGTAATGGAAATCTCGGGGGTCTGAGCCAGGGGGTTGGCCAAAGTGTAGCGGGTCACGGGAGCCGATCTAACGGTCGTTAAATGGTCAAAGGATTCAATTGAAACGGTTACGGGGGTATTGGGACCGCTCGCAATGCCCTGTTGATAGAAAAATGTTGTTCCTGAAGCAAGGTTCCCTGAAATGTTTGAGTTGCCTGAATCCAGCACCCTGTATCCGATTTCAAAGGTCGAATCATCCGACCATTCCCAATTGATTTCTGTGGTTGAGATTCCGCGCCCCCCGAACAAGGCAGACGCTTTTAGGCCTCCAATCAAATTGATGAATCCGGGGCTTAAGCGGAAACTGGCTGAATCCTGAGTGTTGGAATCATCAATACTGATGCTGGAAAGCATGTTGTTTGAAGCGGAAGAGGATTGTTCGCCGCCGGCATTGACATCAGACACATCGATGATGTGGGTGACGCCGATCATCCTCTCCCCGGCCGCAAGGCGAGAATCAACCTGTGCCATAAAAGCCACAATCCCCATGGCCAGGAGCAGGTTTTTTGCCTTATTTTCAGCGTTTATTTTGTTCATTTTATCGTCTCAATCACTTTGTCGCTTACACCAGAATGTGATGCAACACAATTACCATAAAAAAACAGGGAAATTATCGATATAATTTACCGTTAAAATAATTGTATGGTATTTAGCCATACTATACAAAAACAAAATAAATAGGGGTTATTTTTGAGTTTTTAGACTGAATATTGACAAATTGAGCCTTTTTTGGGCCCAAATTTGAGCATCTTGTAGAAGCAGGTAAAAGCATGGTAGGACATACAAAACCAGCGCCGTGGAGGCCGTAAGGCCGCCTATAACGGTTATGGCCAGGGGTGACCAGAGGGACCCCGTCCCATCCCTGTCCAAAACAAGCGGAAACAGGCCAAGAATGGCTGTCAGGGAGGTCATGAGAATGGGGCGGGTTCTCTCAATGCCTGCCAGTAAAAGCGCTTTAAATGTGCCATTCCTTTTACGCAAATTGTTGAATATATCCACCAAAATAATGGAATTTCCCACAGATATTCCGCCCAGCATGATGAAGCCGATCATGGCCCCCAAAGTGACTGGGGTTCCTGTGACGTAAAGCAGCGGAATGGCGCCGATGGCTGTCAGGGGCACGGCAGTCAAAATGACCAGAGGTTGGGAATAGGATTCAAACAGGCTGGCCAGAACCGCGAAGATCAGGACGACCATGACGATGAACGAAAACCGGGACTCTTTTTCGGTCTCCACAAGCTTGGGAAAATCCCCTCCGAATTCATAATAATAGCCCGTGGGCACCTGCAGGTTTTGCAGGGCCTTGTCCACTTCCCGTGCCACTTTGTTGAGGGAGAGGTCCCCGCGGTTGGCACTCACCTGGATCATCCGCTCGCGGTCTTTCCGCCAGATTTCGCTCGGGGTGAGCCCCAGGTTGAACTCGGCAAACTGGCGGATGGGAACAATCACGCCCCGGCCGTTGATGAGCGTGAGAAGCTGAACGTCCTCCAGAGTCTTGCGGAACTGTTCTTTGAGGCGCGCCACGGTTTCGATCTGCGCCTTGGGCGTCAAAAAGTAGGTGGCCCGAAGCCCCCGGATTTGGGCGTGCAGGCTTTCGGCCACCTCTTCAACGGTGAACTGAAAGGACGACGCCTTCTGGCGGTCCATCTGGATGCGCACTTCCGGGCGGCCCTCTTTATAGCGCAGTTTGATGTCGGCCAGGCCGGGAACTTTTTCCATGTTTTTAGCGATGGCCACGGCCACATCGCGCAGCTTGCCGTAGTCGCCCCCGAAAACGTCGATCAGGAATTCCTTGGAGCTCACCGGCTCCGAAAAATAGACAAATGCGTCGTGCTCCTGCCCGATTTTTGAGATGAGCGGCCGGAGCTCAGTGATGATCTCCTGGGCGGTTTTTACGCGCTCCGACTGGGGCACCAGGGTGACATAGAGTTTGGAGGACCAGCCCTCCACCCGGGCCACCGCCGTTTTGACGGATTTCTGGATTTCCGGAATTTCGCCCACCGCTTTTTCCACGGCCCCCACCACCTTGTCGGAAACCGCAAGCTTTGTGCCCGAGGGAAGCTCCACAAAAATGATGAATTCGTTCTCCTCCGTGCTGCCCACAAACTCCTTGTCGAGGGATTTATAGAGGACCGAGCAGTTGAAAAGCACGAGGGTGCCCACGGCGAGCAGTTTATAGCGGTGCCGCATCAGGAATGCCACAGAGCGTATGTACGGATAAAGGGTCATGCCGGCAATCGCCATAACCGTGCCCAAAATGGAGACGGTCCAGACGGAAAATTTCACGCATTTTTCATACGGGTTGAACAGAATTTCAAACATCTGCAAGGCTTTATAATGCTTGACGGCTGCGAGGTAGATGCTTTGAACGATGTCGTAAAACGCAATGAAAAGCAGAAGGGCCAGAATGATGCCCGATAACAATTTTAAGACCCGGCCCGCCGCGTGCTTGAGATTGCCAAACCGGGAGCCCATTGAGAACATCCTCGATCCCAACGCCGAAGTATAGACCATGTCCCCGTCTGTTTTGGGTTTTCGCATAAGCCGCTTGCGCGCAAAGGCCCAGACATTGACGAGGCCATCGCTAAGTTTCTGCGTGAGCGCCCGCAATTTACTCTCCAAGTAGAGCCAGGCGTAC
>MGUQ01000020.1:11082-12984 GCA_001799975.1 Elusimicrobia bacterium RIFCSPLOWO2_01_FULL_54_10 | reverse complement strand
ATTCTGGCTGGCCACGGAGAAGTGAATGTTTTTAAATTCCATGGCTGCCCGCGGGGCCAGGTCCAGGTTCAAATAGACCAGAAGAAAACTTAAAAATAGGCCCAGAACCAGGTTGGGCCAGCTGTAGGCCAGAAGGTGAAGGCCCGCCGAGCGAAAGGCGGTGATTTCGCCGTCCTCGGACAGCCGCCCATAGCAAAGCAAAGCGGCCAGGAGGACGGCCATGGGAATGGAAAGAGGCAGGAACATGGGAAGCACCAGAGCGGACATTTTGAAAATCACCGCCAGCTCCACGCCGCGGTTCAAAAATAAATCCATCACCAGCACCAGCTGGCGCACCACCAGCAGAAAAGTGAAAACGGCAAGCCCGATTCCGAAAGGGGGGATAAATTCGCGGATGACATACCGTGAAAGCAGTTTCACCCGGGCATTATACTATGTTATAATTCATCCAACTTGACCGCGAAGAAATTTTTATCCCGTCTGATTTCCGCCTTTCTCGCGGCTCAACCCTTGTCTCCCTTCTCTTATGTAACTCCGCTTGGCGCTCAGTCCCTTTTGCCCCAGGACCGCGGAATTTTTGAAGAAGAAAAGCCCATAGCAAAGCAAAGCGTTTCTGAGATCGAGGCCCAACTCGGGCGTGCGAGGTTCATCCGCTACCGCCAGGAACGGTGGAACGAAATGAGGCGGCGTCTGGAAACAGGCGAAGCCCTCATTCCCATGATTGAAAAGCCCGTGCCCGTGGCCGAACGCCGCATGCTGCCCGCGCCGCCTCCGCCCGGCCCGGGCTTGAACGTCGTATTGCCCTATGAATCCGGCCTCTCCATTTCCGGCCGCAAGGTGATCGATTTTAAACTGACCTCCACCATTTACGCCCAGCCGGACAGCGGCAAAGGCCGCGTCAACCAGGCGGATTTTGAGCTGGACCAGCAGCTGCAGGTGCGCGTGAAGGGAACCGTGGGCCGCAAAGTGACCGTGAACGTGGACTTTGACGACACGCGCGATGACAAACGCGACATTTCAGTGGTCTATAAAGGCGACCCGGACGAAGTTCTTCAGGAAGCCGCGTTCGGCGACATTTCCATATCGCTTCCCTCCACGGAGTTTGTGGGATATTCAAAATCCGTTTTCGGCGTGCGCGCCGAACTGCTGTTCAGGCCGCGCACCGGCTTTGCCAAGATGTTCCCGTCCACTCTCTGGCACCGCTACACCCCCAAGGCCGTTCGGCTTTTCATGATCGGTTCGCGCACCAAGGGCATCACCCAGACCAAGCGCTTCACGGGCAACTACATCCTCCAGAGGCGCGAAATCAACGACATCAGCTATCCGCGCAGGCAGTTTTACCAGCTGGCTTTCGCCACGGGCCCGGCGACTGATCCCATCACCGGAGCTCCCACCGGCAAGACGGAGCACCGCCCCATTCAGGTGGGCTCCGAGCGCATCTTCATTGACGACCAAAACCCGAGCAACAACAACATCGACGAAAGCACCCGCACCGTGGCGGTCTTCGAGCCCAGCCTTACCGGCCCCGATGGATCAACGATCATCAATTTTTCCACCTTCACCGGACCCAGCGGGGAAAACACCGGCGTGTTCAAGCTCATGGTGCCGGGAGTGGACTATACCGTGGACTACACCAAAGGCACCATCCGCTTCAAGCGCGCCATCAACCTGAGCGACATCATTGTGGCCGACTACAAACCCGCCGGATCGAACGTGCCCATCAGCCAGATCGCGAGGCCCAATTCCACGGGTAACAATACCATCCGTGAGGATCCCAGCATCCCCGACAGCCTTAAACCCTTCGATCTTCTGCAAGGGTTCAAGCCCCTTTTGATCAAGCCGGATGAAAGCCGGTTTTTCGCCACGCGCGAAATGAAGAATTTTTACGTTCTCGGAGACACC
>MGUQ01000020.1:10055-11060 GCA_001799975.1 Elusimicrobia bacterium RIFCSPLOWO2_01_FULL_54_10 | reverse complement strand
ACCCACTCAGATTGACGGCTTTGACGCCACCTCCAGCACCGGCGCGCAGGTCAAACCCGTGCCCAAATATCCCAACGACATCGATGTGGATTTTGAGAACGGCATCTTCACCTTCGTTTCCTCCGACGCTTTTCGCAGTCCCTTTGTGCGCCCCTTTACCGATGACATTTACGCGTTCCGCGAAACCGTGCCGCCCTCCAAGAACCGTTACCGCCTTTTCGCCGAATACCGCTTCCGCAAGGGAAATTTCTCTCTTGACCAGATCAACATCGTTTCCCAGTCGGAGCAGGTGTTCCTGGACGGCAAGCGCCTGACGCGGGACGTGGATTATTTCATCGACTACGACGCCGGCTTCGTCACCTTTTTCAGGCCCGATAT
This sequence comes from Elusimicrobia bacterium RIFCSPLOWO2_01_FULL_54_10, assembly GCA_001799975.1. Taxonomy (GTDB): domain Bacteria; phylum Elusimicrobiota; class Elusimicrobia; order 2-02-FULL-39-32; family 2-02-FULL-39-32; genus 2-01-FULL-60-11. Next base: position 10,682 of record MGUQ01000020.1, on the reverse strand, counting down.
CATCCGCGATGACTCCATCGTTGAAATCACCTACGATTTCGCTCCCTTCGGCGGCTCGGGGGAAGAAACCCTGGTGGGCATGCGCAGCGAATGGTACGTGACAGACAATTTCTGGCTGGGCCAGTCCGTGCTGCTCAATTTTGCGCCCCGTTCACGCTCCATTCCGGATTTGCGCTCCACCTCCAAGAGCATCACGGTGCTGGAAGGCGACGTGAACTGGAAGAACGTCAAGTTTGGAAATTTTCCCATCCAGATGACGGAGTTTTCCGCCGAAATCGCCCGTAGCATCAAAAATCCCAATACGGCGGACAAGGCGACTTTGGAAACCTTTGAAGGCATCCGCGTGGAGGACACGGCGAATCTGAACAAGGATTCCTGGCAAGTGGCTGCCAATCCGCAGAAAGGAAATCCCGGTGCAACTCCCGCAGGGGGACCCTTCCAACCGGGTTTTGCCGCGGCAGGCGCGGGGGCAAGGGGCATCACGCTTTCCAATGAAGATTTCAAAATCACGGACATCAACCCCGCTGCCGTGGTGGAGACCAGCGACCAACTCCAGGCGCTCAAAGTGGATTACAACCTCCAGGACCAGAACGAAGCGGCATCCATTGTGCAGGTTTTCAACCGCGC
>MGUQ01000020.1:0-10009 GCA_001799975.1 Elusimicrobia bacterium RIFCSPLOWO2_01_FULL_54_10 | reverse complement strand
ATTCATGGCGACGATGCGACTCCCGGCAATACTGCTGATGATGCGCGCATTCAGATTCGGCTGGGCGGCATCCAGGAACTCCCGGACAGCAGCAATTCCAGCACCTCGCTTCTGAAATCCGAAGACAAGGATTTAAACGGCGCTTTGAGCGCCGGAGAAGACATCGGCTTGACATTCCTCAACCCGGACGCGTCTTCCACAACTGTGGGCGCCGGAAACGGACGCCTGGACAGCCAGGATTTGGACGGCAACGGGCGCCTGGATGGTGATGACAATTTGGGAAATTTCAACGAAGAGATCGGCACGGTGGGTCGCCCCCTGCGGGAAGCGGGGAACGGCACGGAACACGCCACGGTGGATTGGTCTGGCTGGAGAATTTTCCAGGTGCCGCTCCACATCGGCACCACGGGACAAAACCAGTGGTCCACCGTCAAACAGGTCCGCATCACCGTCTGGAACCCAAATGCCGCCGCCAAGGCAGGGACGCTGCGCTTCGGGCGAGTATCCATTGTGGGCACCCGCTTTGACCAGGCAGTGGTCTCCACTGACGCCGTTCAGGCCTCCGCATTTGCCGAAAACAACCAGGACAATCCGGGTTATCCGTCCCTGGTCACGAACCCGGTTTTTCAGGAGCTCTACGACCTCGAAGACACCGAAATCAAGCGGCGGGAGCAAGCTCTGGCGATCAGATATCAACGCGTGGCGCCCACAACCGGGGAATCAACTGTGACGGTCAAAGAGGCCTTCACCCGGGCCCTCGATTTCTCCGAGCATGAAACGCTCAAATTTTTCGTTCACGGCGACAATTCCGGCAACGATTTTATTTTTCGGGTCGGAAATTCCGGCAGCTATTTCGAGTTCCGGGCTCCCATGACATTCTCCGGCTGGCGGCTGTATGAGCTGGATATCCTGGATAAAAACCGCGACGGACAGCTGGACAGGAACCTGGCCAAGTCCTTTAACGCCTTCTGGCAGAGGCGGGTGGGCGCGCCCTCTCTGCGCAACATCACGGAAATCACCTACGGAGTGATCATCCCGGCTCAACAGCTTCCCTCACAGGACGTGGCCAGGACATTTTATTTCAACGAAGTCCATCTGACGGAATCCGTGAAGATCACGGGCACGGCTTACCGCGCCAAAACCGACTTCAACTGGCCCAATTGGGGTTCCTGGGGAGCCGCATGGCGCGACGTCGACAGAAATTTCCAAACACTGACATCCCTGGGAAGCGGAGTGGACAACAAGACCGGCAGCGGATATCTCACACTGAACCGCCTGAGCTTTTTGCCGCTCTCCTCCAATATTTCATATTCCGAATCCATCACTCCGCAGATCCAGTCCATCAACGATCCCAACATTCTCATATCCGTCATCAACGAAGGCAAATCCATCAATACGTCCCAGAATATGAACGGGAATATCCTCCTCACGCAATTGCCCCTGCTCCCGTCATTCATCAAGGGCAAGCTGCTGAATATTGATTTTTCAGCAGACCACACGCTGGCCCTGCGCAGCGACGCGCAGCGCGAAGATGAGAGCTTGAATTACCGCTACGGCACCAGCTACACCCTCCCCTGGCAGCCGGACATCCTTCCGGGCCGGTTTTTCACCTTGAAGCCCCTGCCCACGGGCGTGTCATACGGCTTCAGCCAGACCAACTCCATTCTGCGCCTGCGGAACGACAACACGGACACACGGAGCGTGGCGGAATCTTACAGTCTGCGGTCCCAATTCCAGTTTATTCCTCAGCTCATGCTCAGCCCCGGCTACACCTTGAGCCGGTCTTTTGAAGAAAGAAACCAACTGGATTTAAGCTCCGCGGTCGCTCCCGCCACGCTGGCATCCCTCGGCAGCTACAACAAAAGCATGAATCAGGGCGTGACCCTGGGCGGTTCCCTGCGCATGACCTCCTGGCTCTCTCCGGGATTCAATTATTCCGTCAACACGGCGGAAACCTACAATATCAATGATCTCCCTTTTGGAACCACCACTTTCAGGCGCGGCGAATTGAAAAGCATCACCCGCAGCGCTTCCGGCGATATCAATGCCTCCATCGCGCCCAAGGACATTTTTCAATACATCCCCTTCGTCCGCAATGTCAACTCCATGATCAATTCGCTGAGTTTTAACGGAGGGTACTCCATTGCCGACGGCGACACCTATGAAAACCTGGACGGCGGCTTCAACTCGCGCGACAAACTCTTTATCCGCGACAGCACTTTCGACCTGACAGGAATGAACCCCAACGCCAAGCGCACCTCGCTCACCGCCTCCGACACCAACCGCCTTGCCGGGCGGTGGTCGCCCTTTGAAGGCTTTAAATTCATGAAAAACCGCCGCTGGAACCCGCTCAAAAACTTAAACGCCTCCGGGTCGTTCACCGAAACCAAGACGAGCCGCGACACCACCGGCACGCAAAGCAAAAGCTACGCCCGAGTGTGGCCGGACTTCGTTTTTTCCACGAGCGAGATCGAACGGCCGCTTTTTCTTTCGCGGTGGGTCACGGACACGCGCGCCAACGCCAATTATCAGGAACGCCTCACCGAAGTGCTGGGCCAGACGCGCACAACGGGAAAAAACGTGGGGTCCGACGTCACCTTCACGACCTTCCGCCTGCTCCAATTTTCCGTCGGCTACACCAACTCCGTCACAGAAGATTTCAACCTCCAAACCCAGCAGCTCACCAGCCGCACCATCCAGAAGGGCTTTAACGGCCAGGTCATCACCACGCTCAAGTGGGGGAACTGGCGCTTTACGCCGCGCTATGACCAGTCTTCGAGCGAATCCGAAGACGGCACCGGCAAAAAAACCTCAGACTTGACCACCCGCAACGGCTCGCTGCAGATTTTCGGCGACATCAACGTGCCGCGCTTTTTCCACCTGCCTTTCGGCAAGCAGCTCTCTCTCTCCAACCGCCTCATCCTCACCACTTCTTTCCGTTACGGCATGGTGCGCGACAAGGTGGACGAAACCAAGAGCGTGGACAACGCGGACTTCAACATGAACGGCGATTTTGAGATCACGCCCAACATCCGCGCGGCGTTCGGCGGCGGCTACGCCCGCACCATGCACAAGGTCAAAAAGGAAGAAAATTTTCAAACCTACACTTTGACCAGCCGCGTCACCATTCAATTTTAAAACTCGCTCTTCTTAATTTATTCTATCCTCTCCGCTGCGCCGCTTGCGGCAACGACATCGCTTATAATTCCAACTCCAGAATTTGCGGACCTTGCGCCGATTCAATTTCAAAAATGACTTTGCCGCCTTCTTCCGGCTTTGTCCGCAGCTGCGCGCCGTTTGACGGAGCGCTTAAAGAACTCATCCATCAGCTCAAATATTCCGGAAAGGATTATCTGGCCCGGGACCTCGCCCCGGTTCTCATGGAAGGATGGAGGCGGCACCCTGAAATTCAGTTGACAGAGATTGTTGTCTCCGTTCCCCTTCATCCGGCGCGGCTGAGGGAGCGGGGATACAACCAGTCCGAAGCCCTGGCACGGGAAATGGCCCGCCTGGCGCGCGTGCCGTTTCTTGACGCGCTCAAGAGGGCACGCAACACCGTGAGCCAAACGCAGCTGGACAGCCAGGAACGGGCCAAAAATGTGGCGGGAGTTTTTCAAGTGCGCACCCCGGGCCAAATTGCTGGCAAGCGGGTGCTGTTGGTGGATGATGTTTGCACCACGGGCTCAACTTTGGGAGAATGCGCCCAGGCGCTTCTTCAGGCCGGCGCAAGGCAGGTTTTCGCTCTCACTTTGGCCAGAAAAGTCTGAAAAGCCGGGAATTTTTGTATAATAAACGGCTCACCGTACCATAGAAATTACAGGAGGAAGCTAATCATGTCCGTCAAAGTTGGAATCAATGGATTTGGAAGGATCGGCCGTTTGGTGCTCAAGGCCGGCCTCAAGAACAAGGAACTGGATTTCGTCGCGGTCAACGACCTGACCGACGCCAAAACTCTCGCTTATCTCTTTAAATATGACTCCACATTCGGCATTTATCCCGGCACTGTGGAAGCCAAGGACTCCAGCATCGTCATTGACGGAAAAGTCATCAAAGTGATCGCGGAAAGAGATCCCTCAAAGCTGCCCTGGAAAGAACTCGGGGTGGAGATTGTCATCGAATCCACAGGCCGCTTCACCGACGCGGACAAGGCGAAGGCGCATATCACCGCCGGAGCCAAGAAAGTCATCATCAGCGCGCCGGCCAAGGGCGAAGACATCACCATCTGCATGGGCATCAACGAAGACAAGTTCGATCCGGCCAAGCACAACATCATCTCCAACGCCTCCTGCACCACCAACTGCCTGGCTCCCATTGTGAAGGTCTTACATGAAGCCTTCAAAATCAAGAGGGGCCTGATGACCACGATCCATTCTTACACCAACGATCAGGTCATCCTGGACTTCCCTCACTCAGACCTTCGCCGCGCCCGGGCCGCCGCCGTTTCCATGATTCCCACAACCACCGGCGCCGCCAAGGCCATCGGCCTGGTCATCCCGGAACTGAAAGGCAAATTAAACGGCTGCGCCATCCGCGTGCCCACGCCAAACGTGTCCATCGTGGACTTCGCCGCTGAAGTTGAAAAATCCACGACTAAAGATGAAGTGAACGCCGCTTTCAAGAAGGCAGCGGCCGCCGGCGGACTTTCCAAGTATCTGGCGTTTGTGGATCAGCCGCTGGTCTCAAAGGACTTTAACGGTGACGCCCATTCCTGCAGCTTCGATTCCCTCTCCACTGACGTCATGGAAGGGACCCTTGTGAAAGTGTTCGGCTGGTACGACAACGAATGGGGTTATTCCAACCGCGTTGTGGACCTGGCCGCCTACATCTCCAAAAAGAGCCTGGTCACCGCTTGAAATCAATCAGGGACCTTTCCCTCAAGGGCAAGAAGGTTCTTGTCCGGGTGGACTTCAACGTCCCCCTTAAAGACGGGGTCATCACAGATGACACCCGCATCCGGGAGTCTTTGCCCACAATCGAGCATTGCCTTAAAGAAGGCGCCGCAATCATTCTTTGCGCGCACCTGGGCCGCCCCAAAGGCGCGGTCAACCCGAAATATTCACTCAAGCCTGTCGTTCAACGCCTCTCCGAACTTCTAAAAAAAACCGTGGGCTTTTCATCTGATTGCGTGGGGCCAGAAGCCAAAAAAATGGCTTCTTCCTTGAAAGCCTGGGAGATTCTTCTCCTTGAAAACTTACGGTTCCACGCGGAAGAAGAAAATAACAGCGAATCTTTCGCCAAAGAGCTGGCCTCTCTGGCGGATATTTTTGTTCAGGACGCCTTCGGAGCCGTGCACCGCGCCCATGCCTCAACCGCGGCCGTCGCCCAGCTCCTGCCCTCCGCGGCCGGATTTTTGCTTGAGAAGGAAATTTCCACGCTCACCCGCGTCCTAAAAAGCCCCGCACATCCTTTTGTGGTCATTTTGGGAGGCGCCAAAGTGTCGGACAAGATCGAAGTGATCGAAACCCTTTCCAAAGTGGCGGACACCGTCATCATCGGCGGCGCCATGGCCTACACTTTCCTCAAATCCCAGGGCAAAACTATCGGCAATTCCCTTGTGGAAGACGATAAGCTTGACCTGGCGCGCGAGCTCCTGGCCACCAGAAAGAACCTGATGCTGCCCGTGGACCATCGCGTGGCACAAAAATTTGAAGCGGGCTCCCCGGCACATGCCACAAAGGATTCCAACATCGACGCGGGATGGATCGGCGTGGATGTGGGACCGGAAACTTCCACAAAAATAACTTCCGCCGTTTCCGGCGCCAAAACAATTTTATGGAACGGGCCCCTCGGGGTTTTTGAAATCCCGGAATTCGCAAAAGGTACCAACGCCTGCGCCCGCGCGGTGGCGCAAGCCACGGCAAAAGGCGCTTTCAGCGTGGTGGGCGGGGGGGATTCCGTCGCCGCGGTGGTGAAAGGCGGTTTTGCAAAATCAATTTCTCACATTTCAACGGGCGGAGGCGCCAGCTTGGAATTTCTGGAAGGCAAAACCCTTCCCGGCGTCGCCGCCCTTCAAGGAGCCGTCCATGTATGAACTGATTCTGGGACTTCATGTGCTCATTTGCGCGGTGCTCATGATCGTGATTTTGGTGCAGGCGGGCAAGGGAGCCGGGCTCTCCGGCATGTTCGGCGGCGGGGGCCAGGACGCGCTTTTCAGCGCTCCGTCGGGCTCAGCGTTCATGAAAAAATTGACGGTGGGCCTCGCGGTGGGTTTTGTATGCACGACTCTGTTCCTTACAATCCTGCACACCCGCAGAAGCGGTCGCAGCGTTCTTGAGCGAGTCCCCGTTCAACAACAGTGAAATTCTCAACAAAACTCAAGATTTTTAGCCGAGACAAGGAACGAAGAGCGATGCGTGCTTGTACAAAGCACGTGAGCGATGAGTGACGCGGTCGCAGGCAAAAAGCTTGAGTTTACCGAGAGCCGGGATGGTGGAATTGGCAGACACGTACGCTTGAGGTGCGTATGCCGAAAGGTGTGGGGGTTCAACTCCCCCTCCCGGCAGATTTTTAAGTTAGACTGATTTAGTGGAAAATTCTGAAGTCAAAACGCTCCAAAAGAATCTTCAAACCGCCCAGGACGAGCTGGCCCGCCTGGAACGGATCAAACCCCTGGCCGGCGCCGCCGCCGCCGTAGTTCACGATGTCCGCAATTCCCTTGGAGTCATTCAAAGCACCGCCCAATTTGTGTTAAGCAAACTCCGTCCTTCCGACAAGGAAAAGGAGGCCTGGGAGCTGGTGGAGCGCAACGTCGAATCCATCCGCAATCTTCTCAAAGGCTATCTGGGCCTGGCCCGGCAATCGGAAAGCCCGAAAGAAGAATCTTCCCTGAACGAAATTGTGGACCGCGTCACCCATTTTATTGACGTCCAAAGTAAAAAAAACGGGGTGCAAGTCATCAAGAAGCTCGCTTCTCCCCTGCCCAAAATCCTTATCGAGCCATCGGCCGTCGAATCTGCCATCCTGAATTTAAGCATCAACGGCGTTGAAGCCATGGCGGGCGGAGGCTCCCTCATTTTTGAAACCCAGCTGAACAAACAGAACAAGACCGTATGCCTCACCGTTCAGGATTCCGGGCCCGGAATTTCCAAGGAGGCGCGGGACAACTTGTTCAAGCCGTTCTTCACCACAAAAGCCAAGGGCTCCGGCATGGGGCTCTATTCCGCCAAGGCCATCGTCACCCAGAACGGCGGCAAAATATACTGCGAATCCGAACCCGGAAGGACCCGCATGATCCTGGCATTCCCCCATGGCTAAAACCATCCTGATCGTCGACGATAACAAAGACCTCTGCCAGGCCGTGCGCCTGATACTGGAAGTGGAGGGTTATCGCGCCTTCGATTTCCAGAAAGGAGCCGAGGCGCTGGAGTATGTTCAGAAAGAGCCTGCCCACGCGGTGCTTCTGGACCTGGACCTGGGCGAAGGCAGCGCAGAAGGCATGAAGCTTCTGGACAGGATTAAAAAAATCGATCCTCACATCCCCATCATTGTGCTCACGGGCGAAGCCTCGGTCAAAATGGCGGTGGAAGCCATGAAAATGGGCGCATTTGATTATGTCACCAAGCCTTTTGACAATGATGAAGTGCTCGTTCTCGTGCGCAAGGCCGTGGATGAGTATGAAAAATCCCGCCAGATCGAAATCCTCCGCGCGCGCACGCTCAGCATCAAATTTCCGTCCGTGGTGGGGTCCGGAACAGCCATCCGCAATGTTTTGGAGATGACGGACCGCATCGCGCCCACAGAGCTCACCGTGGTGATCCACGGCGAATCCGGTTCCGGCAAGGAAGTTTTTGCGCGCCGCATCCATGCCAAGAGCCTGCGCAAGGACGGGCCGTTCGTTTCGGTGGATTGCGGCACCCTGCAGGAAACCCTGGTGGAATCCGAACTCTTCGGCTATGAAAAAGGGGCCTTTACCGGAGCGGACCGCCGCAAGCTCGGCCAGTTCGAGATCGCTTCAGGGGGAACTCTTTTTTTAGATGAAATCGGAAACTTGCCCCTGTCTGTTCAGGCCAAGCTCCTGCGGGCGCTTCAGGAAAGAAAAATCCACCACCTGGGCGGCCATAAGGAAACCGACATCGATATCCGGGTGATTGCGGCGTCCAACGTCAGCCTGGAAGAGATGATCAAGGCCGGAAAATTCCGTGAAGATCTCTATCACCGCTTAAACCAGTTCAAGCTGGATGTGCCGCCGCTTCGCAAACGGACAGAGGACATTCCCGAACTGGGCGAATTTTTCCTCAAAAACGCCAATGATGAGATGAAAAAGAGCGTGGACGGATTTTCCGAAGACGCGCTCAAGACCATGAGGAATTATTCATGGCCGGGCAACATCCGGGAGTTCAAAAACGCGGTTTACCGGGCGGTTTTGCTGGCGGAAACCACCATTGAGCCCGTGCACCTGCAAATCACTCTTACCCGGGACAAGTATGTTGAAAAAAGCATCCAGGATTCTGAGGCGGGCAGGGGGATATCTCTCAAAAAGGCTTCCCGACACGCCGCCGGCATCCTCGAAAAACAGCTCATCGAACAGACCCTCGAAAAGTGCGGGGGTAATAAATCCCTCGCCGCAAAGCGCCTCAAAATCGACCGCAAAGCCCTCTACAACAAGCTTAAAAAGTTCAAACTCATCAATAAATAGTTAAAGCATTATATTAACTTTAGGCTTTCTTAGCCTTCAGCGTAATTAATGCATTGCTTTAACTTATTTTTATTCCTGTGGCTTTAAATCCACGATTGTAGACTTTTATACCCACAATCATTCCGCCATAAAAATAATCAATATTTTGATTAAAATACTAAAAATAATGCGTTATTTCAGGCGTTTTTTGCCTCCATAATCACCCCATATTTGGCATTGTTATTGCTGTATATATAATTGACCCCAAAAATATGATTAAAAATACCCTTCCCAAAATCTTTCTGCCCTCCCTTCAGACATTCCTCTCTTCTATTCTGCTTACTTTTGACCAGATTTTTCCCCGCGCGAGCACGCCCGCGCACACGCGTATGCGCGCGCGAGGGAAAATTCTCTTTGCAGCCCTTCTCACTGCGGCTTCACTTTTGTCAAGGCTTCCCATATTGCATGCTGATCCCGTAGGAAATCTGACTGCCACAGCGGTCATCTCCACCGGCGCGTCCTTCAGCTGGACTAATCAGCCTGGGGTGCGTTACTACGCGGCCATTTCCTCCCATTCAGGATTTTCCCTGAGGGCCAGTTCTGCCATCAGCATCCTCGATCAAAATACAACTCACTATCCCACCCTGAGCTCCGGAACCCTGCTTTCCAATACTTCCTACTTTTTTCGCGTTAAAGTGAGCACGGACGGTGACATCTACTACCAGAGCGTTTCCACATACACCCGCCCATCCATAGCAAGTTCGTCCATCACCTTCGTCTCCTCCAATTCCATCACCATGATCATCAACCGCCAGACCAATGTCTATGGCAACTACAACGTCCTCATTTCCACCGCTTCAGATTTCGGCGCCTCTCCCCAGACCGCCAATTCCACAGTCTTCTCCTCCACCCGCGCCCTCTCTCCTTCCGCCACCACCTACGGCGGCCTCCTCTTCGGCGCCACCTATTTCATTCAGGTCCGCACCTTGTGGAACGGCGCTCAGGGAGGAACCCTTGAGCACAACGCTTCCAGTTACTTCGTCCCTCTCTCCACCGCCACCAAGCCCGTGCTCCCCACTCTTCGTCTCATCTCCGTGGATTTGGCCTCCTTCACCGTCATCGTGGATACAGGCTTGAACAACGACCCTTTCCCATTTCAAGTCAGCTACTCCACCAACTCCAACTTCACAGGCAATAACACCGTCTCCACCTTCACTTTCTCTCCCGATCAGCTCGGTCTCCAGAATTCCTTCACTACAGGCCTATTGAACAACACCACTTTCTTTGTCAGAGCCAGAGCTCTCTGGAACTCCGGGGGAACTAATTTATTGCTCGGCGCCTCAGGATATACCGCCATCGCCTCCAGCTACACCTATCCCTCCGTTCCCAGCTCTT
>MGUQ01000019.1:24046-25573 GCA_001799975.1 Elusimicrobia bacterium RIFCSPLOWO2_01_FULL_54_10 | reverse complement strand
TCCCAAATTGGTAAAGATGTTCTCAAACTGGATTATTCCATCCCCGCCGGAGCGATGGTTGGAATCTGGACAAAAGGGTACCCCCCCAAACTGAACACCCGCCTCAATGGAGTGCGGATGGCGGTCCGCTCAGAGACGGCCAACGATGCCCTGCAGGCATCCCTGGCCGTGGAAATCAAGGGCTCCAAAGAAGTCCAAACCATTCCGCTTAAATTCGGGCAGGGCTGGACGAAAGCCGAAGAAGCCATTGACTGGGACAGAATCGGCTCACTGAAAGAAGCGGTCCTGGTGGTCAAACCCAGGCGAAAAACCGGAACGGCTTCAGGGACGCTTTATTTTGACCTGGAATTCATCAAAGCGGCCAAGTTTGACAAGCAACTTCATCCCCCCAAATCTTATTCTCCCCTCAACATTCTGGCGGCAGGGCAAAAAGGCGCCTTCAACATCGGAAATTCAAAAGGGGATGCTTCCGCTTTCCCGGATCCCGCTTTGAAAAAAGACGTGCTCAAATTTGATTTTTCCATACCCGCAGGAACGGTGGCGGGCGTCTGGACCAAGAATTTTTCTTCGCAGATTTCCGAGGCAACCGCCAACGCGGTGCGTGTGGGCGCCAGAGCGCCGGCCGCAAGCGTCAATGGACAAGTCCATCTTTCCGTCGAGATAAAGGGCGAGCGGGACATCCAGGCATTTCCGCTCGCCGCCGGCGAGGACTGGACTTCGGCGTTTGAAGCCGTGGACTGGAAAAAAATAGGAGGCCTCAAGGAAGTTGTTTTTGTCGTCAAGCCGCACGAAGGCGCTTCCGCCAAGGGCACGCTCTACTTCGACCTGGATTTTGTGTCCGCGGACCTGCCCAAAAAAATTCCACCTTCGCCGCTCAAAAACATTGCCCGTCTTTTGACAGTCTGCCTCCTGCTCGTTCTGCCCGTGTTTTTGCTGCGCAAACTGCGCAAGGGCGGCTCCGGCGCGCACGAAGAAGACGAGGAAAATTTCCAGGAATCGCATGTCTTCAATCTTCTGGAAGCGCGGGACAGTGGCGCATTCAATATCGGACCGGCCAAAGGCAAAATCAAGCGGCTCTTTGACGATTCTTTAAAGAAGAATGTGATGAAGTTTGATTTCAAGGCTCCCCAGGAAACCGTGGCGGGAGTTTGGGCCCGGCGCTATCCCCCCGAAATGGATTCGGAATCAGCCAGCACTGTCAAGCTGGGAATCAAAGCGATCAACGGCGTTTCGGGGTCCGTGTCCGCGGCCCTTGAAATCAAAGGCTATCGCAAGGTTCAAACGATTCCGGTTTCCCTCACAACAGATTGGAACACCCTGAGCGTTCCCATTGATTGGGATACCATCGGAGACTTGAAAGAAATTGTCTTTGTGGTGAGACCCCAACAAAAGAACTCTGCAGCCGGCACCATCCTTATTGATATGGACCTGGTCAAACCTTCGGAAGCTGATAAAACACCTGAAAAAGCCACAACTAAACCGAAGGGGATGGACGCCTCCGATAACGCTTCTCCCGCAGCAAGACTC
>MGUQ01000019.1:20570-23995 GCA_001799975.1 Elusimicrobia bacterium RIFCSPLOWO2_01_FULL_54_10 | reverse complement strand
TCTGGGAAGGCATCTCACGCCACTGCAGACGTTCCGCAACGCATTTTTCACGGGTCTTCTTGCGGCCACCGCCGGCTCTCTGCCTTTGCTCCAGCTGCCCACCTCACCTGCCGATCTTCTAATTATCAGCAATCTGACCGCCGCAACCGTCTGCCTCATTTATCACTCCATGAACGCTTTTTGCCTTTTGTCTTCCGGGGTGCACCTGCGGTCCAGCAGCGGGGCGCTTATTGTAGGCACTCCTTATATATTTGGGTGGCTTCTGCTCACGGGCAACGGACCGCTTCTTGAAACTCTGGCGGGCAATGCATTCCTGGGCCGGCTGGCCATCGTATTTGGATTTAACGAGATCCTGGCCTCAGGCATTGGAATGGCCGCCAAAAGGCGGGTCCTCAAATCCATCAAGGAGCACGCGCTGCTCCTGCTGGTTTCTCTCGCGGTTGTGACGGCTCCGTTGATAGCGGACTGGGGGTCTTCCGCAGCCATGACGGCGCTTCCTCTTCCCTTGCGTTTTGCCTGCATGATTCTGGCCGCCATGGCCGCCTTCGGCTTTTTTTGGGCGGAAGCTTATTTGGTCACTGGCATGGTTCTGGACGGAACGCACGGCATCGCTCCGGCCTGGGACGCATTGGCGGACCATGTGAAGACAGGCTTCAAAAAAGGCGCGGCGTTCGCGGGCATATTTATGGCCATTGTTCTTGGATTCTACTGGACGGCCCAAGGCGACGGTTTTAACGCCCTGGCCAAAGCTGCTCCCCTGCTCACCGGCATGCTCTTGGGATGCCTCATTTTCCCCGCAGCCAAAGCCGTCATTGAAAGTTTTGACGGAAGCATGTCCTTTTTTCAACGGCTTCGCTACACTTACACAAAATGGGCCCTCTACGCACGGGGAATGATCGCGGGCGGGGCCCTGGCCTTCGCCGTTTCGCACAATTCATTCATCCTCTCCACTGAAAAACGAATATTGTTTGGCATGATTGCCGGACTTGTGGCCTCCGCAGGCGTGAGCCTGGCCAGAGACGTATTTTATGGGCTCAAACACCAGGGCGGCCTGCGCTCCTGGAAAATATATCTGGTAGACGCTCTCCTGGGCGGCTTTGTGGGCTCGGCGATCGGGTTTTACCTGGACTTTAACCAGGTCCCGGTTCTCGTCGACAAATTCAAGCTTTATTCCAGCGCGGGCCTGCCGCCATGGGACTACACCATTTATCCCCTGCTCAGCAAGTGGGGCCGCATCGATCTGGGCCAGGTGAGCGGCGGCGTCAAAATCCTTTTCAACGAAACATTCGCGGGCATCATCAGCTGGGCCATTGCCGCCTGGCTTTTTGCGGTCAACAGAGCTTTCGTGGCTGCGCTCTTCCAGAAGGACAGCACACCCATCAAGTTTCTATTCTCGAAAGACGGCTTTGTGGACCTCACCCGCCACATGATTTATGTTCTTCGCTGGGGCCTTTGGATGTCGCCCATCATCAATACCGGACTGCGCATGATGGCGGAGGCGACATGGTACAACCAGGACGGGGCCGTGCGCACCCTGCTGGCCATTTATAAGAACTTGAGCCTTTCGCCGGACGATTTCCAAACCTGGAGCCTCAGCATTTTTGTTTCCCTGCTTTCGTTCGACCTTGTGCGCACCCTGATCTGGATGGACCACATGGGTCTGCGCGTGGCCACTCTGGTGAACCTGAGTTTCATCGGCATGGACAAGCTGGACGAAAAGCTGGCGCGCTTTATCGGCCCCGGGGCCGCCCAGCGCTGCATTCCGGAAGCCGTCAAACGCTTCACCACCTGGGCGCCCCTGCTCATTCCCTTCTATATTCCCCGCGGAGAGGCCTGGGATTACGCTTGGAGCACATCGCAGGCCGCCCAAAAAGCACAATCAGGGTCCTGGCTGGTTCCCTGGCTGCATTCTCTATCATCAACAAATAAAGTCGTCCTGGGCTGCGGGCTGGTGCTTTTGTTCACCCTCGTTTCAATCGCCATTCGAGCGTATCAACGCCGGGCCCGGGCAGGCAAAGAAAGCTCCTTTGAAATCTCCAACAGATCCTATCGGGTTGAAATCAGGGAACAAGGCAGCGCGCTGAGCCAGTTCACCGTGAAAGGTTACGACATCAGCCGCCGTTCTTATGACACTCTGGACCCTTGCGGCCGGGCGCTGTTTTTGGTGGATTCGGCACAGAAACCGGATAGCCCGGCCCGCTCCTGGCCCGTGGCCGGCAATTTCCCGCGCAAGCGGTTCAAGCCATCCAGAATCAGCAAACCCAACGGTTCCATCAGATCATCGAACACCGCCAACGGCGTGCGCACGGTGATGAGCGTGAGCCTGCCGGACCAGGACTCTCCCGCAGAAATCTGGACCGTGACTCTTGAAAACCAGTCGGACAAGGCCCGTGAACTCAAGCTTGTGCCCTATCTTGAATGGGTGCTGGACAAGTCCGACGCCGACAGGGGCCACACGCAGTACAACCGGCTTTTCCCTGAAATGGAATATGCGGCCGGACTGAACGCCGTTTTCGCGTGGCAAAAAAACACAAAATCGATGGGCGTGCTCGCGTCGGAAACCGCGCCCCAGGGGTTCCTCGCCTCGCGCATGGATTTCATCGGCCGTGCCCGGAGCGTCTGGAGCGCGCGAGCTCTGGAAACCCTGGGTTTCCTGCCGGCTCAAGATTCCCCTTCCTGCCCCTCTTTTGACCCCGTGGGGAGCCTCATCATTGACGCTCCCTTGGCCCCCCGGAGCTCCAGGACATTCAGGATCCTGGTGGGTTATGCAGGAAACCGCCAGGCGGCCATTGATTTGGTGAAAGCCCATATTACCCCGGCGCCGGCCGCCCCGGCGGGCGCGCCCGCACCTGCACGCACCCCCCGCATCGGCCACGGAGAAATCCCGCCCGGCACGCCCCAGCCTTATTTCAAATTCAGCGATGACGGCAATGCCCTCAATATCCTTACACCGTTTACACCGCGGCCTTTCGACCACGCCTTGTCCAACGCCCGCGGCCATTATGTTTCCGTCACCAACCGCGGGCTTCACACCACCTGCAACGGCAATTCCCAACAGAACCGCATCACTCCGGACTGGCCGGACACGGTCACCCGCGAAATCCCGGGCGAAGCCATTTATTTCTATGAGACTGAAAAGGCCCAGTGGTATTGCCCCACGCACCATCCCTTGAACCTGCAGGACGCCAAAAACGAAACCGAGTTCGGCGTGGACGGAACGGCCGTTTTCAAAATGACGCGCGGGGACATTTCCACGCGCCTAACGGTCTTTGTTCCTCCTGATGAAACGCTCGGAATTTATCTGCTCAAAATCAAAAACAATTCAGATCACGCCCGGCGCATGCGGGTGGCGCCTTATTTTCAAATCGTGCTTGCGGGCCAGCCCGAATGGGCGGGGCCTCTGCAAATCCACAAAGACACTGCCT
>MGUQ01000019.1:19919-20511 GCA_001799975.1 Elusimicrobia bacterium RIFCSPLOWO2_01_FULL_54_10 | reverse complement strand
GCCGGGGCCGTTTTTTTGGCACGGACAGGGGCGCGAGGCGGCCGTTCATGGCGGCCAACGGCCAGCCGGACATTTCGCAGGAGAGCGACGAACGCCCTGTGGCAGCGTTCCTGGGCACGGTGGATCTGCCTGCGCATGGAGAAACCACCCTGGCCATTGTTTTGGGCCAAACAGACACCCGCGCTCAGGCGGAGGAGCTGGTGCGAAAGTATAAAGATTTGAATGTGGTGCAAAGGACTCTGGAAAACACGCAAAAATGGTGGCTTTCACTTATGGGGACTCTGAAAGTGGAGAGCAACCAGCCGGAATTTGACCGCATGCAGAACTGGCTCAAATATCAGGCCGTGGCCGAGCGCATTTGGGCGCGGAGGGGTTTTTATCAGACCAGCGGAGCCTACGGATTCCGGGACCAGCTGCAAGACTCCGTCAACCTCATTTGGGCGGACCCCGCTCTGGCCCGCAATCAGATCATTCTGCACGCGTCGCAACAGTTTCTGGAAGGCGACGTCACGCACTGGTTCCACACGCTCCACGACGGCCGCACGGCATTCTCGAACCGCTCCCACGCCTCCGACAATCTCTTGTGGCTCCC
>MGUQ01000019.1:17222-19906 GCA_001799975.1 Elusimicrobia bacterium RIFCSPLOWO2_01_FULL_54_10 | reverse complement strand
AATCTGAAAATCCATTTCTGCCGCTCCCGCACAACAAACACGGCTGGGGAACGGTTTATTTGCGCTCCGCCCGGGCGGACACGGTATACCGCCATTGCATGACTTCCATTGATCTGGTGCTGGACAAAAAAATGGGAAAGCACGGCATTCCCCTCATCGGCACGGGCGACTGGAATGACGGCCTGGACGAAATCGGAAGCGAAGGCCGCGGCGAAAGCATCTGGCTGGGGCTTTTTCTGGACTGCATTTTAAAAAGCTTTCTCCCCATCATTGAAGCCAAAGAGGGAGCCGCGCGCAAAGAGCGCTATGCGCTCAAAATGAAAGTTTTGGAAGAAGCCCTGGAAAAAACCTGGCGGAACGACCGTTATCTGCGCGCCATTCATGACGACGGCACGGAGATCGGCGTCAAAGGAAGCGGGGTATGGGAAATCGATGCGCTCACGGCCGCCTGGGCCGTCATCTCAGGAATCAATTTTGAAAGAGGCGCGGTCATTTTCGACGAGGCGCTCAGGGTTTTGGAGAAAGATAATGTCGTTTTACTGGGCTGGCCGGCGCTGCGGGAGGATACCACGCCCTATTTGGGGCGCAGCAGCCATTATCCGGAGGGTGTGAGAGAAAATGGAATGTATTGCCACGGGGACCAGTGGCTGGTGATGGCCGCTCGCGTTCTCGCGGAACAATATGCCGCGCGCGGTGACAAGGCGAACGCCCAAAAATACAGGGATGCGGCTTTCCGGCTATGGAACAAGATTGCCCCCACCCTGCACTGTACGCCCAAAGAAATTGAAATTTACGGCGGCCAGCCCAACAAACAGTCAGCGGACATGCTCACCACATACGATCAGGGGCGGATGATTTGGAACGGCTACACGGGGGCCGCGGCATGGATGTTGCGGGAAGCCTTCGAGGGCGTCATCGGAGCCCGCCTTGAGAAAGGCAAACTTAAGCTGCCGGACGACTTGAAAGATTTAAGAGGAGGCCTGGCGGTTCAGCGCGTGGCGCGGGACCCGGCTTCCAGCCCGCTTTCGGCGCGGGCTTCCAAGGCGAGCGTTTCAGAAAAATCCTGACTGTTGTAAGTTAAAAGCTTGGCCTCCGAATCCCTGCGGGCCGAGATGGTGGCGGACTTGAATTCCAGGCGGCCTTCGGGGTCTGAGAATGCAAAAAGCGTGGCCTTGGAACTGGGATTGGACACCAGCTGGCCCACATTCACGGAATACCGCATGAACTCTTCTCCCGTATAAGGAATTTTGACCCGCACTTTGCGGTCTGTGATGAGCTGGCCGTCCTGGTTCTTGAGCTCGATGTAAAATCCTCTTTCATGCGCTTCGTCCTGCCGCACCTGAAAATTGACATAGCGGTAAGTGCTCATGTCCGTGGGCTGAATCATGGTCCAGAGAAACCCCTTGGAGCCGCCCACCAAAAGTGAATCGTTGGTCAGGCGGTAATCCGCCTTCAAATCTCCGCCCGCGCTGAACTTGCCGCTCCGCAGCACGTCCGTCACTTTCCTGGAGACGTCAAAGTCCGGCAGGTTCATGGGGATCTCAGCCGTGGGCGTGCGGAAGGAAAGAGTTTCGCCTTCCAGGGCTTCGCCTCCAAAAGTGTTTGTATATTCCCTGTGAATCATGGATATGAAAGTGTCATATTTGCCCGTTTTCTTGAGCACATCGCGCATCATGTCCGAGCTTTCGCCCAAAAGGGCCAAAACGGTTGTGATTTTGCCGTCCCAGGTGATGAGAGGGGCGATTTTACTGCCGTCCGTGCTGGCGGCTTCCGTGGCGCCATAGGGCCCCATCATGGACGGCCCCGTGAGCATGGTGCGCAGCCAGGTGAGGCCGGTTTTGCGGTCCGCCATGATCATGGGGAAAGCCGCATAAGGCGTGACGACATCCTGCCGGGTCACGGGAACTTGCGCCAAAGAAGGAATGCCAACCGCGCTCACATAGCCCCCGCTCACATTGCCCGTCACGGGCTCATTCACTGAGGCAAACAGCCCGGGAATGCGGTTTTCAGCCGAATACCAGGACCTGGCTTTTTCGCCGTTCACAAAAACCTGCTTGATAAGCGGGTCATCCATATAGGGAAGCACCAGAAAATTCCACATTTCATGCACCGAATACCAGAATCCCCTTCGGACGGTGATTTTGTGGCCCTCATTCGTGCGGTAAAGAGTTTTTTCCATCTTTTTGGACTGCCAGACGGAAACCACATCGGACGGGCTCTGCCACTGGCCGTAAAGGGTCATGAACAAGGTCATGAGCTCCCCTTCATAAGGATCCGTGATGTGATAAACTTTCTCATCATTCCCGTAATTGGAGGGGGTGACGGCGGCGCGGGTATCGCGAATTTTTGAGGTTCCCCGGATGCGGGCTTCCTTAGAATCATAGAAAAGAGTGACGGAATTCTTGGCCATGAGCTTCCAATGGTCCTCATAGCGTTTTGAAAGGCGGGATTCACCCCGTTCTTTGAGCGCATGGGCCACCATCATCATGGACCAGGCCATTTGGCCGTTGTCCAGGGCAGGCACGCGGTCTTCCCAGTCCCAGGTGGGCTCCATTCCGCGGTCTGTTACCACAAACCACGGCAAATAGCCTCCAAAACCGGGGTATTTGCGCGTAAATTTCTCAATGCTGCTCATTTTCCGGTCTAAAATGCTCATAGCTTCCTGGTATGCCAGGCCTGGATTG
>MGUQ01000019.1:0-17207 GCA_001799975.1 Elusimicrobia bacterium RIFCSPLOWO2_01_FULL_54_10 | reverse complement strand
AAGCGGCGCTCCAGTTTTTAGGAAAGCCCCGGAGCTCACCTGTGTCAAAGTCAATGGGACGACCATCATAAGTTAGACCGGAGAGGGCGTTGAACCCTACCCCTGGGCGCAAGAAATTGGCTTCCGAGCGGATAAATTTCTCCACAAACTCCTCCCGCTTCGCTTTATCGGAAAGAAGCATCTCGTTTGTGAATCCTCTAGCAAATTGATAGGACTCAACGGCCGCGCGGACAGGCCCTGCCAGGCCTGTCAGAAGCGAAATCCCCGTCGCAATTGTGAATAACTTTGTGGCTCTCATAAATTCGTCTCCCCATTGTGAACTCAATAAAAAATCCAGCCGCTTTTGCGGACTGGAAAGGCAAATCTAACAGGGATGCCTTATTTTGTCAACCCCCCACCTCTCCTAATAAATTTGAGGTGGGGGGTCAAGGGAAATTTATGTGCAAAAGTTTTCCACAACTGTGGATAACTTACATTAAACTCTATTGTGACAGTGAAACCGCTGTTTCCTCATCAAAGATACTTTCAATTTCAAGCGACTTCATCTCATTTGCGTTCACAAAGACGCGCAGGGCGGCCAAAAGTTCTTTCCACACGCTTTCTCTTGACGATATCACGCGGAAATCGTCAAAATTCCGCCTTCGCTCCAAAGCCTCCCTGGCGCTGTCAAATACTGCGCCTTCATTTTTGCCCAAGTTCAGGCCCTGGATAAGCGATGGGTTTGCGGGATCTTTGACAATTCCCACAAAAACACCTTCTGAAATTGCATTTTGGACCATTGCTTTCAGATCAGCGGGAGATCTCACGTTCTCAATCGTGTCCACTATGAGATAATTCTTTGCTGGCGGAGCTGTGCTTTCCTGAGAACCCACGGCCTCCGCAACCTCGTCAAAATCATTTGATGGGCTCTCGACTCTTGACAGGCCGCCGATGGCGCCGAATAATGCCAAAGTCTGGCTGGCGCCGTTGTTAATCACCATATCGGTTGAGGCTGAAAGCGTGGAAACCGGCGTAAGGGCCATCGGCATGAATTTATTGCCGATTTCGGCCAAAGCTCCGGGATATCCGATGGCATCGACGCCAAAGCTGCCATTGAACACATTGTTGAAATTTGAAAGCAGATTGAGATCTGCGGCCGCCATGGCAGGAACAAAGTCCCCCGAGCCCAATGCCACGGCCACAATGACGCCGGCGGTGGCCACAAAGGTGACGCGTCCTTTGAGAGAGGGGATAGGGAGCATGGCAAAGAAACCTCTGCGGGAACGCGTGACTGGAACGCCGCTCGGTATTTCGATGATATCTACGGCCTTTTTGAGGCTCCCGGCAGGCAAACTACGGCTATTATCCTTTCCCATGCCTATGATTTGCATGGCGCCTGTCAATGAAATGGGCAAAAGCGCATCTAATTTTCCAATTTCTTCGGCCCCCGTCTGCCGCACAAAGCCCGCCACGTCTGCCGCTTCCTTGGAAATGTCCAGACGGCCCTGCCCGGCAGGCCGTAAGTCATGATAGGCGGGGTCCAGGGCCCAGGATTCAATCCATTTCCGGTATTCATTGGAGTTCTTCGTGCCGGAGATTTTCTTCAAATCCAAAGCTTCAGTCCTGATAAGACCATAATTTCTCTGGATCAGATAAGCTCGGTAATTATTGTTTAGACTCCCGTCTGCCGCAATGTGCTCTGCAGGAGAACGCACAAATTCCCTCATTTTTGAATCTGAACTTAGAGCTGCGCGGCCTTCATAAAACTCCTGAATAGAAACCCCTTCCTCATGCGCATAAACTCTCGCCAAAGCGTGCGCGACGGCAATGCCTTCAAATTCATTTTCGGTTCTTAAAGAAACGGATCTCTTTAAAGATTCCTCAAAATCCTCAGCATCCCCTAAAAACAACCGAGCAAAAATGGAACGTAGGCCGGGCGCGGCCTCCTGGGACCGTTCAATTCGTTCCAACTGGCGGCGGAGAGCGTGCGTGACCTCGTGCAGAATAAAAACGGGCAGAATCCCTACCTTTTCCATTTCTTCAAAGCTGTCCAAGTTAACATAAAGCTTGCGCTCGTCGAAATTAAACTGCAGCCCGCGGTCTTGAGATGTGCCCTTTAGCACTACAATTTGATGATTTTGGATAAAAGTTTTGACTAGAGAGTTCAATTCCTCACGGTCCACGCTTGCGGGCAACACGAGCCGGTCAAACCGGGACGCAGCCTCCCCCAATGCCTTCCGCATTTTTTCGTTCACTTCCAAGGCTTCGGGGCTGTTTTCAGGCAGGGCGCCGGAATCGGACATCATTTCCTGATCCGACGGCATATTCAAAAGCGCAGTTATGGCGCCGGCACTCACAATGGCGGCAATGGCCTCTCTGCGGCCCATGTCCTTTAAAATGCCTTGAGGCTTGGATGATCCCGCCGCCATCATAAAAACAGGGATGACCGATGCCGCCGACATCAGATTCGCCAAGTGTTGGGGATACGCCGCGGCGAGCGGCATGGCAACAAGGGCCAGGACTCCCGGAATTGATATTGCAAAGATCATCCCGATGAATAAAAAACCGCGTGATGTTGATTTCAACCGAATTTCTGCAATAAATGCAGTTCCCTTATCCGTAGAAGGTTGAGCAGGAGAAATATGTCCATGGCTCACGATGATTCTCTTGCCCTTGGAATTCACAGTCAAGGTTCCGATTCCCAACTGATGAAAACTCTCTCTAAGGTTCCAAAGACCCCTGCCAAATGTTTCAACTGCGACGTCATCATTCATACTCCTGCCATAACCTATTTTCTCAATGTCAAAACCTTTTCCGTCGTCCTCTATGACAATGGCAAGTTTTGAGCCGGTTATTTGCATCTTAACCTTGAACTTCCGTGCCCCCAGAATACTTGCGTGCGCAGACCAATTTTTTATGAGTTCTTCGAGCATAAATTCCACAACGGTTTTCAACGAAATCTGATTTGCATCATGCGCCGCTTCACTGGGAACGACAAAACGACCGCTTAGTTTTTGCTGATCTAAACCTAGGCTTTGAATAAATTCTTTCCCTCTGGCGATGGCCTGTGCCGGTCTCAGCTCTTCCGGACTATTAAATTCCATTGAAAAAATCTCTGATTGTTCCTGGGCTGAAGGTTGAATTGGAAGCGCCTGTCCAAGCACCCGCTTGATGAAGAACGCAATCAGGGGATCCGCATCCACCTGTTCCACAACAACATCGTTCGGCGTCTCGTGATTCAAAGGTAAAGTGCTGCTGACGACCAACATCCGGGGAGGCATTTTCTTGCCAATGTGGTCCACCCTGTCTTCGCGAGGCCCCTTGGCGGAAGCAATCACAGCCTTGTTTTTCAGTCCAGTCCTGAAAGGACCGAATCCACGATTCAATTTCCCCTGCACAACCCCTGCCAGAATGTTCTGCCAGGGAAGCCCCAGCCCATGGGCAGTGTCGTGGACCAAGGCGTATGTGGCGCCCAGGATGGTGCTTCCCTGTGCGGTTTCATCGTCCAAAACGAAGGCCAAGAAATTCTGCAGATTTCCTGAAACCGGCGTAAACCGGCGGCCTCCCTGCACCAGCAACGGCCCTTTGATGTTGACGACATCGCCCACTCTTACCTTATCCAGATAGGCCGCCTCGATTTTAATCTCAACCCCATATTCTTCACGGATGCGCTTTTCAAGGACGCGGGCCGCCTCCACTGCATACAGGTAAGCCCCGTCATCAGGCGCAACAAGGACAATGGGGTGAACGACTAAGAAATCAGAGACAAGTTTGCCCAATCGCTTTTTCTCAGAATCATCCAGATTTTTAGGATCTACTCCCGTGGCCTCGCGGACCGCGATCTCGAACATCCGCTCGGCGATGATGATGAATCCGTTCACGTTGAAAAGCGCTTCGCTTGTGCCGCTGCGCATACGAGTTTTGCCGGTGAGAAGATTCCATAAACGGTTCAGTATGCGACGGACACCGGATATTTCCGCACCTTTTTCTCCCGGAGAGACCAAGCCTTCATTGGACCCATAGTGGACGTTGATGGCCGCATGATGATCAGTCAGGCGGTTGATCAATTCAAGCATCGTCACCGCGCTGATAGCCTGGCCTTTTACGAATGCCTCGTCCTGGCGAGAATAGCCCTCATAGCTGTTCAAGAGAGAGATGCTGCCCACATTCTGGTCTCTTAAGGCGCAAAGGACCAGGAGGAGCTCCAAAAGCTTGTCGTTGGTCTCAGTCGTATGGAGGAGAACGACATTCTTCCCGGCCATTCCCTGAGGAAGTTTGACTGTCCAGTGCCAACGCGAGGGATGAGGCTTTTCGATCACCAATCGGTTATATGGAACGCTCGTATGGTCTTGATCCGGACGGATTTTAAGCGCGGCATTCTTTGCAGAGCTCTCATAGCGAGGGTCGATGTAAAGAAGCTGATCGACCCAGATACCCAAGGGCTTTTTGGCAATGGAAGGAAGCGGTGAAATGCTCAAGTGGTCATCGTCATCCTCGACAGTGATCTCGTCAGAGAGAGACCTTAGGATCCGAAGGATATTGGCATCTTCCTTCCGTTCAACAGACCAGTCTCGTATACTGAGGCTTATCTTTTTGGCACCGTAGCGGCGGAGGGTATCCAGAACAAGGATGGAGTGAATGACATCAGAAGAAGATCTCAATTTTTGGACGACCTGAACATCCATTCCCTGGACCTTCTTGTAGTCCGGAATCCAAACCAGGATCTCACCATCCGGGAAACGCTTGCTTTCAATGATCAGGTTTTCACGGTTGCCATAGGAATCCGACAGATATACTGTGGCCGGGTCCCCCGCGCGCAAGAGCTCTTGTTTGGGCGTTTGACGGCCCCAAAGCCTGCCTATCCCGTTCTTTACGGCATCCAAAACAGGCTTGACCACTACGCCGGCCATAAAAACGGAATCTGCGTTGAATTGATTGACGGACAGGTCGGCGGGGAGGGCGACGCCAGTGGCCATGGATGATAGGACTAACATCGCTCCGATTGGGAACAAGGCTAGCAAAAGCAAAGTTTTGACCGCTAAATTAGATATGGGTGTCGCCTTGGAGGTAATTTGGGCTGCCCGCTCAAATAATTGTTCACGATCCCGCAGCATTTGATCTTGGGTTTCGCGATTCGGCGCAGTGCGAATACTGGTTAATCTTTCTCTGTCATCGCGATCAATCAACTCGCCTTCTGATGGTGGATTGTCCTGATATCCCCACGCCGCCAGACGGATTATTTCTGCTTGCTCAAAAATGGGTTTGGGAACTGTCCACCAGTGGCCTTTTTCACGAATTCGGGTGGATGACGTATTGGCAAACTGAAAGATTGTCAATATTTCCAAATTTTTGTCACTCAGTCCATGCTCAGCTAAATACGCGTTGGCTAGCGCCTGTAAACGGTCCAGCTCGTCCAAGCCGTTTTCGTCCTTAGTTCTGTCAAAGCGATCCTTGCCCGGCCGTTCAGAAAAAATAACCCCCATATTTTGTCCGAAATACGCATCATCCTGATTCGCTAACGTTCCCGCATCGGTCATTCCCAATACCATCTTTTGCGCCACATCCGGTTTTCCGGCTGCCGTAAACCACGGACGATGATCGGAACCTGCAAAATGAAACCATTTGACGTTAAGCCCTTTATTCCACTTTGAAAGGCGGAATATCGCCCTTTCGCCGTCATAAGAATCCAGGTCAAACTCGTCCTTAAAAATTTGTGAATATTCCACAAACGGGCTGAGTTTTTCTACCAGATCAATTGTCATTTTGTCTCGAAATGTCAATGTTGATAAATCAAGCTTTCTAGGATCTCCATTGTCAACGATCAATATGATTTTATCCATACCATGCTCCCCAATGGCTTCAAGCGCCATAAACAGATGGCCCATCTGCCAGGGATTCCCCTTCATGGCCAAGCTTGCCACGCGTGCCTCGCGTGAAAAACCTATCTTGCCTTCTTCACCATTCCGCGATAACTTTAAGGTTACGTTTGTCGGATCGATTTCCCTGGATTTAACTTTTTTCTCAATTTTGTCCAGAGCCATCAACAAAGGCTCATATATATCTTCTTCAATTTCCTGAACAATAGTTTTGCCCACCAATTGAACATTCTCTTCGTCGGCATTTGGATGCGTTTTCTTATATTCCTCGGCATAGGATAAAGCCCAATTTTTCCAAACTTTGAACTCTTTGCGCATGGTTTCTATTTGACTCGACAGATCAGTGGGTTTTGAAGATGCCTTGATCAATTCCACATTCTCTTGTTGGCCTATAAAATGACCCAATGAATCTGCAGAAGGCTGAGACCGGATCGTCTGAATGCCGTCCACAAACGAATGTGGAATTTCGATATGCCCTTGACTGGCAATTCTGACGACTTCATCCAGACTCAACTCGACCACAGCATATACCTCTCCGCGTCCACTGGCGCTCTTTGCTTGGCTGACAAGCCAATCCTCAAACTCTTGTCTTGTATGTGACTTTTTATACTCCTCAACTTCAGCAGCATTCTTTCTTATAAGGTCGACTTCTTCGCTAGGCGCTTCATAAACATCCCAGGACCGCAGGTCGATGTTTTTGCGATCCCAGTCCGGCGATTTGAAGGACCCGGGTTGTCCCAACGAAACAAACTGTCCCTTGAGCTTATACCCGTCCGCAAAGCCCAGCTCTTGCACCATTTCGCCGTTCCTTGCCTCGTCGTAGGTCTCCCCCTTTAGCAAATGCCCTCCATAGGCGGATAATCCGTAAGGATATGCCTTCTTGTGGTGAGCCCGCACTTGGAATATAAACTTTCCTTCCGGAGTTCTGATCAAAATGTTTGCCGTCCTGTGGCGAATACCGTAAGCATGGGCGATGTCCCGGCCAATGCTCGTGATTACGCGATCGTCGGAATTAATCACATCCACAATTTCACCCTGACTCAATTTTCCTGATTCAATCAGTCTCAATATTTCAGAGATTTGATCCAGGTTTAAGTATGGGGCTCCACCTTGGAGCACAGAGATTTGCAATGCTTCCTGAATTTGGGAAAGCGTCATGCCAGCACCTTTGGAGCCAACTATGGCTCCGGTGCGGAGCGGAGAGACGACAAATTTATATAAGCGGATAAACGGGGACAAGGACTGGGCTAGATCAATTTGAAGGGTGGATTTTCCTTCCAATCGCGCACGCTCGCGGGAAAGGACGATGGCCAGAAGATTTGCCCGGAGCTTGTCTAAAACCGCGTTGCCCCACCTGGCAGCAAGCCAGTTTGGGAGATAAACAATGCCATTTGCATCCTTCGTGAGCCCATAGTGCCCGAAGAATCCACCCACATCATTCATATCTGCCTGTTCAAGAATTTGCAATTCCTTAAGCTTTGGTCCCAGGGCGTCCTTAATTGCTTGCTGTTCATCGATACCAATTTTCTGGGCGCGGACGCCAAAAATAAACAGAGCTGCCCATGCCATTCTGGTCAAAACCGCCAAAATGAATTGGCTCATGTGGGGCAGGGCCGCGACGCCCATGACAATCGCTCCCAAATAACTTATGACGGCCGGAACCCAGTCCCAGCCTGCTAAACCGGGAATAACAATAAGTAATCCAGTTAATCCCGCCAGTACCCATGCCAAAGCGCCCTTGTAAATGACGTTGAAGGGGCGGACATTGCCCGCGACTGACGAACCCGGAAATGATATGTCTGAAATTTCAACTCGTGCGCCCGAGGGATCAGATATCGCAATCACTTTAAGCCTTTTGTTTCTCACGCCGGGGAGCATCTGCAAAGGAACCTGAATAGTCCTAAACTGGCCGTTCGTGTTGGGGATTTGAACCTTGATTTTCGGGACACCGAACCTGAGCTCCGTCTGAGCAATGGCTTTTTCATCGGCATCTGTGTTTTTAAGCTCAAGCCATATTTCAGCTTCGGCATCTGATTTAACGGTGATGGACAACTGCTGGCGCGCCGTGAGTGTGGGCTGGAGAGTGGGAGGGACAAGCGCCCAGGCAAACCCGTTGCCGGGGCCGATGATTAGGTTGCGGTCTTGTCTTAAATTTAAGCCGGTGTTCACAAAATTTATCCTGTCCAGCAAATTTAACGCCGCTCGGGTCCCTGCCGCGCCTGCCGCCGCGGCAACGGCGCCTTGTACGATGCCAAACCGTCTGCCGTCCCAACTCAAAGCCTGGCTTCCTGCGGGCATCTGAGCCGTAAAGGCGCTGACGGGTTTCTGAAAATCAATGATTACTTCAGGGTCCGAATATGCGAAGATGGCGGCGCGAGTGTTTGGTGTTTTAAGCAAGGGACCCATGTTGATTGAAAATAATTTATGCTGGCCTCCGGTGTTGGGGAATTCAATCCGCACCCTTTCTCCGCTCACCACGGTGTCATCAGTATTTTTAATCTCTATATAAATGCCCCGCCCCCCGCCCCCTGCCGTCTGAACGTTTAAGGTGATCCAGGGATTGGCTTTGACATCCACGGGAGTGATGCTGTTCCAGATATAGCCCCTCACTGCCGGCAGAACGAGACTGTTGGCGTTTCTCATGTGCAAAGCGAAAAGCTCTCCCTGGCCCTGGAATTCGGTTCCTTCCAAAACATCTATGGACGCTATTGCGGACGGGGGACTAAAGTCCGGCATTGCAAGTGGAATTGCGGCCGTCGGCGTCCTGAAAGGCAAATCTTCCCCTTCTAAGGGAGCGCTTCCAAAAACCGACCGGTATTTTCTCCCAATTAATTGTATAAAACGCGTGTAAACCGAAGCCCGTTTCAAGGCGTCCCCCATCATCTGAGTGGAATTCCCAACGATCGCAAGAATGGTTGTGTCTTTCCCATCCCACGTGAGGAGAGGAGCTATTCGTTGGCCATTTACATGCGCGGACTCGGTGGCGCCATAGGGCCCTTGCATCTTGGGGCCAGAAAGCATTGTTTGATACCAAGCTATTCCTGTTTTTTCATCCATGGCAATCACGGGGAACGCCGCATAAGGCGCCACAATGTCCTGCCTTTCCACGGCTTGCGCGGCAATCGAAGGAACTCCAATTTCGCTGACATACAGAGGCGAGACATTGCCGGCCACAGGTTCGTGCGTGGAAGCAAAAAGCCCCGGGATTCCGTTTTCAGCGGAGTGCCATGTGCGGGCTTTCTCCCCCAGTGCTAACACCCTGCGGATAAGCGGGTCGTCAATATAGGGAGCAATAAGACTGTTCAACATTTCGTGTGAAGAATACCAATGTCCTTGGCGCACGGTGATTCTTTGGCCGTCCTGCGTGCGATATGCGGAGCGGACGAGGCTTTTTTCCTGCCAGATGCGGTCAATTTGGGCTTGAGGCATATTGCTGAAGCAGGACATGAACAGAACCAGGAGCTCCCCTTCATATGGATCATCCAACCAATAGCCTTCTTGATTGTTGGAATAGTTTGCCGTCGCCGGCGCCGCTCTCGTGTTGCCTATTCTGGCCTCCGCTCTTACTTTTCCCGTTGAAGCGTCATAGAAAACGGCCGGAGCGTTCCTGGCCATGAGCTGCCAATAATTTCGATACCGGTTTCCCAGGGCAAGATTGCCTTGCTGAGCGTGAACATCCGCTGCCAAGAACAAGGACCATGCGAGCATGCCGTTGTCCAAACCCGGGACGCGGTTTTGCCAATCGTCCGTGGGGCGCATGCCGGCATTCTGATTGAGAAACCAGGGAAGGAAGCCGCCAAACCCGGGATACTCCCGGTTGAACTTCTCATAGCTGGTCATTTTCTTGGCCAGAATATCCAGAGCTTTCGCCCTGGCGGCGGCGGGATTATCCGGTGAAATGAATAATTGCGCCCGGGTTGAGCCCGAGATAGCCAATGCCAAGAGCATGACGTGTATCGACTCCTTGGAGGCCGCGCTCCACATTCTGGGCGCGCCTATAAGCTCCCCTGTTTCAAAATTTATCGAGTGCCCGTCATAAGTGAGACCGGTCACATCGTTATATCCCACACCCGCCTGATGGAACTTGGCTTCGGCAATTAATACCTCATTGATAAACCTCTCCCGAACGGTACTATCATTCAACAGTTCTTCTTGTCGATAATCCCGGGCGAATTGAACTCGTCCCTGGCCGATGATGCTAAGGGGCAGTAAGATGGCCGCAATGAGGATAACGGTAATCCCCCGCAGGACGGTGTGGTATGCGTATCGTGAAGAGGAAACGACTCGCGGGAAGCGGATGGTTTGAGGTGCCGCGCCAAAAAGTTTTCCGGGCGCGTTTAAAATCTGCCGGGTATAAGCCGGGATTTCATTGGGAGAGGCAAAATGGGCGATTTCGTGGTCTTTAAGAATGCTTCTTTGCAGGAACAACGGAAGGGAAGTGAAAGCGCGGTAATCGATGCGGATGATGCGGTCTTGGGCTTCGTGAGGCAGAACATAGGCAACTTCATTTGTCTCGTCAGTGCTGTGCAGGATTTGAATGTCGGGATCAATCCCTAACCGCGCCTTGAGAGCCTCAAGCTCGGCTTTCGTGGGCAGGTCAGCCCCCCGGTTTTTCCCGCTTTTTGCCAGCCAGGCATTGGCCTTTTCCTTGGCCCGGTTTATGGCTGAAGCCTGATAAGTCATGAACGCCGCCCCAAGAAGCGGGTGAAAGACGAGAGATGCCTTGAGAACCGCCTCCAGCCAAAGGGGCATGCTTTTTTTCTGCCGGTTGATGGCAAGCACAGCTGAAACGGAAAATATGACGACGGGAACCCACCCGAAAGTGATCATCACCCATGAATGAACCGCAAGCGCAATCCCCCCCGCTCCCAAAGAAGCGGCCGCGGCCCATTTTGAGTCCCTGGGACGCACAAAGCCGCCCGTCATCGCACCCCCGCCCATGCCGCCGCTTCTGCCTCGATAATCATCATCGTCGCCGCCATCATGTTTATCCCAGCCATATCGTTTGCGAAGATGCTGTGTAAATAAAAATACGATCACCGCGATAACCAGGAAAATGACCACCGGCGCCAACAACTGTATCAATGATTGAGTGATCGGAGAAAATTGATATATAAATGGGATTTGCCAAGACCAAAATGCGGAGTAATTTTGTGGTGAGGCCATAAAAGGCAGAAAAACCATGGGCGCGAAAGCGGCGGCAGGAACCCGCGGCTTGGGCCGTGCGCCGCGCACCAGCCTTATCAAACCGGTAACCGGCCAAAGCAGAAGATAAAGAACAAAGCTCCCCATAATCATTGCGTGCAACGCCATGAAAAGAGGGTTTGTTCCCAGCATGCGCCCCAGGCCTTGAGGGCTCACTCCAACAGACATTCCATCCGCCATGGGCTGGAAAACAAAAATGGAAAGGTTCACATTTTTTAGCCACTCCGCCAATCCAGGAATGGATTCGGCATTGGCAAAATATATAAAGATGAAACTTATCACCACGAAAGACATGGCCGCCGCGACAGGGCGGGTTTTTCTACCGGTATAGAGATGGCTGGTGACATAAGCCACAACGCCTCCGCCGATAAAGGTGAGGATCAGCGTCAAGCCTCTCATCAGCCAATGCTGGTCAATGAACGCCCCAAGGAACGGAGCGAAAAAATAGATGGCAAAGAACAAAAACGCCTCAAGGGCCCAATACAGAAAACGCACCGCAGGCGAGGTTGTGGGCTGCCGTCCCCACATGACGTAGGTCATATCGAAAAGCAACAGGCCCAGCATAATATTTCTTTGGGCTTCAAAAGATAATTGCAGCCATCCCAGGCCCATATAAGGCATCCATCCCGACGCCATGGTCAAAAATAAAAGCGAAAGCCCGGCAATGACCGGGGTTCTGAAGAACCAATGAAAATGCATGAAATTATTTTTGGGAACATCTTCGTTGCCCCACGTGAGATTTTCCCTCAAGACCGTCAGTTTCCAGATATTTTTGATCCCGCGCTTAATAAAGCGCCAAACAAAAAACATGAAAGGAAGCAGATTGAGAGTTGAGGTGAAAGCTTCCCATAAGGCCCAGAGAGCGATGTTGATAAATGCGAAGGGGGATAAGAGAATTCTGGCCAATCGATGTTCTTGCGGAAAGGGGCGTCCATACCCGGTTGAGCTCAAGTCATCCGACAATCCCATTAGAGAATATAGGAAATGAAGCCTATTGTTGGGCATGAGCAATTGCAAAACCACCATGATGCCTACCACAAAAATAAACGTTCCCGGAAAAAACCATCCGCCAAGAACTGTGGCCGCGAACATTAATGCCCCGGGTAAACGGCCAACCTTGCTTATATGTTTGATCGTGGGAGAAGTGTCCTTATCATGAAGGAGAATGATCATTGCGAAACCATAAAGGAATTCAGCCAAAAAGGGGATCCGAATGCCTTCAACTCCTGGGAGATTCACGGCAAAACCGCCAGCAATAAAGATAATGGAAAAGAGAGCGGTGCCCACCAAGCCCCTTAAAACCAAATTGTTGAAGAAACGGCTGGAAACGCCGTAATGAATGGCCCTTCTAAACCTTGAAAATAGAGTAAACGCATCGAAATTGCCGGACCATTTATAAAGCAGACCCACCCATTCCAGATAATTGCTCAGGGCGGCATCCGTGATCAGCACATCGTCCACGAGAGCCATGGGAGCGAAATTGGATTCATATTCATCATGGCTCATTATGGCCCTGGGCGTGCCTGTGTTGGGTTCCGTGGGCCAAAAACTAGTGATCAGCATGGCCAGGAGAAAAATGGGAATTGCCGCAATCAACCCTAGGATGAGGTTGAACCAAAACAGCCCAATACCCAGACCCGCCAACAATAGCATGGAGGCAGCCCACCCAGCTCCCCCCCAAACTCCGCCCCTGAACTGCTCGCTGGTTTGCACGGCATGTTCAAAATATCTTCCGGGAGACCTACTTCCGTCAGGATTGATTGAAGGCCTCACCACCTGGTTGTAATATTGATCCACTTTAATGCCAAATTTTCCGGAGCCTCGGACTTCCCCGTGAACTCCCATGATGGCCTGGTTGTTGAACCAAAGAGCTTTCTGTGCGAAGGCTTCCGCCAAAGTCCTCAAGGAATCGTCTTCGTTGCGGAAACGGACCCGGGGCTGGAGGATTGTCCAAGGATCTGAGGCGGGATCATTCATTTTCATGAAAAGTTTTGTCGCCTCTTGAGCCGGGACATCGATTTCAATGTCTTTGACAAGAAAATTTTTGACTCTGGACCTTCCAAGATTGGGGTCATATCGAATTGCATCAACAGAGGAGTGTGTGATGGGTTCCACAGTGCCCGCCGCCGTAAAAACTCCCGTGATGACATCCACCGGACGGCCCTGCTTTTGGTTGATTCCTTCCCAGAGGGGAAAAGGATGTCCATCCGGATAATGGAAGTTTGGATTGCCGGTGCAAAGCCAATTGATCGCCGCTTGATAGACAAAAGGCTTGTCATACCTTGTGAATTCATGGTACATCAACGTGAAGACTCTGTCCGGATACTGATCAAGCAACGGCGCCAGGTTTTGGCGAATCTGTTCCCGAGTAGCGCGGTCTCTTTCAACTCTGTCTGTAAGCGGCGGCCAGGGGTCATCTTTAATCTTTGAATTTCCTTCATCATCGTAAAGTTCTTCATCAGTATACCCAGCATAATTTAGACCCCGTTTGGGATCCGTTAACCCCAAAATCAATATCATTCCAGGGTTTCTCTTCAACATCCCCGCAAGATATTCCACATTATGGCGGTCGCCATATTTGTGGTCCAACACGAACACCGCATTCATTTGGCCGTCCGCAGTGGACAGCTCCGGAATGGAATCTGGTTTGCCCTTTATGTGCAGGCGCCCGTGATCGTCATACTCCATGCGCGGGCCGATCACGGCCGGCTCCACAAATAAATCCTTAAGTACATAGAAAAAGCTGAAAAGCTTTAAGAAAATCGGATACATGAGATAAAGGTTTGCCAGAAAAACGAAAGATACAAAATGAAGATTGATAAATGTCAGGTCATGCACGGAAAGCCAGACCAGCATGAAGACAAGATCGCCGAAAATAACCAATGAATTGAAAATTCTCCACTTTGCCTTGAGTCCGCTGTGCGCATCAACTCGTTGGGTAACAAGATCCCAAAAGAAAGTGCCCACAGCGATAAAAACAGTGATGAGAGTTGATAGCCCTACGATGTTGAACCAGCCCTGTCCAATTCCCCACCGGCCTTTGACTTCGTAATTGAGCGTGGCCCTCAGCCAGCTCTTGATGATCAATTCGGCTTGCGCGGGATCAAACAAAAGGGTTTTGATAAGGGCCCCCATTGAAAGGGAATTATAGTCAACAGAAGAATCTTGCGGCAGAAAAGGTTCCAAGTAAGGATCAATTTGCTGTTTATACGCCATATTGATGGTTCTTTCTATGTCATCGCGCATCCCGGTTTCCAGTATCCGGCGCTGGGTCTCAAGGTCCGGCACGGGCAGGCGGCGTCCCAAATAGGACTTGACCGCGCCGTCCCGGATCATCTGGATCTGACGCTGAGCGATGATGTCCAAAAGGTTGAGCCGCTTGGTAGCATCCAGGAAGGAATTGTCCAAGTAAACCAAAAGGCGCCCCGGATCTTCAATTTCAGGAATTCCCAGGATGGTGCCCGTCCGGTCTGTGGCGGCCATGGCGTTGGCCTCGGCTCTGCGCTCCCCCAGCCAGCCCCAAAACTTGACGAAATTGTCAAAGGCAGCCGCCAACTGCGCGGGTTTCATGTTGGCCTGCTCCATTCGGGCAGCAATGGCGTCCCGGGAATCCAAAATCACCTTGCCAAACGACGAATTAGCAAGCAGGTTTCTCACCTGGGGGCGGTCAAAGACGGTCTGAACGGCGTTTCTATATTCCTGGGTCTCATAGTGTCTGGCTTTGGCGGGGTCCGTAAGGCCCAGAGAATACCAACTGTCCGCTGTCAAAATAATTTGAGTCAAGTAATCGTCATTGACATCGATGCCGAGCGCCCTGGCCCGGGCAATCAAGTGCTCAATGGTGGCCACCCAAACCTGAAGCCCTTTAATTTCAATCCGAGACTGGAAAGAGTTGTAGGCCATCACATAGGCTTCGTCAAAGGTGAGCTTCCTTCCAAGTTTAGCGAAATTTTCCTGAAGGAACTTAGTGCGGTCAAAAATTTCCTTGATGTCGCTTAAATCGCTGTCCTTCCCTTGTATGGCCGTAAAACCCAGCTCGTTTTCAATGGCCGCCTGGCTCCCGGATCCCATGAAGCTCCATTTTTGCAGAATGGGGCCCAAGAGGCCGCCGATGCGCCCTTCTTCCTCAAAATTAAGCTCGCCGGCGTTAAAGACTTCCTTATATGTCTTGGCCAATTCCGCTTTGAGATTGATGTATAGTTGAAGAACTTGATCGACGGAATATCCCTCGCTTTGCATGGCTTTGATGAGGAGGTCCATCTCCCAGATGAATAAACGCTGATTGCCGTAGCTCGCCAAATTCCTTTCTGCAATTTCACGCCTCAAGGTGAAATAGTCATTTTCAAGCTGAAGCCCGCTTCTCAAAGCGTTTCTTTGTTCTTGGCGCTCCCGTTGCAGGTCCGGCGTGTACTTGGCCCGGATTCTGGCATACTTGTCGTCTTTCAGCAGTTTTATTCTCTGTTTGGTCTGCCGCTCCGGGAGATCTTTCACAAGCCAGATCAGCATGGGAGACATGTAATCATTAAGCTCTCTTTTTGCCGCGTCAAGCTGGGAAGCGGGACGCCCGCTCGCGCTGAAATCCTGAATCACCAGATCCACAAAGTCTCTTTCCAGACCCCCTTGGCGGTCGAGCCACTCTTCGGCCATGCCGTGGATCCTGCCCGGAGAAAGCCCTCCGTCCGCGGCATAAACATCCTGCAGTTGATTGAGCTGATCCGCTTTTACCAGGAGACGGTCCTTGGGGAGAACCTCATTGAAATTGATGCGCCACAAGTTCAAAAGGAGGCGCTGGCGGTTTCCCTCCTCCCCCATGTCAACATAGGCGGTGTCCTTTGCCGCCAAGGTCTTGAAATATTCGGGCACGCCTTTCCAGCGAGCGAAGTTGTCCAGAACAGGGCGGCCTTTGCGCAGAAGCGTGACGAGCGGCTGAAGCTGGACGGTGTCCAAGTAATGGCCAAGATACAACTTTGCCTGCTCTTGAATGAACGCGGCGTCCTTGTAAAAAACATAGAGATAAAGTTCCCCCGGCTGGAACTCATCAACCTGTTCGCCCAAGTCCGAATACCAGAAAAGGTCGGGATAAAGCTGTTTGAGGAAAGAGCCGCCCGAGCGCTTGTTGACGTCAACCAGCCAATTCCTCAGGATCTTCTCATCGGTCTGCCCGATCTCGATCAAACGGTTTGCAAAACCGCTGTGCCAGAATGCATCGGGCAGATTCAACAATTGTGCGTCTTCATTGCCCAGCCTTTGCCTCATTTCCTGGAGGAGGCTGTCCGACACCATGGTGCTGTCATCCTTAAAACGAACGGGGTTTTCGCTTTCAGCCATTCTTTTGGACAAGCTTGAAAACTTGATCATCTGGCTCACCGTGTGCATGGCCTTGACCAGTCTTTCCTGCGGGGTGGCCGCGGCCTGCTGAGGCCCCACCACTTTTTCCCTCAGCGTCACATAGGATGAATCTTCGCCTCTCTGCATGGGAGAATATCCGGTCACCCGGTTTCCGGCCGCATCCGTCACCTGAAGGGGGTTATAAATCATCCCCACCACTTTGTATCTCATGACTTCACTGAAACGCTGGAGCACTTCTTCGCGCGTGAAGCCATATCTGAGGATAAAGGTTGTGCCGATGAATTGAGCGTCCAAGTTGGACACGGGCTCGTACGCCAAACCGTCCGTCCGGACGCCGATGGAGTTTATATAGCCTTCTTTGATGAACCTGGCGCCGTGGATGCGCTCCTTCACGGTTTCCCAGGCCTTGTCTCCTGTCTCAAGCGGCTCAAAAGCGTCCATGGCTGGAGTTTGGGGCCTGGCCAGCCTGCCGGCAGTGATGGCATCAAGCTCCGTTTCCAGACGGTCCCAATCGCCTTGCGTCCAGGCGGCCGCTTCGTTGAGTTCATGCCCCGTCAATTTGCGGAAGAGGTCTTCTCCGGCCCTCAAATTGATTTCTCTCATAAAACTCGTATTGTCTATAAAATCCCGGTCCTGGAGTTCCGGCGGAGGTTGCCCGTGGAGGCGCTGATACTCGTCAATGTAGGTTTGGCGGTTTTCAGCGCGGATCCTATCGTAGTATTGCGCCATGAACCGAACGTCTTCCTGAGTGGTGGGAATGCCGATGCGTTCGCGGATTTCAATAAAGCGGTTGATGGC